>BQIW01000033.1 GCA_021604105.1 Nitrospirales bacterium | reverse complement strand
AAAAGAAAATGTCAATGCCCTTGTGGGTTCGTTTTCACTATTGATCATCATAGATCAGCCTCGTTTTTGGGTTTATTGGTAAAGGATTCCAAAAATAATGATTTGGATAGCACCAATTGCCCTAAATGCCGGAAAAAGCTTTCATTAAATATTCAAGGATTTAATCCATTAAGCCTTGAAAATTAGGACTAAATGCAAAATTCTATCGGAACACTTCTTACCTGGCCCTCTGGAAGAAGTCCCAAACCATAGCACCCAAGTTAAATCTATCCGGCGTTCTTTGAATTCAAAGAACGCCGGAAGGTCAAAAATCCCATAGACGCCTTTAAGCTCTTGCCTCATGACCGCAAGGGAAGTGGCAACTCCTTCGGTGCTGGCTTCTCTTCCGGCTTTCTGACGAGATCGGGCCTGGCCTTCAGTATCCATGAAACGGCCTGCTCGTTATAGTTTCTGAGCTGCCCGTAAACAATCCACCGCATGCTGTGGACGGTATCAATGTAATCATTGAAATGATCCTGCGTAATTTCATGGGGGGCCACTTTTAATAATGTTGGCAGCAAACAGCTTTCACAACCGGAGGCTTGCTCCTGGAATGACGGGTACACAAAGTGTTTCGCCAAATCAAGCCGGTGACACAGGATACGGGCAAGCTGGTTGTAATTTCTTTCCTTATTTTCCTTCCCGGCAATCCCGAGAATCTCTTCTCCATAGAGGTAGATTTTTTCCCATGTCATGGCGTAGGGCGCTTGCTCTAAGAGCCTGTCGAGTAAATGGGTATTAACCCCTAACAGTTGCTCATCAAACGCCGACGTCACCACATGTTTGGCCATTTCCGGACGCTCGCATAAGATATCGGCCATCCAGGCAAAACACCTTTCCTGGGTACTTCTATCCAGGTAATCGATAATGGATTCGATCAGCTTCATCTCTTCTCTGGTAATGAGCGATCGATCTCTGAGAATGATGTCTTTAGCTCTTCTAACCCGACTCCTGACAAGTTCAATTTTTGACCCGCCGTTGAGCATATACCCGTTATCGTAATCAGCCCGTTTTTCTTCGTGACTGAGCACGGCATAGGCTTCGTTGACCCTGAACATCCTTTCCTTGGCGGCTTGTCGTTCTGCTGGTGGGACGACATCCTCATGATTTTCTTTGACAAATTTGCGCCATGCGCTCTGCACTTCCTTCAGCAGTGCATCTTCAGGAATACCCAGAATTTGGTAATAGTTTAATCCGTCAATCATATGGTTATTCTTATGGTAAATTCATCCTCGATACGGACCATATTTCCGAAGGAATATACGCGAAGGACCCGGACAGCATCTACCTTCTATCTCCATACATGACATGTTCTGTGGCTTGCCTCACTCTTTTTTTCAAAACCTTCAAAAAAATATTTATCCCCAGAATTCACATCGTGAATTTCCTTTTCACAAAGGACATTGTGACTTCACGATAAAATTATCCACCACCGTTCACACCTTTTCCACAAATTGTGACATTGACAGAGATATCCTCCCTCTATATAAGAATGCGCATTCAAAGAAAATTTAACTTCCTTGCATTCTCTTCTCTCTACCCCCATGAATGCACTGTCGGTGCTTTTCCACGACTTCCCTTCAGTAAGAGTGACTGGGGTATTTCCCTGCCGCTCTTGTCCATTTCCACGTTTCTTCCTCGGCAGGAATCAATGCCTGAATATCGGCGATCATCAGCTTATTCATCGGAATTTTTTATAAGTCTTTTATTCTTTAAGAGGCCTATTATGGAAAGCCGTATCATCGACCGTGCAATCGTTGCAAAAAAGTGGCATGCTCGTGGATTTTCCTGTGGGGTGTGGATTGATCATGCCGGACGTGAATGGAGAGCCGCCACCCGGGATACGGAAGAAATATTTATGGCAATGTCAGGAGAATTGGAACTAGAAATAGCCGGAGAGCGGGTTCAGCCATCTCTGGGAGAAGAAGTTCTTATTCCCAAAGATACACCTTATACTATTCGAAATATTGGAGGTTCAACCGCTCGTTGGCTCTATGGCCAAAAACGATCGCCTTCCGCTCCACTCCAACCGGTCGACTCAAATCGCGATCTCATTCATACTCCCTTGTAGAGATTGCCCGAATGCGGCCACTTTTGCGAGTAGCCGCACCGTCACTTCGCATCCTTGGCACAACGGAATCCTGTTGTCAGGTCCTGATAATCAACTTCCCCTTTTGAACGAGCGGTCACCCGCAAGTTTACCGGCTGATCTTCCCACGAGCCCCCGCGTAATACTTTATAATCACCTTCCGCCGGACCTTGAGGATTCTTCTTAGGGCTCTCTTCATAATAAAACCGTTCATACCAATCATTGACCCATTCAGCCGCATTCCCGGCCATATGGTACAAGCCATAGGCACTTTTTCCACCCTGTTTTAACCCGTGACGAATGCTCATGCCCCTGGTCCCACTGGTGACCGGTGAAAGGGTTAATTTATAACTGACCCACCCCGTCGTCCCCTGATTATAGTTGGCAATATCCACAAAGGGCTGCATGTGGCCCCATGGATACCTTCGCCCATCTGTACCCCGAGCGGCTTTCTCCCATTCGGCCTCCGTGGGCAGGCGTTTTTCCACCCACTTGCAGTAACGATCGGCATCGTTCCAGGAAATGCCCACGGCCGGTCGAATCCCAAATTCTCCAGCGGCAATACCATCATCCCACAGCGGTGGCGGTTCAATGCTGTAATCGGTATCCAACAATTTCTGATATTCGGCCATGGTCACTTCGTATCGATCGATAGAATAGGCATCCAACCACACGGTATGTTCCGGTCGTTCGTTTCGAGGGCCGTCATTATCTCCCATAAGAAATTCCCCTTCAGGAATCAGCACCATGGAACCCGGCGGTCCATCATCTTGTACCGGAGCATCCAGCCAAGAATTTTCTCCTGTGGATTCTTGAGCCCAGGTGTGCTCGCTCAGACCATTGAAAATGAAGAATACCCCCATTATGCTCAATAACCATGAGTGCGTCATAACACCTCGCTAGAAATTGGAATTATTAATTTTTGGTCCGCAATACGCGTCGCATTCCGTCGCCAAACACCCACTGAAATTGTCACGAATCATTAAATACATTTAAGTACTTTCGGGAATACCTCGGTCAGCCAAATACCTTACGGCCGGATTGTATGACGACTCCTAAACGGTGCTTGCTTACAACCGGAGCAACCAAAAGAAAACTCTCTCCCAATCATCGGAAGATTGAAATAGGACAGGCCCCGGAAAAATTAGGGCTGTTATGCTTACCATATCGAACTTCACTGAACGAGTGAAGAGATTTCAGTCGAATTTCTTCAAGACACGCGACATAATATGTAATCAAAGACTGATAATGATATAAATAAAATAATTTAAAAAAAAAAGCCGTTGAAGAAACCTTCAACGGCTTAAGCTATGGCGTCCCCAACGGGATTCGAACCCGTGTTGCCGGCTTGAAAGGCCGGCGTCCTAGGCCAGGCTAGACGATGGGGACGCAATAATTCAGGATGTGTGCTAGGCCTTTTTTGATAACCACGGACGCGATGGACCCGGCATTTTATCAATGGGGAAAACACGAGTCAAACCAAGAAGTTATTCTCAACCACCCGGATGCTCCTGGCTAGAGAACACCACACGGCACCGACTGTAACTTTGCCTCCTCGCAATTGTGTGATCTCCCGAATAATGCCTTGACACCACATGAGGACAAACCACCAAAATATTTGCCATATACATAATCGATGGTGAAGGAGTGGGCCTGTAAGCCGGATTCTGTACCAGATGAAACGAGTTTCATCCGGTGGTGACCATTTCTCTGGAACCTAGGTTACCCTAGGCTTCAAGCAACCTACCCGAGGACCTCGACCGGGCCGGCCTCTCCCCCAGTCCTGGAAGAAATCGCTTCCTTCACCAAACCGGGAATCGTCCCCCTATTTGGTTTTGCTCCAGGTGACGCTTACCCTGCCACCTGTGTTACCACAGGCGCGGTGGGCTCTTACCCCACCATTTCACCCTTACCTGGCAAAAACAGAGGAATTTGCCATTGGCGGTATATTTTCTGTGGCGCTGGTGTCGGATTGCTCCGCCTGGGCGTTACCCAGCACCTTGCCCTTTGGAGTCCGGACTTTCCTCTCACGAAAATGTCCGTGAGCGGCCACCCGGCCCACTCGCACCATCAAGAACTATCGTAAGTTGAGAAAATGAGGAAAGCAAGAGACGGAAAGGCTATTCGGTCGTTTCCTCTTCAAGATGGCGAGCCATATAGAGAATGCGGTGGCAATAGGAACAATCCAATAATTCGTCACCGCGTTTCACCTCTGCAACCAGTTGAGGAGGAAGCTGAAGCTGACAGCCCCCACAGGCCCCGTCACGAAGCTGGGCAACGGCATATCCTTTTCTTATGGTCTTTAACCGGTTGTATCGAACCAAGAGTGGCTTGTCCACCAGTAGGGAAAGAGTTGTTTGCTGACGATCCAAATCGGCTAATTCATTCTCCAAATTGGCAAAATGAGTCTCCAGTCTCGCCTTTTCGCTATCAAAAGCTTTCTGGGCTTCCGCGGATTGTTCTTCCAGCTCCTTTAAGGCCTGCTCATTCTGTTCCACACGCTCCATGATTTCCAGCACATTCTCCTCAATAGAGTCTTTTTTCTTTCGAGCTAACTCTATTTCAAACAGGTGCGCCTGGTATTCTTTGTTCGTTTTTAATTCAGATAGCCGATTTCTGATTTTCTGGAGTTGTTCTTCTTGAGTAGCGAGCTCCCGTTCCGAACTGCGTCGTTGTTTGACGAGAGATTCACCGGTATTTTTTAGGACTTGTAGCTTGGCAAGAATATCTTGAAGCGGAGTTTCAGCGAATTTGAGAAGTTCTGGAGCCTTCCGTAACTGGTCTTGAATCTGAAAAATTCGAAGATCAAATTTTTGAAGATTAATCAGGTATTGCAACTGCAAATTCACAAAGTCCTCAATATCCTATGGAACATTCGCCCACCCGGTTACTCAAGTCCGGCCCGGTCTCATGGTGGGCCCACCAGGACTTGAACCTGGGACCAACTGATTATGAGTCAGCCGCTCTAACCAACTGAGCTATGGGCCCGAGATCATCACGGCGCACACACCCTTTTACCATAAATGGCGTTCAGGAAAAACTCCCCCCTGCGAATTTTATTCCCTTACAGGAAGGAAACTCAGGTGGACGCCATTAATGAGGCCTTTTTCTGACGAAGCACATTGGACTCCGCAACCAAAGCATCGACCAAGTCCTGGCGTCCCTCCCGTTGCGCAACCTTGAGGTTACTAATCACCTCGTCCATAAGGCGTTGAATCTGTTTTTCCTTTAAAACACGGAGACATCCGGCAACATGAATAGCCACTTCGTCACAATTATACTCCACCACGCTCAACCGGGAAATGACCGGTTCATATGCCGGATCCTCGCTGAATTCGGCATGCAGCGCATCGAGATTCACATGCCCCTCTTCATCCGTATGCTGAGAAGCCTTGTCAAGAATATGGCGATACAGTGGGACAGTAAATACACCTTCATCGAGTTGACGAATCTGATCAGGTCCCAGGCGACCTTGGAGTAATAACACAATAAGGTCCCGTTCCTCCGGCTTACCTTGAGGAATGACCAGGTTCGTGGCAGCTTGTTCCTTCCCCTTTACCGACGGGGCGACATGCATCGGCCTGGAAAGAGTTGGGAGACGTTTTCGGAGCAATTCCGGTCGGATACCCAATCGTTCTGAGACCACTTTCAGATATTCTTCTTTTTCTATGGGATTTTTAGTCTTATGTAGAATCGCTAGAATGTCATCCGCCCGCTTGACTCGATCCTGAATGGAATGATTTTGGGCTTTGTTCAGGACCGACATAATGGCAAAATCCAGAAGTGTCGAGGCTTTTCCCTCCAACTCACGAAACGCCGGCACCCCGTTTCTCCGAATAAATGTATCAGGATCTTCACCAGCCGGGAGCAGCAGCACCCGGACTTCAATGCCGGAATTCATAAACAAATCAAGCGTCCGTAAGGCCGCGCCGATCCCAGCAGCATCTCCATCAAAGACGAGCATCACCGACGGGGCCAATCGGCGGAGAATCTGGACATGATCGGAGGTTAACGCCGTTCCCAATGGTGCCACGGCATTTTCAATCCCGTTTTGGTGAAGAGCAATGACATCAAAATATCCCTCGACCAAATAAAACCTCCCGGAAGCGGAGGCTGACTGCCTGGCCTTGTCCATTCCATAGAGGGCTCTGCCCTTAAAGAATAGGTCGGTTTCGGGTGAATTGAGATACTTGGGAGATGCCCCATCTTTCAGTACCCGACCCCCAAATCCCATCACCTGTCCGCGGGGATCAGTTATGGGAAACATCACCCGCTCACGAAATCGATCATACGTTGAGATTCTGGCCCCATCCTCCGACTCTTTCCGCACAACCAATCCGGCCTGTATGAGTTCTTCCGGCTTGACAGATTGCCGTTCCAGCCATTTGGAAAGACCATTCCAACCTTCCGGAACGAATCCCAACTGGAATGTATTCCAGGATTCCCTGGTAATCCCCCGCTGATCCAAATAATCACGGGCGCTCTGACCTTCAGGAGTTTCCAGAAGATTGCGGTGATACCAGGATGCGGCCAATTGATACAGATGAAAATATCGTTCACGAGATAAGCCTGAGGTGGTCTTCCCCGCTGACTCCCGACGTTCAGGCAGGGGCACCCCTGTCCGTTGGCTTAACTCGCGCAGAGCCTCCATGAAATCCATGCCTTCCTGTTTCATCAAAAAGGTAAAGGCATCTCCTCCGACACTGCAGCCAAAACAATAAAACATTTGTCGGGCGGGGTTGACCGAAAATGAGGGAGTTTTTTCTGAATGGAAGGGGCACAGTCCTTTAAAGTTTTGCCCCGCCTTGGACAGACTCACGTATGTGGAAATGAGATCGATAATATCAATGCGATCTCGAATTTGTTGAAGAATATCTGGAGAAACTCCTCGTTTATCGCCTGTCATTTCACTTCTCACCACGGACTGCGTTAGGGACACTTCACGAATGTCGTTCCCTTCGGATACCCATTTCTCTCAGGGAGAATTTCCCCGGCAATCCAGTTTTAACCAGGAGGCCAGGCAAATGTTCTCCCACCCATGACGTGAAAATGCAAATGAAAAACACTCTGCCCGGCTTCCGGTCCGGTATTCGCAACGACCCGATATCCGCCGCCGGTAATGGCCCACTGCCTGGCCATCTTGGCGCAGACGACCATCAGGTGGCCTAACAAGGCGGCATCCGTCTCTTTCGTATCATCCAAAGACACCACGTGGCGCTTGGGAATCACCAACATGTGCACCTGCGCTTGAGGATTGATATCGTTAAACACGAACGCCTGTTCATCCTCATAGAGTGGGTCGGTGGGAATAGTCCCCTTGACGATTTGACAAAAAAGACATTCACCCATGAGTCGAGCCTCCTTCGGGCTGTCGAACTCCTGATTTGCCAAATCGCTTGCCAAGCTCTTGATAGACGTCTTCAGGAGGAATGGAAAAATGCCCGAGCATGATGAGGGTATGAAACCACAAATCAGCCATTTCGTAAATAATTTCCTCCCGATCGCCATTTTTCCCAGCGAGGAGGACTTCGCCGGCTTCTTCCGCCACCTTTTTCAACATACGATCGAGGCCACCCTCCAGTAATTTCGACACATAGGAATCAGGGCTCGGGTGGGCCTTCCGATCGCCAACCATTTCATACAGACGCCGGATAATCCCTCCCCAGGCCGTACCGGAGAAGAGGGCGGCATGCTCTTCAGAAGTCGAAGACGGTAGGGGAGAAAAAAAACATGAACGGGTTCCGGTATGACACGTCGGTCCAATGGGATGGGCCTTCACCAAAATCGTATCCCGATCACAATCCACAAACATTTCTTTTACAAGTAACTCATGGCCGGACGTTTCGCCTTTTTTCCACAACCGTTTTCGAGATCGACTCCAGAAATGAACCCGTTGGGAATCGCAAGTCATTTCCCACGCTTCCTGGTTCATGAATCCCACCATCAGGACCGTCCCGTCCAACCAATCCTGCACCACGCAGGGGACCAACCCCTGTTCATCAAACTGCAATGGGCTTATTGAAGAAACTTCGGTCATTGGTCCTTATGAAATTGAAACCGGGACGGTTCCCGGGCGCACAGGAATACCATGTTGGGCCAGATACGATTTGGCTTGTCCGATTGAATACGTTTGATAATGGAAAATAGATGCCGCCAGCACCGCATCTGCCTTCCCCACATAAAACGCCTCATACAGATGGTGAAGCGTGCCGGCCCCGCCAGAGGCAATGACGGGAATAGAGACGGACTCGGAAATCGCCGCGGTTAAGGCTAAATCATAGCCGTCCTGCTTTCCGTCCTGATCCATACTGGTCAAAAGAATCTCGCCGGCCCCATAGTCCTTCATCCGTCTCACCCACTCAACGGCATCCAAGCCGGTCGAGGTCCGCCCTCCATGGGTAAACACTTCCCACCCGGGTTCACCCCCTTCACATACGGTCACCCGTTTCGCATCAATAGCCACGACGATACATTGCGAGCCGAAACGATTGGCAGCGGCTTTTACAAAGTCCGGATCTGTCACCGCAGCGGTATTGATACTGACTTTGTCCGCTCCGGCCTCTAATAACCGGCGAATATCCTCAATGGTCCGGATCCCTCCCCCAACCGTAAGGGGCATAAACACCTGCTCCGCCGTCCGAATCACCACATCTAAAATCGTATCCCGATTTTCATGTGAGGCGGTAATATCCAGAAAACACAGCTCGTCCGCACCTTCACGATCATACACCTGTGCAACGTGAACCGGATCTCCCGCATCCCGCAAATTCACAAACGAGACCCCTTTCACCACTCGCCCGTCTTTAACATCCAGGCAGGGTATGATCCTCTTCGTCAGCATGATGTTTGAGACGCTTCTGCCAGGGCTACCATTTCAAGAGCCGCTTTCAAATCCAAGGTCCCTTCATACAAGGCCTTGCCGATAATGATTCCGGAAATCCTGCTTCCGAGTGCCTGAATGGTTTGCACATCCTTGAGGACTGTGACTCCACCAGAGGCAATAACGGGAAACGGCGAGATACCAACAGCTTCTTGGAGAGCTGAAATATTTGGTCCTGCCAACATACCGTCCCGGGAAATGTCCGTAAAGACCATGCCTCCCAATGGGAGGTCTTTTACTGATTCAAAGACCTGTCGTGGGGTGAGACTTGACACGGTCTTCCACCCATGCACTGCGACTAAACCCTGCTTGACATCAATCCCGATTAAAATTTTTTCAGGAAACTCTGTGGCGGCTGCCGCCAAAAAATCAGCATCCTGTAGGGCCGCTGTTCCAATCACCACCCGGTCCACTCCGCAGGACAAGTAGGCGCGGATGATTGACGTGCTTCGTATGCCCCCACCGACCTGCACAGGGATTGCTAATCGTTTGGTAAGGGCTTCAATGTGTGAGAGATGCTGGGGTGTTCCGGTCACCGCCCCGTCCAAATCCACCACATGAAGGTAGCGGGCCCCAAGACTCTGCCAATGTTCCGCCATCGCGACGGGGTCATCGGAATACCTGGTGACCTGATCCATCTCGCCCTGTCGCAACCGGACACATTTCCCGTCCTTCAGATCAATTGCAGGAATCAGTAGCATCGGTTAGGGATTCTCCTTCAAGGATGGAGCAGGTAAAGGAGACCCCTGTTCGTTCAAGCCGACGGGGAAGGCCTTCATCACTTTGTTGACACCCAATTCGGCAAGTGTATCGGCAGTCACAAACCCTCCACCCTTTTCAAAAAATCCTACTACATCCTGGTTAAGTGGTTTTTGTTCCTCAAAAAATTCCCCGGTCCACAAGACCATTCCATCAGACGGTCTCAGGAGGTATACTTCAAACCCTACTGCAGCCGGCTTAGCTCCAAGCTTGCTCCCTTCACGCTCACGGTATGTCCGGACGAGTCCCGCCACAACTCCATCCACCTTTAAGCGGGTTCCAACCTCTTGAGCCATGGAGGGAAATGACGATTCCCCTTCCAGACTTTCTTTGCCGATCACGGCAGAAGACTCCTCCGGACCGATCACCCGTAAGGAAGGCCGGAGGGCCAACACAGAAGCCACATGTATCGAAATTCGATGTGCGGCCGTTTCAGGCACCACATAACGAACTTTTTTGAATTCAGTCCCATCCGCCTGATCTGTCCCCGGCAACCGGAATTGTGTACGAATTTCTTCCGGATCCCTTATACCTCCACGTGAGTTACTCGCCAATTGAGGAGTTTTGATGGTCTGAAAAGGAAGGATGGCGAGACTGGATATACGGGAGGGATCAAATTGTGGAGCAGCCTGAATTTGAACTTTAGGGGGAACACAGCCTACACCGAGACACCACCACCCGATCAGGCTCATCACCAGGAACCGGGCAGGCAACGGTCTCGACCGCCCATCGATCGCAAGGCACATTCTCCTCATTGCCAATCACCAAAATTCTTCAAGACCTGCAACCCGACCGCCTGACTTTTCTCGGGATGCCATTGAGTGGCAAACACATTGTCTTTCCAGACACTACTCGCAAAAGAAATTCCATAGTCGGTTTGGGTACTGACAAGACCACAATCCGTTGGTTCTACATAGTAGGAATGCACAAAATACACATAGGAGTCGGAGGCAATGCCACGTAAAGGCGGAGCAACCGTGTTGACCTGAATTGTGTTCCAACCCATATGAGGAATTTTAAACGACGTCTCCCCATTCCCGGACGGACGGGGAATCGCTTTCACCTTCCCGGCCAGGATCCCCAACCCTTGATGATATCCAAATTCTTCGCTTTCCGAAAACAGCAATTGATACCCTAAACAAATGCCGAGAAAGGGTTTTCCCGAGTCTATGGAACGGTGGATGACATCCATCAACTCAAAACGAGCCAGGTTGTCCATGCAATCTCCAAACGCGCCTACACCCGGCAACACGACATGACTGGCCTGGTCAATCACAAGTGGGGCTCGAGTCACGACCGCTTCATGACCCACACATTCAAACCCTTTCTGCACGCTCCGAAGATTTCCCATCCCATAATCAATAATGGCAATCATGTCCTGCCTGTTTTCCTCTCTCTCCGCCCACGGATTCTCACCATTTAGAGCAAGCCTTTGGTGGAAAGCACTCCCTTAATTCGTTCTTCCCGTCTCACCGCTTGATCCAAGGCTTTTGCAAACGCCTTAAAAATCGCTTCCATGATGTGATGAGGATTTCTTCCATACAGCACATTCACATGGAGGTTTAACCCTCCCTGACTCACAAATGCCTGAAAAAAATCTTCAAACAATCCCAAATCAAACGACTTTATATACCGCGTGGGTAACACCACATTGTATACAAGGTACGGCCGGCCACTCAGATCGACGGTCACCTGGGCCAGGGTTTCATCCAACGGCACCGTCGCCCATCCGAATCGGGTGAGGCCTTCCTTGGTCCCTAGAGCCTGGGTCAAGACCTGTCCCATGACAATACCCACATCCTCGATCGTATGATGGTCATCAATCTCGGTATCCCCTTTCGCTTCCACCGTCAGATCAAAAAATCCATGTTTACCGAATAAATTCAACATGTGATCTAAAAACGGGATCGAGGTCTTAATCTGATTGTTGCCGCACCCGTCAAGGCCCCATTCCACTCGAATGGCTGTTTCTGCGGTTTTCCGTTCTTGAGAAGCCGTTCTGGGAACAAGATGTTGGTTCATGTCCATCGACTCTCCATTGATCGCCCATGTGCATCCAGGCCTTCCAGCAAAGACAGCCGCATCACTGGAGCATGGGCTTTGCGCAACGCCGCCTTCGAATAGGCCACCACATTGCTGGTTTTCATGTACTCATCCACACCCAAACACGAAAAAAATCTGGCACTCCCACCAGTTGGTAACACATGATTGGGCCCTGCCACATAGTCCGCCACGGCGGGAGGGGTATAGCGCCCAACAAAAATAGCACCCGCATGACGTATACGGGACACATAGTCTCCCGCCCGATCCACATTTAATGATAAATGCTCAGGCGCAATTTGATTGGCTAATTCAAACGCCTCGTCAAAGGATCGCACAACAAATGCCAGGGCATGATTTTGAATTGATCGGGACGCAATCGCCTGGCGTCCCAACTGTGCGAGTTGGCGGGTCACTTCAGTCACAACCCGTCTGGCCAGAGTCAGAGAAGTCGTTACGAGATAGACGGAGGCTTCCTCATCATGCTCCGCTTCACAAAGAAGATCAGCCGCCACATGAAGTGGGTTACTGGCGGAGTCCGCAATGACCAGTAGTTCACTCGGACCCGCAATCATATCAATGTCCACTTGGCCATAGACCAGGCGTTTGGCCGTCGCCACATACAAATTGCCGGGACCGACAATTTTATCTACGGGCCGGATTGTCGAGGTGCCAAAAGCCAAGGCTCCAATGGCTTGGGCTCCGCCGACCCGATAGATTTCATCCACTCCGGCGACATCCGCCGCCACCAACAACGCGGAGTGAATAATGCCGTTCGGAGTCGGCGTACACATGACGACCCGCTTCACACCAGCCACTTTCGCGGGGATGGCATTCATGAGGACCGATGATGGATACAGGGCTTTTCCGCCCGGAACATACACACCGACGGCATCTAAGGGCGTAATCCGTTGGCCTAATTTAATCCCCTGTTGACGATAGACCCAGGATTTCCTTCGTTGTCGGCGATGAAAAGTCCGGATACGGGTGGCCGCATATTTCAGCGCTTTGATATCCGAGGACGGTAGCTCGGCGTATGCACGTTCAATGTCTTTCGACGTCACACGAAGGCTGTCAGGACTGATTCGGACATGATCGAATTTCCAGGTTAATCGCTGGAGTGCCTGATCGCCCTCTTGCCGGACAGCATCCAATATGGTCTTCACGGACTTTTCAGCCTTGTCGTTTTGTTGTGCTGCCCGCTGACAGACACGATTCACCGCTTGCGAAAACCCTTGATCCTTGTGGGAAACAATGTTCATGCATGAACCTTTTTGGAACGAGACCGAGAAAGAATTTTCTTCACCCGAGCAATCAGCTCTGTAATCACGGCATGTTTCATTTTTAAGCTTGCCCGATTCACAATCAATCGGGCAGATGACCAGGCAATGACTTCATCCTCGACCAGATTATTGGCTTTCAAGGTGTTTCCTGTCTCCACCAGATCGACAATCCGGTCGGCCAATCCGACCAATGGAGCCAACTCAATCGACCCGTAGAGCTTAATCAATTCCACAGGCAACCCCTGCTGGTTAAAATAGCGTTCGGTGATCGTGGGATATTTGGTTGCTACCCGAAGCTTGGAAGACATCCGTTGTACCAGCAGATGACCCTTCGGACGAGCAACCACCAGCCGACAGACTCCCAGGTTCAAGTCAACCGGTTCATAGACATCCGGTTCCTGTTCCAATAAGACATCTTTCCCAACTACCCCTAAATCGGCTGCGCCATACTCAACATATGCCGGCACATCACTTGGGCGAACAATTAAGACCCGGTGCCCATGCTCCGGAAATTCCAATATTAAACGACGGTCATCCGCTCGCACATGATATCCGGTATAGCTTGCCCGGCGGAACAATTCAAGAGTCGGATCAAGAAGTTTACCCTTGGAAAGGGCAATGGTAATCACTTCGCTCATGTCACCTCGCCAACACGGGCAATCCTCGCACCCAGGGCCTGTAACTTTTCTTCCAGCCGCTCATACCCGCGATCTAAATGATACACCCGGGACACAATCGTTTCGCCATCAGCCGCTAATCCAGCCAAAACCAAGCCTGCACTGGCGCGAAGATCCGAAGCCATGACGGGTGCACCCGTGAGCAAGGGCACACCTTTGACCACGGCATGTGGTCCATCAATCTCAATCGACGCGCCCATCCGGTGAAGTTCCGGGACATGGAGAAATCGCCCTTCAAAAATGGTTTCGGAAATCACGCTCACACCTTCTGCCACCGACATCAACGCCATCATTTGGGCTTGGAGATCGGTCGGGAAGCCGGGATAGGGGAGCGTCTTAATTTCCACTGCTTTGAGCGGACCCGACCGGCGGATCCGCACACCCTCATGGCTTTCGGTTAACTCAGCACCCATTTCCTGAACTTTTTTCAGGACGCCGCCTAAATGATCTGTTTCGCACCCCTTTACCATCACATCCCCGCCGGTAATGGCTCCGGCCATCAAATAGGTGCCGGCTTCAACTCGATCGGGGATCACCCAATGCCCCGCCCCATGAAGTTCCTTCACCCCTTCAATGGTAATGGTGTCCGTTCCCGTCCCATGAATTTTGGCACCCCGCTTGGTTAAGAATGCACAGAGGTCCGTGATTTCCGGTTCCCGTGCGACATTATGCAAACTCGTGGTTCCTTGTGCCAGGCATGCCGCCATGATCAGGTTTTCCGTGCCCGTGACCGTCGGGAAATCCAAGTCAATCCTTGCCCCTTTAAGACGACCGGCTTTTGCATGAATATATCCATGCTCCACTTGAATTTCAGCCCCCATCATCTCCAATCCTTTCAGGTGAAGATTGACCGGTCTGGTACCGATCGCACATCCGCCCGGCAGAGAAACCTTGGCTTCTCCCAGCCGAGCGAGTAAAGGGCCTAAGGCTAAAATAGACGCTCGCATCGTTTTGACTAAATCATACGGTGCTTCAATCGAATGCACCTGAGCCGCATCCAGTCTGACTCTGGCGCCTTCCTCTTGAACCGTCACTCCCAACAAAGCCAATAATTTCCCCATGGTCATCACATCACGAACGTGTGGAACATGGTCAATGACGCATTCCCCGCCTCCTAATAACGTCGCGGCCAAAATTGGCAAGGCGGCATTCTTGGCTCCGCCGATTTCCACCGACCCCTTTAATGGCAATCCACCTGTGATTCGAATTTGATCCACTGACAATATTCCTTGTCTACACAAGACGCCGTTGCACGCATACCACTCGTGGGATGCCCTGGGAATCCGGCCGGATTTTTACCACCTTAAACGCATTCGTCAGGGAAGGCTCCCGGCACAGAAGGTCAGCCTGACCGACTCCCACTTCCATGAGGATAAATCCCTTTGAGGAGACAAGTCCCGGCGATTCATCCAATAACCGCCGGTACACATCGAGTCCATCCGGCCCTCCATCCAACGCCAGCCGTGGTTCAAAGTCTTTGACATCTGGAGAAAGGTGTTCCCATTCCGCATGGGAGATATACGGCAGGTTAGCAATAATGGCGGTCACTTTACCTGCTAAATTTCCGGATAACAAGTGGGAAAGTAGGTCACCGGCCACCCACAGAATTCGTTGCGCAACCCCATGGCGCATGGCATTTACTCGCGCAAGATGTAGCGCCGAGACTGACTTGTCTGATGCGATAATCACCGCGCCAGGAAGGTTGACCGCCAGACTGATCGCCAGACATCCAGAACCCGTCCCGATATCCAGAATCACCGGACGCGCGTCAGCTCCTAGAAGCCCAATCGCCTCTTCCACCAGCAATTCCGTCTCAGGTCTTGGAATGAGCACCCCAGGTTGGACAAAAAAATCCAAACCAAAAAAATCTTGAGTCCCAATGACATATTGCAGTGGTTCATGTAATGCACGCCGCTGAAACAAGGCGACAGCCCGCTGACAGACTTCCGCATCAACAGGCATACCTGGATTCGCATACAGTTGCAATCGCGGAATGCCAAGAGCATCCTCCAGAATCCACAAGGCTTCATGGCGGGCGTTGGCAATCCCCGCCTGAGTCAGCGTCTCAACCGCACCACGATATAACTGTGAATAGGAAGTGAAGGGGGGCATCTGCGCCTCAAACACCACACGCGCGTTGAACCGTTGCAGGAAACGGACTGGCGTTACACGAAAGACTTCATTGGGCTTTAAGTCCCTCGATTAACCCGTCAAGGTCGCCTTCCATCACTCGATCCAATTTGTGCAACGTCAGTCCAATTCGATGGTCGGTCACCCGATTTTGTGGAAAATTATACGTGCGGATTTTCTCACTCCGTTCCCCCGTCCCGACTTGGGAACGGCGTTGTTGCGCAATAGAGGCTTCCTGTTTTTCGCGCTCGGCATCACCAATTCGTGTTCGAAGGGTTCGCATGGCCTTCGTTCGATTTTTTAGTTGGGATCGCTCGTCCTGACAGGTCACCACCACTCCTGTCGGAATATGTGTAATCCGGATTGCGGAGTAGGTCGTATTCACACTCTGCCCACCAGCCCCTGATGAACAATAGGTGTCAATCCGTAAATCCTTTGGATCAATGTGCACCTCCACCTCTTCAACCTCCGGCATCACCGCGACCGTGGCTGTGGATGTATGAATGCGTCCATTAGCCTCTGTCGTCGGAACACGCTGCACCCGGTGCACTCCACTTTCATACTTAAAATTTCCAAAGGCTCCCTTGCCTTCAACCAGCAAAACCGCCTCTTTGACCCCACCAAGACCGGTTTCCTGAAATTCCATTAATTCGACCCGTAACCCCTTAGCCTCGGCAAACTTCGTATACATCCGAAGGAGATCGCCGGCAAAGAGCGCGGCCTCACTTCCACCCGTCCCTGCGCGGATTTCAATGAACGAATTTTTATTATCCCCTTCATCAGCCGGGCAGAGCAATTCAATGACCTGGGATTCCATGGCCTCACGTTGACTTTCCAGGCTTTGCAATTCTTCACCGGCCAACCGGCGCATGTCGGGATCTAATTGTAGATCTTCCGTCATCAGCCGCGTCTGTGCAATTTCTTCGACGACCCGTCGGTACGCGACAAACAACTGCGCAATGGGCTCAATCTCCGATTGCTCTTTAGTGAGCGCAACCAGAAGGTTCGGTTGAGATAAGATCGCAGGGTCTGACAACTGATCGTTGAGCGTTTCATATTTATTCGCAATGGCTTCCCATTTGCTAAATAAACCGCCCTCTTTAAGCTCTGTCTTAGTTATTGGTGGCATCTATCTAGTTTAACAGGAAATTAGAGAACACGACATGTACTCCTTATCCTAGACAACCATGACCGCTAGCCGCATACGAAAATTTCATGGAAAGATGGGACTGCACAGAGGGGAGCCGTGCCAACACTCAGGGGAACCACGGCTGGGTACCCCAGTCTACTTGACCACAGATCGAAAAAAGCCACAGCCAGGATCGCTTCAACACCATGCACAGACATCATCCCCTGGAGGGTTGTTGTAGGTAGGACAAGGGAGAAGAAAGAGGAAAAAGTCTTTACGCTTTAGCTTTGGGCTTCGCCATTTTGGCGTATTTTTTATTGAAACGTTCGACCCGTCCTTCGGCATCCACAATTTTCTGGGTACCCGTGAAAAACGGATGGCAACTGGAACAGATATCGACCTTTAAGTCTCCCACGGTCGTCCTGGTTTGATAGGTCATACCGCACGCACAACTCACATTTGCAAATTCATAAGCCGGATGAATGCCCTTTTTCATACTGCCTCCTTCAATGCCATCTCTCGATTCCAAACTTAAATAGGAAAAGCCCTCAACGCCGGACCCCTATTGTGAATTATCGATTCATAGATTGCAAGAACTCATTATTACTCTTGGTTCCGCCAATTTTATCCATGAGAAATTCCATCGCCTCCATGGTCCCGAGAGGGCTTAACACCTTCCGGAGGATCCACATTTTGTTCAGGCGGTCACGATCAACCAGCAACTCTTCTTTCCTCGTACCGGATTGACTGATATCAATGGCCGGGAAGAGCCGTTTATCCGCTAACCGACGATCCAAATGCACTTCCATATTGCCTGTGCCCTTAAACTCTTCAAAAATAACATCGTCCATTCGACTTCCCGTATCAACCAATGCTGTGGCCAGAATCGTCAGACTTCCACCAAATTCGATATTTCTGGCGGCACCAAAAAACCGCTTTGGCCGTTGCAGGGCATTGGAATCCAAACCTCCGGATAACACCTTTCCACTGGGAGGGGAAATCGTATTATAGGCCCGCGCCAATCGAGTCACACTGTCTAACAATATCACCACATCCCGTTTATGTTCGACCAATCGTTTGGCTTTTTCCATGACAATCTCTGCCACCTGGGCATGGCGCTGAGGCGGCTCATCAAATGTGGAGCTAATGACTTCGGCGGCTTTGACTTGGCGCTGCCAGTCGGTGACTTCTTCCGGTCGTTCATCGATCAGGAGGACAATCAGGACAATTTCGGGTTGATTCGCAATAATGGCCCGCGCCACGGCCTGCAAGAGCATGGTCTTTCCCGTTCTGGGAGCCGCCACGATCAGTCCCCGTTGCCCTTTGCCAATTGGCGTCGTGAGCTCCATCACTCTTGTGCAATACTCTTCAGGATCAAATTCCAGATTGATCCGTTCTTCAGGATACAACGGAGTGAGATTATCGAACAGAATTTTATCCCGCTGCACCTCAGGCTCATCATAATTAATTTTTTCAACTTTCAAGAGGGCGAAATACCGTTCTCCATCCTTAGGCGGACGAATCTGCCCCGAGACGATATCACCGGTTCGCAAATTAAATCGTCGGATTTGAGACGGAGAAATATAAATATCATCAGGTCCTGGCAGGTAGTTGGAATCCGGGGCCCGGAGAAATCCAAATCCATCTGACAGAGTTTCCAGAACTCCCTCTCCGAAAATGACTCCGTTCTTGTCGCTCTGCCCTTGAAGAATAGAGAAAATCAGCTCTTGCTTGCGCAAATTTGGCGCGCCATCGATTTTTAGGTCCCGCGCGATTTCATTTAATTCTCCAATAGACTTTTGCTTCAATTCGGCAAGATACATTAGGTTACTCCATTCGTTGGCCGGTAGGGTTTTCTCGTGGGCTTAGCCTGTTACGAGGGGTGGAAAGAATAGGAACATTTTCATCTGGGTTGTGCGCTGCAAATTTTGGCGATTCAGGGAAAGGAAACCACGCCACACTTTATACAATTAAAAAATTAAGACCGCTGTTGTGTGTTTAGGAAGAATGTTTAGAGAAACTGAAGAACCACACTTGTCAAAACCACCGGTGTTGTCCTATCTACGATTTGAAATAAATACGTGAAGTCCGAGAAGTTACGTGGCGGAAATGGATTTTGCTATCAAATGGGCAGGTCTTAAGTAATTATTTATCTCACTATTGAACAACTTGTCAATAGGCTCCTTTCGGAAGTTGCGACAGGAAACTCAAATTTTTCCCCGGACCACTCGTCGAAACACCACCTCAATCGCTCATGGTTGGCACCCTGATTCTTATTATGTTAAACCATTAGAATGGTAATTGAAAGTCAACAAGGAAGGGTTCTCTCACATGTCTGATTCAGGTTTCCCCTTTTCCAGTGAACGGATTTTCACCCTTTCTGAAGCCAATGGATTAATCCCCGAGTTGGAACAATTTTGGGACAATATCAAGGCCGGACGACAAATCCTGATGGACACGAGGGAAGAAGTCAAAAAAGCAAGCGCTCAAGCCTCATCAGGAGGAGGAACGGTCATGGGCGTCCAATATATCAAAGGGTTACAAGATATCAATGGGAGCCTGCATGCCATTCAGGAACTCGGCGTGGTGATCAAAGATGTCGAAATTGGATTATGTGATTTCCCATTTCTGCTTGATGGCCGCCTGGTATTTTTATGTTGGAAATCCGGAGAAAAACAAGTTCGCTGGTGGCACGATATCGACAGCGGATATGCAAACAGACAACCCATAGAAGACCCTAACCTATAAACCTGCCGCGCATTCGCCTATTCGTTTCAAGCCCACTCTTAGACAACCAGGGCCGCCGAGGCAAATACCCATACGACTGTCTTTTGATTTTGATATGATTGAGAACTCACGCCCATTGTGGAAGAGAGGCCATTGATTCAGCGTCGGTAACGGACCCAGAAAAACGCATGAAATTCGTCATTTTAGGTAAAGATGGTCCTGAAGGGGCGCAAAAACGTCCCCTCTATCGAGAAGCCCACCTCAAACGACTTGAGGCGTGGGCGAAACAAGGCAAAGTTATTTTGGCAGGGCCTCTGACCGATAAAATAGGAAGCTTAATCGTGGTTGAAGCAGAATCACTCGAAGAAGTCCAAGCGTTTGCCAAGGATGATCCCTATACCCTTCATGGGGTTTTTCAGGAAGTCACCGTCCACCCGTTTCTCCAGGTGTTTCCCAGAGGGAATGATCCCCATTAGCCAGAAAAAAGAGAAGAAGAATTTACGCCAACTGTTAGAAAACCTCTGAGGATCTACTTTGGGTTTGAGAAGTGCTTTGTATTGTTCTGAACAAAATCCAACACCCGTTGCCACTCCTCTGGACGCACTGGTTGAATCGAGAGCCGTGAACCTTTACGAAGCAGCTCCATTTTTTCTAATCCCTTCACGGTTCGCAACTGATCCAAATGCAAGGCCTGAGGAAACTTTTTGACGAACTGGACATCCACAAGGAACCAACGGGGCGAATCCTGAGAACTACGCGGGTCGAAATATCGGCTTTTTAAATCGAATGCAAAAGCATCAGGATAAGCGGCCTTAACCACTTTAACGATTCCCACTATTGCGGGAGGATCCGTATTGCTATGGTAAAAAAATCCCAAATCCCCAACATTCATGGATTTCAGGAAATTCCTAGCCTGGTAATTACGTACGCCCTCCCAACATGTGGTCTTACGGGGAGCGTTTACCAGATCATCAATGGAAAATGTTGTCGGCTCTGATTTGAACAACCAGTACTGCATCATCATGCCTCACTCATTCATCGGCGTTGCAAACCCCAGACACTCTTGAGCAATTATAAAGTGGACATTTTTCAGAAGACAATTGGACCCTACCCTAACGCATTTACCGTATGATTGCTTAATATCTTTGAGGCATCAATATCAGCCATGATTGATCAAATCATTCAGTTTGCCGAGTCTTGGGTTCCCAGGGAAATCTGGGTCGGCATGATCACCCTTTCGCTGATTGCTTTTGTCGGAACCCTCATTGCGATCCCTGCTATATTAATTCGCCTGCCACCCGATTACTTCAACAATCACGGCCACCGCAAGTGGTTTGCCAATCATCATCCAATTGTTCGCGCCATAGGGTTGATGGTGAAAAACGGGCTAGGACTCGTTTTTCTGGTTGCTGGAATTGCCATGCTGGTCCTCCCGGGACAAGGTATCCTCACAATGGTTCTGGGTATCTTGTTTCTGGATTTTCCGGGAAAACACCGTGTGGAACAAAAAATCATTCGGCAACCTCGGATTCTCAACGCCATCAACGCCATGCGAGAAAAAGCAGGCAAACTGCCGTTTGTGTTCCATGAAAACACTCCGACCTAACCACATCTCCTCCTGAACCTCCCTCGGCCAACATTGTTTACACCCTTTTCTCCCATTGATAGGATTGCCCGCATGTCTGTATGGAATAAGATCGGATGGCTAGGACTCGCCGGACTCTGTGCCGTGGCCTTCGGCCATGTCGTCGGCCTGGTCAATCCTCACGAAAAAGTGAATGGACTCTGGCTTGTGGTCGCGGCCTCATGCTTCTATGTGTTGGCCTACCGGTTCTATGGCCGATTTTTGGCGCAGCGAGTCATGAATCTGGACGATCGACGTCGCACACCCGCGCACCGGCTGGAGGACGGCACAAATTTCTATCCCGCCAACAAATACATTCTTTTCGGCCATCATTTTGCGGCTATCGCCGGAGCTGGCCCATTACTGGGTCCCGTACTGGCAGCACAATTTGGCTTTCTCCCAGGGTTTTTATGGATCGTCATTGGCGCGGTTCTGGCAGGCGCAGTCCAGGATTTTATTATCCTTGTCGCCTCTATGAGGCGAAATGGCCGTTCACTTCCGGAGATCGCGCATGCTGAATTAGGTCCCATCACCGGGATGGCCACGGCAATCGCCGTGCTCTTTATCGTGGTCGTCGCACTAGCCGGATTAGGCCTGGCGGTGGTGAATGCGCTGTATCACAATGCCTGGGGCACCTTTACCATCGTTATGACCATTCCCATCGCCTTGCTCATGGGACTATACCTTCAAAAATTCCGCCAGGGACAGGTCGGGGAAATGACGTTGATCGGGTTAGGACTCTTGATAGTAGCCATTCTCGTTGGACGAACCGTGGCACAATCAGAATGGGCTGAATGGTTTTTATGGGAACGCACCACGCTCACATGGGCCCTTGCGGCCTATGGATTTTTTGCATCAGTCCTCCCCGTCTGGATGTTATTAGTGCCCCGGGATTACCTCTCAACATTTATGAAATTGGGCGTGATCGCCCTTCTGGCCGTCGGCGTCATCATACTCGCGCCCACCATTGAAATGCCTCGCACCACTATTTTTACGGCGGGCAATGGACCGATCATTCCAGGAACGTTGTTTCCGTTTCTCTTTATCACCATTGCCTGTGGGGCCATTTCCGGCTTTCATTCCCTGGTCTCATCAGGAACGACCCCCAAGCTGATTAGTCGGGAATCTCAGGCTATCGTCGGCTACGGTGCTATGCTTCTGGAAAGCTTTGTCGGAGTAGTAGCGCTCATCGCCGCCTGCCTTCTTGTTCCCGGCGACTATTTTGCCATCAACACCAGCCTGTCCACGGATACCCTGCAAACCATGGGATTTCCAACCGCCCACATTACAGAACTTTCTACCCTTGTTGAGGTAGATGTTTCGGGCCGCCCGGGAGGTGCGGTATCTCTGGCCGTTGGCATGGCCTCGATTTTTTCAAGCCTGCCGGGGATGTCCGGGCTCATGGCCTACTGGTATCAATTCGCGCTCTTGTTCGAAGCCCTGTTCATTTTGACCACCATTGATGCCGGGACACGGGTCGCCCGGTATCTGGTTCAGGAATTAGGGGGACGATTCTATACCCCGCTCAAACAGATCAATTGGTGGCCGGGCGTCTTAGGCGCCAGTCTGTTCGTGGTTGGAGCGTGGGGGTATCTCATTGGCACAGGATCCATTGCGACCATCTGGCCTATGTTTGGCGCAGCCAATCAATTGCTCGGCATGCTCGCTCTCTGTATTGCCACGACCGTGCTCATCAAGATGAACAAAACCTCTTATCTGTGGGTGACGGTGATCCCGATGGTCTTTGTTGGCGTCATCACCCTGGCCGGATGCTATGAACTCCTGGTGATTTTTATCAGTCGTGCCCTCTTAACAGATGGGTCGCAAAGCCTGACCATGGCGATTAATGCCTCACTCGTCGGCCTGGTGGCCATACTCGCACTCATTGTTCTCACAGACAGCGCCAGAAAATGGTACGGCTATCTTATTCACAAACAACCACTGAACAGCACCGAAGTAATCGAAGGCGAAGGCATTCAACTTCCCGCAGGACGGTGCTGCTAATCCAGTGGCCTCTCACAACAACCTGAAAGGAGGCTTATGGCGGACAACTATTCCTTCGACGTCATTTCTCGCATCGACATGCAGGAAATGAAAAACGTGGTGGATCAAACCGAAAAAGAAGTCGGCCAACGCTTTGATTTCAAAGGATCAAAAACCGAATTGACGTTAAAAGAAAAAGACAAACAATTAGTGGTGATTTCGGATGACGATTACAAACTGAACGCCGTCTTAGATATCCTTAAGGGCAAATGCGTCAAACGTAATGTGTCCTTAAAGGGTCTGACGTATGGGAAAGTGGAAGAAGCCTTAGGCGGAACCGTACGCCAAACCATTACCATTCAAAGCGGACTTCCGGAAGACAAGGCTAAAGCCATCACGAAATCGATTAAAGAAGCCAAATTCAAGGCCCAGGGACAGATCCAAGGGGAACAAGTCAGGGTGCAAAGCAAAAGCAAAGACGAACTGCAAGCCGTCATGAAACATCTCAAAGAGCAGGACTTCGGACTCGATCTGCAATTTGAAAACTATCGGTAAGAGATAACCGTAGTCACACCGCAGGCTCACAATCGGCCCCGACGTGTTCCAATGCCCGGTCGAGAGCCTGTTGACCGGCTCGAGCTCTTAAGATGTCGCGAGCCTCCATCGCGGAAGGACGATTTTTTCCAATAGGAACATCCAGTTGCTCTAAACTTTCAGATGCCCGCCCCTGCGTCCAATAGACCATTTGAAAATCCGGAAGACGAAGGATACCCACTTCAGCTATTGCTGAATTTTCAATAACCATCCCGCCCATTTGATTCATCATCGTCGCTTCTCCAATTTTTACGGGACCAGTGTTCTCACGACTTGAGAACACCACGACCATTTCATACGGGAGGCGCAAGTGCTGGCCTTGGACTTTCAATTCTTGGGAAAAGTTTACCGGCTGGGACAACCGTGGAACAGTCATAATGTTCTGAAGGGAACAACGCTGTCTGAGAAATTCTTCGGTACGTCGAGTAAGCGTCTCAAGATACTCGGCAATGATCACCGGAGCGGCCTTCCGCCCCGAGGCATCTGCATGGACGATCAGACCAATGGTGGATATCCGAGGCCACTCACCATTCTTGTGAGATAATTCCTGTGATTCAAAGGCCTCTTGTCCGACAAGATCCATCAGACGAGGTGTGGAACCGGCCCCACACCCCGCCAGCATAGAAATCAGCACACACATACACAATTGCAGAACCATCGGTTTAAGCCGCCTGACTCTTCCTCCATAATATCTCTAAATGCATCACCGCCTGGCCAATGGCATCCTGCCCGGAAACCCATCGAAGTGTCTCATACTCCTCACCCTCTGAATTGGGATAAATGGGAGGTTGGGTCTGAGCCCGTCGGACGACGGGATATACATTCGATTCAATCGGGACAACCAGCCGTTCAAGGGTCGCCCACGCTTGACCATCCGTGGAGACCACCGATTGACCTGTCCTGACATCCAGTAAAGCAAGTTCCATACGGGCATAATTTTCCACACGGTACCCTGGCATTCCCCCACCCCGCATACCCGTCGGTTGCTGCATCCCGCCCATAGGAAAATGATCAAAGACCTCATACTCGGAACTGGATAACACCGCCAAGAGCAAATAGGGCACATTCTGGTCTTTTCCCAATCGGATGAAGGGGTCCACAGACCCTTTGGGTTTCACATCATCCGGATACACGACGGAATGTATTTGAATCGGTAGTTGTTTATGAAGTTCTGTTTTCAAATGTTCCCCAAGATTTTCCAACGTCCCCCGGCGAAGTTCAGGAGCTGATTTTTCAAATCCCGAGTCGTTGAGAACCACCAAGACGGCAGTCACTCCTTCGGCTGGGAGCGCCATTGATGCAACGTCCCCTCCTGACAGACCGGTGGACTGGGGGAGATACGCCGTCAACCGTTTGGGCGTGTTCTGCAACGAACAGCCAAGAGAAGAACATGCACATAGAAAACCGACCATCAACCAGATGTGACGCCACACAATGAAGTCTCCATTGGTTAAGATGAAAATAGACCGTCTTTTTTAATGTTAAATTGTCTTCCCTTTGATCCAGGATCGTCAAGAAAGAGAGGACTCGTCCATGTGTTATCTGTCAAAAGCCGACAAGCTGAAGACCGCAATCCATTGTTTTTCTCTGGATCATCCATACCTAGGCTCCCAGGATCTTCCTCCCGGTCTCCCCATGGTTTCCACGGTCTTTCGCTCCATGACCATGGTTGGTGAATCTTGCCAACCGGATACCAGTCTAAGGGTCGGATTGGGCAAAGCAGAAAAAGTCTCCTGAAAAAACAGGGGATCCAGTTGCCATCTTTCAGGATCTTCGGGTAGGGTAAAGCGGTGTGCCCACTGCTTAATAAAATTTTCCATTACATCTTACTGTTTGTTGTAGCGTTCCTTCTTTTCGCCTGCGACAAAGTTTCCATTCCCCGCCTGACTCACGAAGATAAACACGAACCACGAATTCCTGTCACGATCACCTACGCCTTTGCACCCAATCTTCTAACCTATACTCAAACCGTGGGTGGATGTGGGTTACCGTATACGATTCCGGTTGGCGAGATCATATCCAAAACATTTCTCCAGGTCGGCCAAGAACAATTCAATGGTGTGAGAGCCGAACCCCCCGTCGGAGAGGCGCAAGGCGTTTCTCCCGATGGATATCGAGTCGTCCTGAGTCTCCAACAGTTTGGTTTCGATCCGGTGACCCGCTCGGGACAGGAAGATCGGTACGACGTCTTTGTGGATCTGAAGCTCCACGCCGTCTACGAAGACGCGAACGGCACCTCCCTTGCTCAAAGTCCCCTGACCTACCATCAGAAAGTCAGGCTATGGGTGCCGGAACTCACAAGCCAATCCGTCTCCTGCCATACCGGTCAAATTGACGGAACGGTAGAAGACGCCGCTGAATCTCTGGCTAAACAAATGATAGGCGTGTTCCCCCAATTGGTCCAACTCAGTACCGGGCAACAACCCACCGCCCCGCAACCAGGTTCCCCTCCACCAGCTCTGCAAAGTCCGGCTGTCGGCGTGTCGTCCCCTGCTCCACCGGTTGCAACCCCATCGGTTCAATTTAGAACCAAATTAATTGATGCGAACCGCAATTTGGTCTTGGAGGGCGGAGAGGCCATTATTCTTTTAATTGAAACAACCAATGTGAGCGAAACATCCATCCCATCAGCCTATGTGGAGTTACGGGGGACCCCTACCCTGGTGGAGGCTTTTAAACGGGTCGCCCCTCTTCCCGTCCCGCTAGGATCATTTAAGCCGGGAGAAAAGCGGACCGCGGAAATACGGGGCCGATTGGGTCAGGTAACCGAATACATCCAAGGTGAGTTGATCATCGGAATTATCCTCTCTGAAGGCATGCCCCCCGGAAGGCATACCGTCCGCGCTGAAATTCAACCAGGACCTACCAGAAAACCTACTTCCAGAAGCCCCCGACGTTAAACTTTGTATTCATCCCGGCCACTGTAACCCTGCCGAGGATACAATCCATTTACATAATGGATCTGTTGAAAAAAGCCGCCAGCGGCGTTCTCGCCATTTTCCCGTGCTCACGTACTCAGCGTACGCTCCGCGCGTACAAACGACTGCGGCCTTGCTGGACGGACCCTTCGGGAAGACTCAGGGCATGCTTTTTTGAACCGACCCGGAGCCGTTGATGAGGAATCTTATCCTGCGCAAATTTGCCCTTGAACATCCTTATTATTCAACACTCCCTGAAAGTAAATTGGTTAACAGGGAGTAAGTCTGTCTTGAATATCAAATATTGAGCATTCTTCTTCTCACCTGGCTCTAATGAAAATTAAATCTGACAAATAATCGTGACAGAATACCATTCAGGAATATTCCCCTACATTCAATATGGCCCTTGATGAGTTGAAGCTCATAGCTTCGATGACAAAATCACCACAGAATATTATTCCGGGAATGTGGTAAGAGCACAAAGGACAATCTTGAAGCACGGCCGATGGGAAAAGAGTTCAGTGAGGGCCTGGCATGACAGAGTAAAAAAAAACGCCCCGGCTGGGAAATACTACCGGGGCGCTCAGGATAACGGGGAGGGTAATGTCCCCTTGTTAAAAAACAGGACTCTTAGAAGTTGATCCAGAGTTGAGTATAGCCCCAGTTCTGATCAGCCGTACCAAACCCGTTCTTCTTCAGGTAATCCCCGGTGAAGAAATGGCCGTAGCCCAATTGCCATCCCACCCTATTGTTTTGAAAGAATAAGGTGTACACCACATCGATTTCACCACCCAGGGACTTTTCGTCATTGCCTGCAGGAGTGCTAAAGAAGGTGGCCTGAGAAGCCGTGTACCAATTATCCCTCTTGTTCGCCAACCGCATGATATGCCCGGCAATTTCGAAATGGCTTTCTGGCGTCGGACGCAATTGCAAGTTTCCGCCATAGGTCAACATATTTTGCCAGGACATCAAGTCCATGTACCCGAAGTGAATGTGGTTCGTCGGAAACAATTGGCTGAAGGTATGTCCACCATCCTTATTGCTGCTGCCTGTGGCGTAGTTGATTTCGGCACCAATGCGGGGCTGCATCGGAACCGGCAAGGTCACACCACCGTCCAAATGCCCGGCCAACGCATTAATACGAGTCTGACTCGCTCCCCCTACAGGACCCAATTCACCAAACTGCCAATAACCTTCTCCCGTCAGATCGAACATTCCCTGCTTGAAGGCAACACGACCACCGACGGTGCTTCGTTCTTGATTGGATTGCTGTCCACCGAAACCTTGAGCCGGAGCACCTGGTCCCGTGGTTGAACCCCCGTCTTCATAAATATAGGCGGGTTCAATGGCGACAGACCCGAACTTCATCGGGAGACGTAAGAACAGGATGTCGCCGTCACCCTTACTGGCCTTCCCGGTTGTGCATCCGCCGGCATTTTGTACGCAATTGCCTTCTGCCACGCGCAACCAACCCAATTCCACCGGCACGGTGGCATGGTTGTATCGCATCGTCACACCATCGAAGGTAAACCCGACGTTGTTCCAGTCAAAGTGTCCGAATATGCGGTGATTTCCCCACACCATGAGTTGTCGACCGGCTTTCAACGTCAAATTGGGCATGACGAAATTTCTGACCAACATGAACCCTTGGCGAAGAAACAAATCAGCATTCGGGCTGTTGGGATTCCCTGCTCCACCCACATTCGTTGGGTCCGGCATCGCACCGAAATTGTTTGACACCTGGGGTTGGACGAAAAACACGACATCCGGGGAAAGATCATAATTAAATCCCAACCGGATGAGTTGCTGCGTGAAGTAGGCATTGGAATCGGAGTTGTTGCTAAAATTCCCATTTGTCCGGAACTCAGGCCGAACACGCATGTCGCCGGAAATCGTCAATTTGCTGAGATCAAACACCCCTTTGGGCGGATCAAACTTGCCATAGGGCACTAAGTCTGGAATGGCCCGTGGCACTGCCGGCACATTGGTGTTTTTGTCGGTCGCCGGGGTGGTCTTGGCGGCCAATCCCGGTGCTGCCGACATGGCGACAATCACAGCCGCTGCTGTCAACCTGGTAAAGGTTTGGTAAAAAGTCCTCATTGCACTCCTCCTGTTGGTGAATAGCCCTGTGGATTCAAGATCCAACGCCCTGTACCCCTTTACTACTCTCCAGAGCTGCCGGTTTCTCTCATCCGCTTCCTTCTTGACTGCGTAATTTTTGCCGTCTCAAGCACTTCCATGCTTTCTACACACCAAGGGTTACCTTGTCCTATGATTCTTCTGATCTTTATCGATTGTTTGCCATTTAGATGCCAGGGCCAATTCTTCGTCGTAAATCATTAAAAAGTAATGTCTTTTACATGACTTCCCCGATGATTTTAATTCTTTGCCCTATCGCCTGAATGCTACGATAGTTGCAAAAACAACACGAAAGAAGAGAGCCGTAGACCCACCAGCAGTGCGCACATTGAACAGTCTGATGACCGTCCGGAAGGATTTCGTGATGACAAAAAAAATTTAGAAATCGAAATTAGGCTTGGGTGTCAACGAAACGATCCAGCAGTCAACGTCCTCACGGAGCCACACCTCCCCTGGCTACCCCATTTTGGATCCACCGGACTCGGTGGCTTGTTCTGTCGCCTCTTTGATCTCTGCTTCGGCTTCTTTAATTGACGATTCCAAATCCTGTTCGACCGATTTAAATTCCTGGGTAATCATATTGATCTCCGGCTCAACCGATTGCCGAAGATCTTCCGTTGTTTCCTTAAACCCCTTGACCGCTTTCCCGACCTGCTTGCCGATTTCCGGTAATTCCTTAGGCCCAAAGAGCAGGAACGCGATGACGAGGATGATCAAGATTTCCATCGCTCCTAAGCCAAACATTTTCCCACTCCTCTATAATCTGCCCGCTGAACTTATACCTTGAGCGTTGATCAGGCTTTGGTCCATGCTGCCTGTCCCTTCGGTGGGCGGTCTTCACCGTATCAATCTCACCCGCAAATTATCCCTGTTTGGATTGCGTGGATTCCGTTGGCTGCGGCACCCCTTGCGCCGGAGGCGGAGGGGGAACTTCTGCTGTCTGGTGTTGGGTCGACAATTGTTCCGGTTGTGGCGGTGGGGCCTGCCCGCCTTCGCCTTGCTCATTAGGCGTCACATCCAGCGTATCCGCCTCGGCAACAGACTTTTTAAAGCCTTTGATCGCTTTCCCTAAGCCCTCACCAAGCTGCGGAATTTTCCCTGCACCGAAAATGATGAGAACAATGATAAGGATGAGCATAAGCTCCATCCATCCAAACGATCCAAACACAGCAACCTCGTCTTATTGTGAATGAGAGTGTCTACATTCTTGGAAAAATCCGCCGAAGTATACACAACCCTTTTCAAAAAATCTACCTGATTGCAAATATCTTGCATCGGTAATAATTTTTTTCAGATTGAGATTTGGCCTTCACAGGATCCACTTCCTTGTCTAGCGGCTTTTAATCTCACAAACATCATGACCGCATTCTACTCTAAGCAAGTGTCCACGACAAAATAAACGTCTCCCGGAACCAAAATGATGGCTATGAACCCTTCAAGGTAAAGGACATGTGAATGTAATCCACAGGCTGTAGGGGAAGTTGCAACATGCCTTTAATGCCTTCTGAATCGTAACCCAATTTTTCCAAATCCGGCATGGCCTTCCAAATTTCCGATTCGGTGAGATAGGCGATGGTATCCGGAACCCCATGTGGCGGTAACGATTGCACCAGATTTTCCAGTCCGGCGCGTTCGTGATCCGGAGTACTTTCGGAAATCGGAAATTCGATATGACGTTGATAGGGACTCCGGTACGTGCGGTTCAATGCTTCCAGGGTTCGAAGAATCAATGCGTCCAATTGCCAGGCCTGGCCTTCCGGCGGCGAAGGATGTGATGCCAGCAGATCCGTGACCGTGATCACATTGGCTGACAAGCTCCGTCCCACAAAGTCCCGTTGCGACTCAATCACGCCCGAGTGAATGTTCAAATGCCTGGCCACGTCTTGCAACAACTGAAAATTCACCATAAAGCTGAATTGCCCACCCTGAACCGTATAACAGGGTTTTTCCGGGTCATTCAGCACATGCGAATCGACCGTCCCTGCGTCAAATGCGCTGAATCCGATTGCGTTCGGGGACAACAATCGCTTGGCTTCCTTAATGTTCTGACACGCCCCCACGTTATACGGCACGAGGACTTCTTCGTCGATGTGTTTAAGAAACTCGGCGACCGTGCGGCGAAACGGAAATTCCTTGGCCTCGATGGAACGATATTCCCGCTCCCAGACAAGATCTTCGAGAAAGGAGGGTAACGCGTTAAGAGATTCGATGTCCTGCTGACTAAAAGCCTCAATAAACTTCGGCCAATCCGGGAAATCCGCCAACCGCTTTTCGTTCAGATTGGGACGAAGGTGTTCTTCATGTATTTCACCGCCTTTCCGCAGAATGAGCTTGGTTGGCAACTCGCTCCAGAGTTCATTGCAGATAATCCGATCAATACTCCCATCCGGAAAGTCCGAGAGATCCTCGATAGACACACAGTCAAACGTGACCCGATCCCGATGCTTAGCTAGATCCGTGTTGGCCTTGGCCTGTTCCAACAGAACCGGCTCACGCTCTATACAACGATAGGTGATTCTTGGAAATATCCGTTTATCCTGATCCAACTCCTGAAGGCGATCCAAGAAACACGCCGCGAGATTCCCATTTCCGGCGCCCCATTCCATCACGGTCAATGGTGTGGTCGCTTGGTCGGCACCTTGAGTCTTGGCTCGTTGTCCACACCGACGCCAATAGTCCTCGGCCAAAGCAAAGCCTAACCGGAAATCGGCCGCGGCCACCGTTTGGTAATATTCTCGAACCCGACTTCCTCTCAATCCGTAAAAAAGACGATTAATGTGGGCCTGCCACATATCGACCGGTTGAAAATCTCCTACGAGTTGCGGCAATGCATCGGGATCCATACTTGGTGAAGCACCCATAGTTCTAACCTATATTCCTTAGACAAAATGAATGAAAATGCCAGTGGCAACCAGGTAGATGAAAATGCGTAGAATCGGCCGGAATCTTAACAAACACCTCAGAGTGCTGCAAGGCGAGATCGAAAGTCCTTGACTCAATGCCGCCATCGAAGGTAGAGAACGTGGATTCTTGAAAAAAGAAAGAAAAGAATCCTCGAAACACCGATTTTGCCGAGTCACGTACACTCTACCCGAAGACCCGTATGAACCATCCTTTGCCCATGGTGCCGCACAACCGTCTGTTGAGCATCCTGGTGGCGATCATGCTCCTGACGATGCCCGGCACCGCGTGGGGCAAGGATTCTTCCGTTCAGACCGACTCCTCTTCCGTGCTTCAACCCAAAGATACACAACACGGATTTTCCCAATATGATACTCCGCCCGATTATTTTTCTGATGGTCCCTCCCTTTATGATAGTTACTCGCAATCGCCTCTTGTCCCCTCTTTGGATAAAAAACCCGGTGGAGTATTTCTGGATTTAGATTTCGCAGAAAGTTTTGAGGTCAAACCGACCACCCGTGGCGGCCATACGCACATACCCGTCAGATCAACCGAGACATTCCCTCCGAGCATCCCATCGGTATATCTGGTGTTTACCGTCCATGAACATTTGTCGTCCTATCAAATCATTGGCCGTCTGTTCTCTGATTCAACGACCGACATGAATGATCCTCAATGGCTTGACGAAGATATCGTCGACCTGGCCACGGAAGACGAGAGCGGATTTCTAAAATTTTTCCCACCGGACGGAACCTGGCAACCCGGCCCATACCGCGTCGAAATTTTCGTGGGGTATATCGCCAATGACGTCAATAAGTTGGGCACCATGCGATTTACCATTGCTCCTCACCCTGTCGCGCCCGCTTTACCCTAAACACTTTCATGTGGCCACAGACTTTTGGCGCCAGGCTATTTCTTGACTCAATTCCATGTTTCTTGTAAGGTATTCAGCAGTTTACCCTAAGCATATTCTTGGGCCATTCCAGCCATCATTTCGTGCAAATTTCTGATACATTCCAGCGTTTGCATACACACAAGTCTCTGATCCCCAACCATGCGCCGGGAGGCAACGGGTGTTAAAAAAGAGTGGAAGCTACTTACTCTTATTTATATTTATTGGCGGGCTGTTAGGCAGTATTTTAGGGGAAATTCTTCAGGTCGTGGCTCCTCAGGGCACCGTGCAAAATATTTTCACTCAGGCGTTAAACCTAGGCTTAGACCCACCCGTGACCGTCAATTTGGTCCTGATAAAATTCACACTCGGTTTCCTCTTGAAAATGAACCTCCTCACCGTGTTGGGGATGTTCCTCGGCGCTTACGTTTATAAACACATTTAAACCAACTCAAACGCCTGACCGTACCTCTCAACCCTCTCTCTTTCCGGCGTGGCAACCAACAAGAAAAGGAACCGGGTCCCTAGCCCGGATTTGAACTAAGGGAGCACTAAAGAAGGCGATGGTCCCGAATTAAATTCCAACCTGGATCTGCTTTTGGCGGAGAACACGAAGGGTATCCCGCAACTGGGCGGCTCGTTCGAATTCCAAGGCCTTGGCAGCCGCCTTCATATCTTTTTCCAGTGCGGCAATATTCTGTTCTAAATCTTTTTCGCCCCCATACGCCGCAACCGCTTCTGCCGCCAGCGATACATCCACATAATCGGCTTCCGCCAATTGGTACTCCAGATCATGGATGCGTTTTTTGATCGTTTCCGGCGTGATCCCATGTTCGGCGTTGTATGCCAATTGAATGGTTCGTCTGCGGCCGGTTTCGTCCAACGCCCTCCGCATCGAATCCGTGACCACATCCCCATACAAAATGACGGTGCCTTCCCGATGACGTGCCGCGCGCCCGGCGGTCTGTACGAGCGCCCGATATCCCCGGAGGAAACCTTCCTTATCCGCATCCAGCACCGCTACTAAACTGACTTCCGGCAAATCCAATCCTTCACGCAGTAAATTAATGCCGACCAGCACGTCAAACACACCTTTCCGCAGGTCCCTGATGATGTCCGCCCGTTCAAGCGTTTTAATATCCGAATGCAGATAGCGCACCTGTAACCCCTGGTCGTGATAATACTCGGTAAGATCTTCCGCCATGCGCTTGGTGAGCGTCGTCACCAATACCCGCTGTCCCTTCCCCACTCGCAGCCGGATTTCCGCGAGCAACTGTTCGACCTGGCCTTTCGCGGGCTTCACGTCCATCACCGGATCAATCAGGCCAGTGGGTCGAATGATTTGTTCAACCAACGCCTTACCGGCATACTTCAGTTCATACGGTCCCGGAGTCGCGGAAACGTACACCACCTGATTCATACACCTCTCAAATTCGGGAAATTTTAGGGGCCGGTTATCCATCGCCGAGGGCAAGCGAAACCCATACTCAACCAGGGTGTTTTTGCGTGAACGGTCTCCCTCATACATCCCGCCAAACTGCGGAACGGTGGCATGCGATTCATCCACAATCAGCAAAAAGTCTTTGGGGAAATAATCCAACAGTGTCGGCGGCGGCTCGCCCGGCGCCCGTCCACTCAGGTGACGGGAATAGTTCTCAATCCCGTGGCAATACCCCATCGTTCGAATCATCTCCAGGTCAAATCTCGTCCGTTGTTCAATCCGTTGCGCTTCAAGCAATTGATGAGTCCGGCGAAAATAGGCAATGCGTTCTTCCAGCTCGGTTTCAATGCCGGAGATCGCCTGTTCATAGCGATCGGGCGCGATCACATAGTGGCTCTTGGGATAGATCGCAATTTTCGGCAGTTTCCGCAATGAATGACCGGTCAACGGATCGATTTCATACAGGGCTTCCACTTCGTCGCCGAACAATTCCACCCGGACCGTATTCGAATCGGACGAAGCGGGATAGATTTCAATCACATCTCCGCGCGCCCGGAACATGCCACGTTGCAACTCCACGTCATTCCGGGAATATTGAATATCCACCAGCTTAGCCAGAATGCGCTCCCGGCGAATCTCCATACCCGGCTCCAGATATAACAACATGTCGTGATAGACCTCAGGCGATCCCAGACCATAAATACACGACACGGATGCCACAATAATAATGTCATTGCGTTGTAGGAGCGCCGTCGTAGCCGCATGGCGCATCTGGTCGATGGTGTCGTTGATGGCGGAGTCTTTGGCGATATAAGTGTCCGTGGTCGGAATATAGGCTTCCGGCTGATAGTAGTCGTAATAGCTCACAAAATATTCGACGGCATTGTCAGGAAAAAATGATTTAAACTCCTGGTACAACTGAGCCGCCAACGTCTTATTGTGGACCACAACCAGTGTCGGTTTTTGCACATTGACGATCACATTGGCCATGGTGAATGTCTTCCCCGAACCGGTGACCCCCAATAACACTTGATGCTTAAGCCCTTGCTCTAAGCCATCAGTCAACGCGGCAATCGCATTCCCTTGATCACCCTTCGGGGTGTAATCGGATTTGAGGGAAAAGGTACTCGTCGTTGACATCTTGTCAATGTAGCACAAGGCGATTGCGGGAGGCAGTCATACCGATGGAATCCATGAATTCTCTTGACGCTTCCATGCTGATCAAGCCAGGATTATCTAAGAACACCAGGGACACCCACCCCACATAAGCGGAGGACCTATGCCTACAACCACGATCGCGGAGTTTATGGAACAGGATCATGACCGCCTGGATGAGATATTCAACCGGTTTCACACAATCAAGAAGCAGGATGCTCAAACAGCCCGGTTATTGTTTCAAGAATTAAAAACCGGACTTCACCGACATATCAGGTGGGAGGAGGAGATTCTTTTTCCGGTCTTTGAGGCTCAAGCGGAAATGGCCAGAGACCATGGACCGACCGGAGTGATGCGAAATGAGCATCGGCAGATCAAGGACTTGCTGGAACAAATTCAGGCAAAAGTCGCAGAAGGCGACCTTACCACTGAAGAGGCGGAAGAAGGTTTACTTCAGGTGTTAACTGCTCACAATGTGAAGGAAGAAAAAATCCTCTATCCGTGGATTGACACTTGCGTCAGCGACGAAGAGCGGGCCTCCCTGCTCGCCCGAATGGGAAACTGATCTCCTCGACCGGCACACCCCCTGCGGCCAGTCACGTTCTCGTGCTCCTTCCTAAAACAACCCCACAATATTCCCTTTGGCGTCGATGCCGATCGATTGAGCCGCCGGGACACGCGGAAGACCGGGCATCGTCATCATATCCCCTGTAATGATCACCACAAATCCTGCGCCCATCGCGAGGCGAACCTCTCGCACCGGAACCGTAAATCCGGTCGGAGCTCCCTTGTTGGCAGGGTCGGTGGAAAAGCTGTATTGCGTCTTCGCCATACAAATGGGGAAATGCCCAAACCCGTTTTTTTCGAGTTCCGCAAAACGGGCATGGACAGCCGGCGGAATCTCTACATCCTCGGCCCGATAAATCTCCCTCGCGATAATTCGCACTTTTTCTGCCAACGGCATCGCATCAGGATACAGCACGCGAAAGTCGGCGGGTTCTTTTTCGATGACATCACGAACGGTTTCGGCCAAACACACGGCACCAGCACCGCCTTCTGCCCAATGATTCGCCAGTGCCATTTTGACCCCATGATTCGCGCACGCCTGTTCCACCAGTTCCAACTCCCGCTTCGTATCACTCGTAAATTGGTTAATAGCCACAACCGCGGGGACGCCGAATTTTTTCACATTATCCAAATGGCGCAATAAATTCGGCAACCCTTGACGGAGTGCGTCCAGATCTTCTTGCTCAAGTTCTTTTTCCTGGGCTCCACCATGAAGTTTTAATGCCTTAATCGTCCCGACCACCACGGCACATGCCGGCGTGAGACCGGATCGTCGGCATTTAATGTTAAAAAACTTCTCGGCCCCGAGATCGGCGCCAAACCCTCCTTCTGTGACGACGTAATCCGCGAGAGTCAGCGCGGCCTTGGTGGCCACGACGGAACTACACCCATGGGCGATGTTCCCGAACGGGCCACCATGAACCAGGGCCGGATTATGTTCCAGGGTCTGTACAAGATTGGGATTGAGAGCCTCCTTGAGTAAGACGGTCATGGCTCCTTCCGCCTGGATATCTTTCGCAAAGACCATTTCCTTGTTGACCGTTCTCCCCACTTTGATACGACCTAATCGTTGCTGAAGATCCTGGAGGTCCGTCGCCAGACACAGAATAGCCATGACTTCCGAGGCTGCGGTGATGTCAAACCGTCCTTCTCGGGTAAACCCGTTGGATTTCCCCCCAAGTCCCGTGACCACGGATCGCAATGACCGATCATTCACGTCCATGACCCGACCCCAGGTGACCCGACGGGGATCAATGTGAGGTTTGTGCCCCCAATACAAATGATTGTCTACCAGGGCGGCCAACATATTGTGCGCAGAGGTGATGGCATGAAAGTCCCCCGTAAAATGTAAATTGATGTCGGTCATAGGGACAACCTGAGCATACCCTCCCCCACATCCGCCGCCCTTCATTCCGAAACAGGGCCCCAGGCTTGGCTCCCGAACGGCCGCAACAGCCCGTTTCCCGATCTTATTCAAGCCGTCTACCAGACCGATCAGCGTCGTGGTCTTTCCTTCTCCCGCCATCGTCGGACTCATGGCGGTCACCAAAATAAGCTTGCTCTCCGGCTGATTCGGAAATGGCGGGAGGGACGCTAAGGGAATTTTGGCCTTATACCGCCCATACGATTCGATTTGACTTGCATCCAGGTGAAGTTTTTCCCGGGCCACTTCGGCGATGGGTTGCAAGGGAATGCGGTTGGCGATGTCGAGATTCGTGGAAGAATGACTCATCAGGGTGACTCCTCAAAAACGTGCGTGGGGTGAAGATCCGGATGTTGTATTCATTATCGCATACTCGAAGCAGAGGACGAGCCCTTTCTCCCGCCCAGGCGCCTGCCTCCCTGAAGCATCGACCTCGTTTCCTCATGCAATCAAGTCGGCCGGGTGTGACGCAGCGGGGACGTCAGGATTACTACCAAAAAACACACGGCCTATTCCCGCCTAACAGCCACCCCGGGTCCTACTTGGTATTCTATCCCAAGTTTGTTAAGTAAAGGACATGCATAAACTTATCTCTACCTTCGGCTTTGTATGCTGGTTCACCATGTGTGGCTGGACCATCACCTTCGCCCAGGATTTTGAGGTTGGGCAATCGGTGATTCTTGAGGCCACGAAACCCATTGGCGTTCCGCTCCATCGCAACCCGGCCCCGAGCTATCTGAAGCATGTCCCGACGGGCACTTCTGCCACCATTGAACAGACCGCACAGAATGGCCAATGGCTTTTCCTTCGTCTGCCCAATGATGACACGGCCTGGGTCCATAAAAAATATCTCATAGCCGGTTCACCGCCGCCAAATCCGCCTCCCAAATCCGACCTTCCCCTCACCGCCGGGGAAGGAGAGCACGAAGTATGGGCCAGCCGGGATCAGTGCGAGACCGCCGTCAAGCAAGGCAGCCGTATGGCTGAAGAATCTTCTGACAAGATCCGGCTGGCCACATGGAATATCAGATGGTTTCCCATCGGCCAGCCAACTGACCACAGTGAAAATCATGCCGATCCGACCGATCTCGAATGGCTGATCTGTGCGATACGTTGGATGCAAATTGATATTCTCGCGGTCCAGGAAAGTCTCGCGACCCCGGAAGCCACCAAAGCCTGGGACCGGATCATCGATTCACTGAATCAACAGACCGGAGCCACATGGCGGTGGTATCGCCAACCATGCGGCCGGCCCGAGGACCATCATGTCGGCCTGTTGTGGAACGACACCCGCGTGTCCTTATCGCAATTTGAAAGTTTGTGGCAATTTAATGCGAGGGCGAAATCGGCCAACAACGCCTGCACCTCCGGGTTACGTCCAGGGCAATATGCCTGGGTACAGGCCAGAGTCCCCTATGGCGTTGATTTTCATCTGATCGGATTGCATTTAAAGTCCGGTCCCACCGTGTTTGCCGTAGAGGATCGGCATCACGCCTTAAACCGGATTGATGAAACGATTGCTCCCCTCCTGGCTCACGATCGGGATGTGGTCCTGCTCGGCGACTTCAATACGATGGGCGCCGGGGATTGGAAATCACGGGACTCCGAGCTGAAAAATTTGCGTAGAAAAGTTGCCAAGGAAAAGCCCGGGTTTGTTGATCTGACCTTACATCCACAATGTTCCCACTATTTTCGCGGACGCGGAGGATGGCTGGATCATGTGCTGGTTCCACGAGAGATGCAGGAAGTCACCGTCACCACCGTTCAGGTCACCGGCTATTGCGCCGTGGCAGGTTGTGAACGCATTCGAGGAAACTATCCCCTCGCCTACCGCTTTCTCTCCGATCATTGCCCGGTGGTATTGGAAATCGAGAATACCGATCAGGATTAAGGTTCTTTCCACCCAACCCTCTCTCATTGCTCCCGATTGCCTCGCAATAATATGTTGGAACTTAAACTGAAGGAAATTTAACTATTCAACAATTCCATTCTCTATTTCCGACGAAATCTTACCGCTTGCGTGGCTTCGATTTCTTGGGAAGACCGGCCTCGCCCCAACAGGAGAGAAAAGCCGTGAGAAATTCATGCTCGCTTGAAGCCTCTACGGCTAGGGGTGCCAAGGCCAACCCCACCGCCAGAGCAATATGATAACCGACCGACCGTGTCGCCACCGCCCGTTGATAGGCAGGATGGGCGCGATTCACCCACACCGTTGATTCCACCAACCGCCCGATTTCCTGATCATCTTCCCGGTCTTCAAATTGAATACCGAGCCCAAATCGGGCTGGAGCCCTTCGGCTGCCTCGGTCCGGCAGCAGAAAGTCAGATACCACCGAGGCATCTTCTCCCGGCTCGCGAGACTCACGCTGGGTTTCTCCACCTGGGGATTCATTGCCGGGAGGTTGAACGAACAGTTCTTCTTCCGTTTCCTGATCCTGCGAGGCTTCTCCGGGAACCCTCACCGCCCGCATAGACTCGTAGGGGCCCGGCGTTCCCAACGGTAACCGCTTCTGCCCGCCCTTCCGATGTTCGACCAACGAGCCCAGGAGCGGAAAGAGGTCGGAGAGATCCTCCAACACGCGCTCAAGATCCCGTTCCAGCGGTCTGATTTGGCGTGGTGGGGTTTCCTCGACCGGATTATCCACCACTCCCCATTCTGAAAGTTGACGCTGAACGGCTTCCTGAATGGCTTTCCGATAGGCCAAATATATCGCGCCTCGTGCTCCCACACGAATGAAATCACCCTTATTTAATGTGAGGCTGGCCGCCAGGCCAGGCACCTCGATCAGCCCGGAAATGTGTTCCCGTGCCTGCGGAGTGATCCCCAACCAATCCCACCCGGACTTGATGACTTTGCCAAAGGTGCTAATGGCCAATCCTTGAAGATCGTTGGGCAAGGGATTTCCCGTCCGCACCAGATATCCCACCGCAGAGGGTTTCCGTTTGCGCGCCAAGCGAATTTCCAAAGGCGCATGCAGCGGCGCCTCAAAGCGTTGAGGCGGCAGATCCACCCCATTAATTTCAAAAGTCACCCCGTGGGGATAGTGAGCATTCAGGATGGGGGAAAACGTGGGATCCAGCAACGGTTGGAAATGTCTGGAGATGGCCGTCCCGATAAATGCCTGATCCAGGAGTGGAGAGAGAATATTGTGGAGTTTCAGACGAACAGCAGTGCCTTGTTGAATCACCATGCCGATCGGAGGGACCCATTTCCAGGGAGCCCGATGCCGTGACGACAAATGCCATGTGGTCGACACATGCGTGTGTCCTCGCTTGGTTTCCGTCAGGACTTCCTGACATACCAACAACCCCAGCTTAATACCCACACCGGCAAAGCCAATCCCCTGTCCCCGTCGTTTGGTGCTGGAGGCAATGTCATGATACCGGGCTAAGTCTTTCCGTTGCATGCCCGACCCGTTATCTCTCACCATCAACGTGCTCGCAGACGGATTCACTTCCATCACAATCCGGCTGGCTCCTGAATCCAGAGCGTTCGCAATGATTTCGGTAAGGATGGTGTCTTCGAGCGCGCCCGGATAGGCATCCCGCAAATCTTCAAGCAGATGAAGCAAATCAACCCGGGTTTCACCCATCGCGATCGTCTATCCCTTTTCTTAGGCCTTAAGCGCCGGTTTGCACTTCATCAACGCAAAGACCGTGATGCATTATTCCGGAATCTTGAGGACCCGTCTGGCTTCGGCCTCCACAAACACCCGTTTCACCAGTGGATGCTTCACCTTAATATCCTTATCCAATGTGGCCACGCCACGTTCCACCTCTTCGGAGGTGACCCCGTCTCGAAAGTCCACACTCAGATTCACCAAAATGAAATTCGGTCCCATGTGCATGGTTAGGACTTCATTCACATGCTCAACGCCGGGAAGCTGTCTGGCCATGTCACGAATGCTCTGGACCACTTCCTTATTGGCACTTTCGCCAATCAACAATCCCTTGGTTTCGTACGCGAGCCACATGGCGATCCCCGCCAAAATCAACCCGATGATACAGGTTGCAATGCCGTCAATATAAACAATACCGGTCACCTGTCCCAACCAGATGCCGATAAAGGCCACCGCCAACCCCAGCACCGCCGCCGAATCCTCAAAGAGGACCATAAAGATGGTCGGATCCTTTCCCCGTTGAACCGCTTGCAAATACGACCACTTTCCCTTGGCACGGGAAAATTCCCGGAAAGCCATGTACCAGGCGCCACCCTCAAAGACCAGGGAGAGACTCAAGACGATATAGTTGACCATGGGGTTGATAATCGGTTTCGGATGGAGGATGTGCAACACGCCCTCATAGAGGGAAATTCCCGCGCCCAAGGCGAAGACCATTATGGCCACCGCAAAACTCCAAAAATAGATTTCCTTCCCATACCCGAATGGATACCGCTCATCAGCCGGTCGTTTGGCGCGGTGAAGTCCATAGAGCAGAAGCCCTTGATTGCCGGTATCCACCAGTGAATGGATACCTTCGGCCAACATCACCGAACTGCCGGTCATCGCCGAAGCGGCGAATTTGGTGACCGCAATGAGACTATTCCCAATTAAGGCCGCGTAGATAACTTTTTTTGAGGATGATGCCATCGGACCTGAAATTATACGAATAACATTTTGGGCGAGAGAACCCGCAATGTTACCTGATAGTCCGGATAAAAGTCCGGCCTCTGGTGTCTCATGGGATGCCTTTCCCTTCCGGCTTCCTGATGACGCGTAGGCACAACAACCAGATCCCAACCGGTATGCCAATCCACACCAGTTCACTGAAAAGCACGCCCATGCCCTCCTGGGATAAAAAGGCCGAGAGCCCAATCGGCGAAACGACTATCGGTCTCAAGGGAAAGAAATATCTGGTCGAGTCGAATGGCGCAAAAAAGGCAATGCCGAGCCCCCCATTGGTCAGGGCATCCAGAAACCCATGGGACAGGGTAACGAGACAGAAATACACGGCAAACACCCAATACGGTCCGGTCCCAAACACCACTGTTGGTGAAGCCCACCGAGGCACCACCACACCCACCAGTATGGCAAAGACAATGGAATGGGTGAATCCACGATGCCCCAACATATGCTCATACGGAATCCCGAGTGCCAGTCCCAGCACATCCGCATCCGGCAACAGGCAACAGGCCATCGTCAACCACCAAAACCTTGCCGTGTAGAAAGGAGTCCTCAGACTTTTGCCCATGGCATACGCCAGCATCACATGTCCAAACACGGAGGCCATCTCCTTCTCCTTCTCTTCACGCTCTTGCTATCATAAACCCATTGATATTTAGGTCAGAACATCCATGTCGCTCTTCGACAGGAGTCACTGAGATGGTCGTCTCCTCGGCTCCGACGCCTGCCGGCTGGCCCAAGGGAGGGACGCTCTCCTCAGTGGGCGGCCCTTGTTTGAGCTCTGCGAGTTGGGCCGCCCTCTTAAGATTGGCGTCCGTTCGCTCTCCTAAGGCCAGACGGGGCGTCCATGGTTTTGCCTACTTTTGCCAAAACAAAAGTAGGTCGCCTGCCGTGGGCGAAACCCGGCAACGCAGACAATCACATTAGACACGAAAGTTAGGGACACAAGTGCGATGCGTTCACCGGCGTTCGTTTTTTCCGGCAGATCCAAAGTCGATAAATTCCCGATTAGCATGATAATGCTGTAAAATCAAAACCAAGACCCGTTCACTCCATATGTTCAGACAAAACAATCTCCGTTTCCCATCTACCAGCCGTTTTTCCCCATTTTTCCGCTTATGGGCTTTCCTCCTGCTTTGGCTGGCACTCCTTTTCTTCGCAGGTTGTGCACCCAATAATGTTGAGCATTCTGACCCGGCGGCAGCCAGTCCATCTTCTTCAGCTAGCAGCGTTATAGAGCCAGCCGGGACATTCCACCGTACCTCGCAGTATCTCACGATGCGGGACGGGGTTAAGATTGCAGTGGATGTCTATCTCCCCAACGGACTGAAACCAGGCCACACCATTCCCACCCTTTTACATCAAACCCGATATTGGCGGGCAATCGAATATCGCTGGTTGATCTCCGCCTTCAAAGATGACGGTCCCCGGGGGCTCATCGGGTCCTATGCCAAACGATTCCTTCAACAGGGCTATGCGTGGGTCGATGT
>BQIW01000032.1 GCA_021604105.1 Nitrospirales bacterium | reverse complement strand
CGGTTCCATTCCTTGATGTCGATGAATGAGACAAATCGTCCGGATTCGGGGCGAAAGTTCCGGATCTGGCTATATTCGGGAGAGGTGCCGGTGATTCGTCCGCTGTAGTCACGATCCCCCGCTTTTAATTGACCATCCAGCTCAATAATGGGAGCAACAACCAGATCCGGAAAACGTGTTTGAATGGCCAGAGCGTCGTCATAACGGAGTTCTGTATTTCTCCCCGCAAAGAGCTGCCGTTCTTCCACGGTCAACCGCTTTTTCCAGACAAATAGCAAATTGGTGCCCATCCGCTCCAGAGAATTCACCAGCCAGACTTGTCCGCCTTCCACAATGGCAATCATGGTAATGACTGCGGCGACGCCAATAATGACTCCCAACATGGTAAGCCCAGAACGAAGCGCGTTCCCTGAAAGATTTTTGAGTGCGTCCAGGAAAATTGAACGTAACATAATCTTATCCCGGCACCGGGAGGGGTTGATGCATGTACTCATCAGCCACGATTCTGCCATCTGCCAGGGTGATGCGGCGTTCCGCCTGCTGTGCGATGAGCGGATCATGGGTAATCATCACGATGGTTTGTCCATGACGATGCAGTTGTTCAAAGAGCGCAAGAATGTCTTTGCCTGATTGACTATCCAGGTTTCCCGTGGGTTCGTCCGCCAGGAGGAGCGCTGGACTGTTGGCTAACGCACGCGCGATCGCCACGCGTTGCTGTTGGCCTCCCGATAACTGATTGCTGTAATGGCGAAGGCGGTCTTGCAGGCCGACCTTGGTTAATAATGTCTGTGCAGTGTCGTGTTGGACTGTTCGTGAGGCGCCCGCATACATCAAAGGAAGTTGGACATTTTCCAAGGCGGTCTTCCGCGGAAGTAAATGGAAGGTTTGAAAGATAAACCCGATTTTTTTGTTTCGGATGCCGGTTAAGCGGGAATCGGGTAGGGTGTTGACCAAATCCCCGTCCAGCCAATACTCGCCATTCGTCGGACGACTTAAACAGCCAATAATATCCAGAAGGGTGGTTTTGCCGCTTCCAGACTGTCCGATAATGGCCACAAATTCTCCCTTATTGACCTGGAGAGTGATATCAATTAAGGCAGGGACCTCGACATGCCCCGCTTGGTAAATTTTGAAGATATGGTGGAGGTCAATCAACATGGCCAAACCCACTTCCGGCGTTATCGGCGAGCCTCTTCGGCTTTAAAGGAGGGGACGACGACCTGGTCGTGTTCCTGAAGTCCTTGAGTGATGATGGCCTGCGTATCAGTCCGGAAGGCGACACGGACCTTACGGGTCTGGGGTTGTCCTTCCACGAGCACGTCCACCACATCATCCCCTTTGTTGACACGTAAGACTTCAAGCGGAACGGTGAGGACATTCTCCAGCCTTTTTGTCTCAATATCAATGTTTGCCGTCAGCATCGGTTTTAAATCGGAGTGGGCATTTTTTATGGCGATAGAGACTTCATAGGTTACCAAATTGTTTTCTTTGACCCCCTGGGCGGCAATGGCCACCACCCGGCCCTTAAAAATTTTTTCCGGCAAGGCGTCCAGTCGAATGTCCACGGACTGGCCAACCGACACTCTTGGAATATTGACTTCATTGATTTTTGCTTTGACCACCATGTGTGACAGATCGGCAATACGCATGAGGATGGTTCCGCCGCCGAAGGTGGCGGTTCCGGACGTAATAATTTCTCCCGTATGGACCAGAACTTCCAAAACGGTCCCTTGGGAGGGTGATCGGACCTGAAATTCTTCAGGACGGGTTTTTGAGGCAGAGCCATCACGGTATCGTTTATACAATTCCTTGTTGCCGCCTAATGCCAATAATAGTTGTCGCTCGGCCAACTCCAGACGAACCAGGGATTGTTGATAGTCCCGATGCGAAAGTTCCAATTCTTTTTGAGGGATAAACCCTTTCTTGAAGAGGGATTCGGCACGGATCCATTCCCGATGAGCGGTATCCACGTTTAAGCGTTCTTCCGAGATACCTGCCCTGAGTTGAGCCACCTGGCGGGCCTGGCTGGATTCCTGTCGAATAATCCCTAAGACCTGATCCTTTTGAACCTCTTGCCCCGCAGTCACAAACAATTGAGCGACTTCGCCGGAAAATTGAGATTTAATTTCAATGGTTTGAGAGGGCATGATCGTACCGGTCTCCGACACCTTCGTTTGAAGCGAGGTTCGGACGACTTCGACCACGTTGTGATGAGCGGTTTCAGGAGAAGCTTGACCAGTCGACCGGGAATAATACACCCAACCACCCACCGCTCCCGCAAGTATGATGATGGCCAAAAACCAAGATGTTTTATTCATATCTCTACTTCTATGGTAACAAGTCTAGCAAAGGCCTGGGAAATACAAAGACAGGAAAGGGATAAATTGCGGGGGTTCGCTTGGCGCATAGAGGCATGATTGCATTCAAAACAATGTGAAGTGAAAAGGAGAGGTACGTAACAAGGACCCCTTTGCTGGAAGCTTACTCCACTTCGGGAAGAAAGGCCGGCATGGTCATATTGGTTAGGCCTCACGAAATGAGAATGGTGTGGTCTTTATCTGAGCCTGGGATATTCTTGGGGTGGGGAGAAAATCTACGGAGATTTTTCATTTTTTCTTTACTGAATTTCAATGTTGTAATGATCGAGTGTAGAGGCGGTGACGAGGCGAAGACGTGATAATGATTGGTTATAGTCCAGAATGGCTCGTAATTCCCTCCCTCGAGCTATTCGAAGATCCCGTTGAAATTCTAAAACTAATCGAGTGGTGCTGAGCCCGAGATTGAGGCGTTCCTGCTCTGCGTTAAGTTGCCTTTCGGACAATTGGCGAGCCGTTTGATTCGTTCTGGTGCGCTTGAAGCTCGTCTGTACCTGACGGATGGCTTCTTTGACATCCAGGATGATTTGTTGGCGAACACGTAGAAGAGAGACCTGGCTTTGTTGAGTTTCCAGGATCCGGCGTTGATATTGACTCTGCGCTGAGCGGTTTCCAATGGGGTAGCTGAGGACGAGTCCTCCTCCCATGTTATAAAAATCCGTGCTGCCTAAACGATCCCAGTCATCCCGGGGGGTTTTCCCCAGTCCGCTAAGACCGAGAGTTCCCTGAAACGAGAGGTCGGGTAGAAGCTGATTTTTGGCAAAGCGGGTATTGACGTTGGATGTTTCAATATTCTTTTTGGCTTGAAGAATGTCCGGACGGTGCTCGAATGCTACCTCCAGGTTTTCTTTGAGCGGGGTTTCCTGAAGATGTTGAATGGGTGGGTCGAGTGGGACGATAGGTGTGGTTTGGGTCAGCTTCAATTCCGATTTACTGAGGAGGAGCCGAAGTTGGTCTTCCTGATCCATGACGGTTTTTTTTGCCAGCAAAATTTGTTCGATCTGGTTGGCTACCCCTGCCTGAGCCTGAAGGACCTCTACATCGGCCATCACCCCGGCTTTAACCTTTGCGCGATTGCTGGCGAGCAATTCTTCTGCGGCCTGTAAGGTCGCGCGAGCGACCTTTAAATTCTCCCGGGCAAAGACAAGTTCCCAATATGCTTGCTCGACCTGGGCGATCACTGACAGGATCTGGTTAAGGAGTGTCAGTTGTTCCACATCAGCTGCGTTTTGTGCGAGCGTAATTTGTATGTTGTTGATCGAAGGGCCGAAGTTGCGAAGAAGTGGTTGCGTCAGATTAAAGAGTATATTGCTTGAATAGGCCGGGTTGAAAAGAAAGCTGGTTGATCCGGCTACGGAATTTCTATTTGTATCAAAGGTCAGATCGTACGATCCGCCGGTCAGCAACTTTTGATTTAATCCCAGACTGAAGTTTGTTTCATTTTGGTCAAAGGTGTCTGGAATCGAACCCACCGAGACCCCTCCAAGGCCGAATATGGGCCTATTGAGTGGAACGATTGTCCGGTCGTACCGTCCGGCGAGCTCAACCGTGGGGTCAAATTGTGCCTGTTGAAAGACAATGTCGGTGAGTCGAAGATCTCTAGTGTGTCGGCTCACTTGAATGTCCAAATTATGTTCTAATGCTTCCATGACGGCTTCCTGCAACGTCAGCGTGATGACGGAGTCAGATGGCAGGAGTTCCTGGAAGGACCATTCTTCCGTCTCTACGGGTCTGGGGGAACGGCCCTCACTACTGTGTGGCCACATGAGTTCGTTGAGGAAAAGCACGGCCAAAAAAGCCAGTCCAGTTCCAGCTTGGAATATGGTGGTCCAGCGCATATCTGTTTTTTTGATTCAGATGTCCAGGAGACCAACGCCAGATTGAACCTATCAAAGCTTGATTTTTTCTGCAATTTTTTCTGGAAAATGGTTAGACAGAAAGGATGGCATTTGTGTTTTCCTGGGCCACCTGAATGTTATCCGCGGTCCTGTGGGAAACGGGAAGGGGCTCATGAATTGTTCTTGTCAGAACCTGAGTGCATCGTGAGGTTGGCAGGCGGGTGATGGTGCCCGGTCTTGACGGCCAAAAGGGGTTGTGGACCTCCGATGAGAATGCGTATCATCCTAAGCGCTATGGGTTTTCCGGCTACTTAATATTCATGTCTTTTTGGGGTAGGGATGATTATGAAACACAAGGAATTGAGTTCGTTTGCGAAGCATTTTTTGTCAAGTCGATTGTCTGGTCAATGGGGTACCGGCAAACAAAAGCCATTTGGCTTCTATGGAGGATTGGGGTTGGTGATGGCCCTGAGTGGTTTTCTGATGGGGCCTTCCGTGGGATATTCGGAGGAGCCACCTCAGGAGCTTCCCAAGCCGTTTCATAAAACCACCCCCCCTCTTTACCAAGAATGGAATTTTGATGAATCGTCACGTAGTGGCTTGCCTAAGGGCTTTACGGAGGTTTTTGGTGGATCTTCAGGAAAAGGGGAATGGTCAGTCAAAGAAGATAGCACCGCTCCCAGTCCGTCTCAATTGGTAAAGCAACGTTTGCAGTGTGGTGAGGATTGGTGCTACCAGTTACTGATTGCAGAAGACGTTGTGGTTGAATATGTGGATCTTTCAGTCCGGTTAAAGCTTAATCTGGGAACACCGTCCGGGAAAGCCGGGTTGGCATATGGGATCCAAGATGATAAAAATTTCTATGCCACTGTTGTTGATCCCGGAACAAGCGAGGTTGTGGCTTATGTCGTCAAGGATGGGCAACCAACCGAATTAGGGAGGGAAGCCTTGATCCCTCGATCCGGTGATTGGCACTCTCTCCGGATTCAACGAAATACCATTATCAGTAAGGAATTTACCGAAACCTCTTTTGATAACCACCTGATCCTTGATGTCTACGATCAATCATTCAAAAAGGGCAAATTGGGATTGGTTGTAATGGGGGATGGCGGGTTTTCGTTTGATAATCTTCGTGCGATGGAATTGATGACCAATCGTCCCCTTTCCAGACCTTCGGCCTATTAAGCCGGAGGCTGGTTAGCGGACATCAGGCTCGAGTCTGTCCAGGACGAGGGTCAGCAGGTCTTCTGGAGTAGTGGCTTCCAGGAGTAACGCCCTGTTGGCCGGGATGAGGAACCCTTCTTGGACTTGGTGGTCGAAAAATTTCAACAGACCATCAAAAAACCCAAAGCAATTCAGCAGACCGCAGGGCTTGTGGTGAAGTTTTAACTGCGCCCAGGTTACCATCTCGCAACATTCTTCCAATGTTCCAAATCCACCGGGTAAGGTGATGAATCCGGCTGATAGATCTGCCATGAGGGTTTTTCGTTCGTGCATGGTGTTCACGATATGCGTAGCTGTGAGTTCCTGATGTAGGAGTTCCTTCTCTGCCAGGTGTTTGGGAATAACTCCGATAACGGTCCCGCCTTCCTTCAGTACGGTTGATGCCAGTATGCCCATCAGGCCAATGTTCCCGCCACCATAAACCAACCCCATTCTTTGTTGGACAAGCGCATGACCCAACCGCTGAGCCATATTGGTAAATTCTGGGTTGTTCCCAATGCTGGAGCCGCAAAAAACACAAATATATCGCATGAGACGGGAGTTTATTTTCCGGTAATCGAAATGAATCCGATGCCTATAAGAAGAGGAGACGGTTTATACTGAGTCAGGCGAAGCAGAGCAAGACCAAACGTACCGGAGTCCTTTAATCAATTTGATATGGGGAGAGCGGTCAGTTCGTATGGGTTGATTCGAGAGCCATTCAAGCGAATGCCCCAATGGAGGTGCGGGCCAGTGGCTCTTCCTGTGGCTCCGACTTTGCCTAACGCTTCTCCTTTCTGAATGGTTTGGCCGGAAGTGACATCGATCTCTGAGAGGTGAAAGTACATGGAAAACAGGCCTACCCCATGGTCCAGGACCACACCCTTTCCGGAGAAGAAGTGATCGACGGTTTTCACGACGATGCCTTTGTTAATGGCTTGAACCGGAGTACCTCTTGGCGCCGCGATATCTTCTCCTGAGTGGGGTTTTCTGGGTTGACCATTAATCACTCGACGACTGCCAAAGACTCCGGTGACTTTCCCATTTACAGGCTCAATAAACGGACCGTCCCATAAAGGATGTGCGCTTACATGGTGAAAGGCTTCTGTCAATTCTTTCTTTTCTTCTCGAACGCGTTTTAATGTTTTGGCGTCAAGATCCACGGTATTCTTCGGGAGAGTGAGGTGTTGGACGGTATAATCTTCTTTGATGATTAAGACGGAGTAGCTGAGATGATCCGGTCCGGAGTCGGAATGGACCGTAATACTTAACTCCTGAATTCCCGGTGGATCTTCCATATCGATTCCGACTATGCCTGCAAAGTGGGCATCGCCATGTTGGAAGAAGGGAATCTTCCGTTTGAGAAATAGGCCGCTCACTTTGGCTTTAGGTTGAGATATCGGCACGTCGATCCAGAGGGCTTGACCCTGCTTTCCGCTGATATGGCCATTAGCACCCGGTCGGTTCCGTTCGGCACTCGGAACGATCTGAATAGGAAAAATGCTGGCAAGCAGCAGGCTAACGACAAACAGGACTTTCCATGAGGCTGAAGGATGACGTGGGGAAAATAAACTCATCATGGGAAGAGCCGATTATGAGGAACCTGGCTGAGCAATTCTTCTACGCGTCGATTGAAAGGACAAAAAGGGTCCATGCACAAAATAGTTTCTTCCCAGTACCCGTTCAGTTTGAGATAGGTCCAATCCACAGTATACGACCGATTTTTTGCACGGGCAAATCGGATGAAATCTCCTCGCACTTTTGCTCGTGTGGTTTGAGGAGGAACCGTTTTGGCCTGTTCAATGGCATCCTCATCGATCATTTTTCGAATGTGATTACGTTCTGCCAGAAGATGAAACAGGCTTCGTTGCCGGTTGATGTCATGATATTGCAAATCCATCATGCCTAATCGGGGGTCATCCCATCCACAAGATTTTGTGGCCATGTAATTTTCGAGAATCCATTGCTTGGTGATCCAGTCGATTTCGCGGACGAGTGCCATAGGGGAGGTCTTCAGCATCTTCAACACTCGACCCCATTCATAATGCACCTCTGCCATGACTTTGTTGGGAGGCTGCAAAGCTAAATATTCACCCGCCCGTTCCCAGAATGTTTGTTGTATTTCCAATGCGGTCAGATTGCTTCCGTCTTCAAGTTTGACTGTTTTTTTCAGAGTGGGATCTCGAGAGATGTCTCGAATCGCCTTGACTGGTTCCTCTAACTCAATATGCGGAATGGTGAATCCGTCTTCGATCATTGAGAGGACGATCATGGCGGTTCCTACTTTTAAGTAGGTGGAAAATTCCGACATATTGGAATCGCCGAGAATAATATGAAGTCGACGGTATTTTTCGGCATCAGCATGAGGCTCGTCACGTGTATTGATAATGCTTCGGGACGACGTTGTCGAGGAAGAAGTTTTTTCATGGATATGTTGCGCCCGTTGGGAGATAAAATATTGGGATCTTCCGGATACTTTCAATATTTTTCCGGCCCCGGAGAAAATTTGACGAGTGACGAAAAAGGGGATGAGTTGTTCGCTGACTTTCCAGAAATCGACATCACGGCGCATGAGGAAGTTTTCATGGCAGCCATACGTGTTGCCGAGGGAATCGGTATTGTTTTTGAAAATAAAGATCTCGCCCGACAGTCCTTCCTCGCGCAAGCGCTCCTCGGCAATAGGCAGGCAACTTTCCAGGATCCGCTCACCGGCTTTATCGTGGATGATCAAGTCAAGCAGGTCGTCGCATTCGGGGGTGGAGTATTCTGGATGGCAGCCCGTGTCCTGGTAGAAACGCGCCCCATTCGTGAGAAAAGCGTTGGACGGCCAGCTATTGGGGATGAGACCCTCAAAAATGTACCCAAGGATTTTTTCAATAGGAAGGTAGACCCGTCCATTTGGTGAAAATGTCAGGCCATATTCACTCTCGAGGCCAACAATGCGTTTTATCATACCCCGCCCCTCTCTCTCTTCTGAGGCTTTTTAAGAGCATGTTGTCCCATGTTTACCACCGGACTCATTCTCCTTAAAGGGCCTGATCGTCAAATGATAACAATCATCATCAAGTCCCTCGGTCTGCTTGAATAGCCCTTTTTGAGTGTTTCTATCTTCCGGGTTTTGGAAATGGATCACGCTGGGAAAAATGGGCATTTTTTCAATGAATCTCTTACTCAGAATACACCCAGATCAGCTAATGATCAACTGAATGCGAGGGAGGAAAGCAGGGGGTTATGAGAGAATTTGAGTAGCTTCGAGAATCGGCACTCGCCGAAATCTTCGACCTATTCGAGTGCGGTCTAAGAGCGCGACTTCCAAGCCTTCTAAGTTTGATCGAGGATCCGCGCCATGTTCAAACGCGTGTTGGCACAGTGTTAAGGCTTCTTTGAGGGATGGGCAAGTCTGAGGGATTTCTTTTCTGAGCAGGGTTAAGATTGACTCAGATCGTCCTCCAATGGCGGTGAATTTTCGTTCATCCACAATACTCCCATCAAAAGAGATGCGATATAACTCATTGCGCTCTGGTGTCTCACCGACTTGAGCCAACAGGAGTTCCACTTCGTAAGGTTTCATTTCCTGGCTGAAGAGCGTACCGAGAATTTGTGAATAGCCATTTGCCAGTGATCGTGCGGTCACATCTTCACGGCTATACATCATCCCTTTGACGTCGGCATGTTGAATGCCGGCTTTTCGGAGATTTTCAAATTCACTGTATCTCCCGGCGCCGGAAAATGCGATGCTGTCATAGATCTCAGAAATTTTAAACAGAGAGGCACTGGGGTTGTCGGCGACAAACAGGACGCCATCTGAATATTCCATGGCAATGATAGATCGGCCTTTGGCGATGCCTTTTTTGGCATATTCCGCCCGGTCCTGCATCATCTGTTCGGGAGAAACGTAATAGGGCAGGGCCACGGTTTAGGTCTCCTGTTTCCGGTTCACTAATGCTTCGCACACTTCCGCTAATTGGGTGTCATCCACATCCCGAACACCTCCGGAATCAACTAATTTGACGGTCGGGAAGATCCGTCGGACCAAGTCTGGTCCCCCGGTTCCGACATCCTCATCGGCGGCATTGAATAGCGCGCGAAGGGCCACTTTGACCGCCGTATCTTCTGGTAAGCTTTTCCGGAAATATTCTTTGAGGGTTGATCGAGCATCTTTCCCACCTGAGCCGACGGCGTGAAAATCCGTGTCCTCGTAGCGTCCTCCCGTTATGTCATATTTGAAGAGCCGACCAATTTCTCGTTTGTGGTCATAGCCGACAAACAGGGGAATGACTACGAGTCCATGTAAGACCATGGGGAAATTGGCCTTTACCATGTGCCCAAGCCTATTGGCTTTTCCCTCACAGGTTAAGGGTTGTCCGTCAAGTTTTTCATAATGTTCCAATTCGATGCGGAATAGTTTTGCCATTTCCACACAAGGCCCTGCAGCGCCTGCTATGGCCATGGCAGAAAAGCCATCGGTTTGAAAGACCTTTTCCATTCGATTGGCGGCGATTTGAAATCCTTCGGTGGCGCGACGGTCTCCGGCGATAAGGACTCCTTTATCATAGGTAAAGGCGAGAACTGTTGTGCCGTGTGGCCAGGGAAGATGTCTGGTAGATATCAACGAAGGGTCTGTTTGGCCTTCATGGGGGAGTGAGTTTCCCCACCGAGCCATGGGAAGTAAGTCGGGTCGTTGGGAGGTGAGGTATTGGTAAAAACTGGAACACGGGTCAGTTGAGAAGTTTGGAAAGGAGACGTTTTCAGAATTCATGCGACCTCAATGTTGCCTGACCGACTGGCTTCCCTGTTTCATTCAAGACTTCACGAGTCGGGATAATAACTGATCCGCAGAGGTAATGTCCCTAAACAATTCTTGCGTGAGCTGTTGGGTGCCTCGATAAGGATCCATCAGTGGAATACGCTTAATGGTAGAATTTGCGGTATGAAGAAGAACGGACGTCCAACTCACGCCGTACACCTGGCCTGTCAGGTGTTTTAAACATTGACCTCGAAAATATGCCCGTGTGAAATCCGGTGCAGTCTGGCGAGCACGTTGGACTTCCTGCTCGAGAGTCAACCGTTCGATTTGTCCCGTCCGCTCCAAGGTATAGTACAGCCCTTTGGTTGGTCGCACGTCGTGATACTGTAAGTCCATCATGGCCACTCTAGGATCCTTCCAGGAACAGTGCTTGCGGTCTATGTAGGATTGAATTAATGCGTGTTTGGCGACCCAATCGACTTCTCGCCGAAGCTCAAAGGGATCCCGCTCCAAGCTATCGAGGGTGGATTCCCATCGGACAAGCACCTCTTTGGTGATAGGGGAGATCTCTCTGGTTCGATAGAAGTCATGGGCTGATTGCAGAAAGGCCCGCTGAATTGCGATGGCGGTGGTATGTTGCCCATTGGTTAACGGAAGCGAAGTTTTCATCGTCAGATCTCGAGATACCGCCTTGATAGCCTTGACGGGATCGGTCAACTCAATGGCAGGGAGGAGCCCTTGCTGTTCCAGTATTTCCATGACAATGGCGGTAGTGCCGACTTTCAGGAAGGTGGAGACTTCGGACATATTGGCATCACCCACGATGACGTGAAGACGTCGGTAGTCGGTTTGATTGGCATGGGGCTCATCACGGGTATTAATGATGGGACGGTTGACCATTGTATTAAGATCAAGCAGGCATTCAAAAAAATCTGCCCGTTGTGAAATTTGATAGTGAATAGGATCCGTGCCGTTTTCGGCTCCGACTTTTCCTGCACCACAATAGATGGGGCGTGAAACAAAGAAGGGAAGAAGAACGTTGGCAACCTGCTCGAATGGAATCCGGCGGGACAAAATATAGTTTTCGTGGTATCCGAAGCTGTTTCCTTTCCCGTCTGAGTTGTTGCGGTAAACCAGAAAATTCTCTTCTCCCATACTGTGGTTCAGCCGAGCCAAGCACTCGGCTACAATATGGTCCCCAGCACGTTCATAGGCCACCACTTCCCGGGGATTGCTGCATTCGGGGGTGGAATATTCCGGATGAGCGCCATCGACGTAGAGACGACCGGCATTCGGCAATACTTTATTGAGTTGACGATTATAGGTGGCGCTTGGTCGTTCGGGTTCGCCTTCGACCGGAAACCCACGCGCATCCCAAAAGGGATTTTCATTTTCGTAATCCCATAGAGCGGTGGGAGCGGGGAGATAGGGACAGTGACTGATTAACCGAAGGGAATTCTCTACGGGATCAGGGTGGCTTGGGGAGCGAGAAATAATCCCGAATTCAGTTTCCGTTCCAAGAATTCGCAGCAAGGATGCCTCATGAAGATCAGCTAGAGATGATTAAAAATAATGTCCGACACTGATAGTTTCTATTTCCCGAGGCTCTGAATCCTCATCGGTAGTTAATGTGCGCACATGAACGATTTTTTCGCCTTTTTTCCCTGCTATTTTCGCCCAATCATCGGGATGAGTCGTATTGGGTAAATCTTCCTGTTCCTTGAATTCCTCTCGAATGCCTCGCAGAAAGTCCTCCGATCTCAGGCCTTTGGCGTCGCCGGAAATTGTCCGTTTGATGGCCAATTTTTTCGCACGGGAGACCACACTTTCGATTAATGCGCCACTGGCAAAATCTTTGAAGTACACGGTTTCTTTTTCACCATTGGCATAGGTGACTTCTAGGAATTGATTTTCTTCCGTCAAGGCATACATGGCCTCGACGGTGGTCTCGATAAGATGATTGATATACGTGGATCGATCTGAACCATGGTGGGCCAATTCCGATTCCGCAAGGGGTAAGTCTGAGTGAAGGTATTTCCCGAGGATGTCCTTGGCACTCTGTTTGTCAGGTCTGGGAATCTTAATTTTGATATCCAAACGCCCCGGTCTCAAAACTGCTGGGTCAATGAGGTCTTGCCGGTTACTGGCTCCGATGACGATGACGTCCCTGAGACTTTCTACCCCATCAATCTCAGATAAGAATTGGGGGACGATGGTCGATTCCATGTCTGAGGAAATACCGGTCCCTCTCGTTCGGAATAACGCATCCATTTCATCAAAAAAGACGATGACCGGATTGCCGTGTGACGCCTTCTCCTTCGCTTTAGCAAACACTTCTCGGATTTGCCGTTCGGATTCCCCGACATATTTGTTCAATAACTCCGGTCCCTTGATATGGAGGAAATAACTGCGAATGTCTTTGCCTTTGAGGTGACCGAGTTTTTTTGCGATGGAGTTTGCGACAGCTTTGGCAATCAAAGTTTTCCCACATCCTGGCGGGCCATACAGGAGCAGCCCTTTTGGAGGCGATAACCTGTGTTCAGCAAATAGCTCCGGATAGAGAAAGGGCAATTCAACGGCGTCCTTCACCTGATCCAGTTCTTTGCTTAACCCACCGATTTGGTCATACTGGATATCTGGAACTTCCTCAATGACGAGTTCTTCCATTTCACCTTTGGGAAGTTTTTCGATGAGATATCCGGATCGTGGTTCAAAGAGGAAGTGGTCGCCGACACTCAAATTCTGATGTTTCAAAGAATCAGAGATTTCAACCACTCGCTCGTCATCCAGGCGAAGGCTGACGACTGCTCGCCCATCGTCTAGGAGGTGTTTGAGATGGGCGATTTCGCCCTGCGGGTCATATCCGCGTGATTCAATCACGTTCAGGCCTTCATTCAAAATCACCTCTTGGCCTTTTTTAAGTGATTCCGCCGGAATCGATGGATGAAGGTTGACCCGTAGCTTTCTGCCGCCAAGTGACACATTCACGGTCCCGTCTGTATTGGCGTCATAGAAGACCGCAAACGTTGATGGAGGCGCAGTGAGTTTGTCGACTTCCTTTCGAAGGGCTTCGATTTGTGCTTTGGCTTCCTGTAATGTAGAAACCAATTGTTCGTTTTTTTGCTGAGAAATGTGCAGCTTCTGCCGGGATTCATGCAGTTGCCGCATTTCGAGTTCCATGGACTCAATCTCGGTTCGTAACTTTTCAATCTCACGGATATGATCGTCTGTTTTCCGAATTCCCATAGTTAGATCCTACCTGATTCAAGGTTTCAACGAAACCGAAGGGCACATCTCACTCTGAAAAAATCCCCCGACCCGTCAGTATGTGAAGTGGGGATAGGGGGATCCGCGCATTCCTTCTCCGAAAAAGATCTTACCACCCAAAAAAAATTAGGGTCAACCAAACACCGGTGTTGTGACTGCTAAAATAAGTTGACAATTCAGGATAATCGTGCCAACAGTTTACGGGTGGTGTCTGGAATTGAGGGCGATTGAAGAATGGAGGAAATGACGGCCACACCGTAAGCTCCTGCTGATAAGACGTCAGGAACTTTGCTCGGGGTAATTCCTCCGATGGCGTAGATGGGCAAGTCGAGGAATCGTCTGGTTTCCTGAAGAATCTGTATTCCTAAAGGTGGTCCATACGCACGTTTTGAAGGCGTATCAAAAATAGGACCAAGGACGATGAAGTCGGCGCCTTCCGCTTCCGCCACCCGGGCTTCTTCAACGGAATGCGTTGACGCACCGATGAGGTGTCCCGTTCCTAGCAGGCGACGGGCAACAGAAACAGGAAGACTATCGGTCCGAAGATGGACGCCGTCGGCTCCCAGGGCAAGGACCAGGTCGATACGATCATTCAATACGATGGTTCCGTGGTGGTGTTTGATGAGTGGGGAAAGCTGCTGGCAGAGGGAAGTTAACTCTCGAGTCGTTAGATCTTTTTCCCGGATTTGCACCATGCGGACCCCGGCGTTTACCGCTTCGGTTATCACGGAAAAGAGGGAACGATGAAGGGTTTGATGCCGGTCGGTCAGAAGGTAGAGTCTAGGGAGAACGCGCGAGGACATTCCTAATTTTGGTTACAACATTCCCTCGATAGGGCTGCTGGCAGTTGCATATAACTTCCTGGGAATTCTTCCAGCCTTGTAAGCCAATCGTCCGGCGTCAACGGCATACCGCATGGCCGTGGCCATCATCAACGGATCCTTGGCTCCGGCAATAGCCGTGTTCATTAGTACGGCATCAGCTCCGTATTCCATAGCCAGGGCTGCGTCAGAAGCGGTTCCAACTCCGGCGTCCACGATGACCGGTACATTGACCGTTTCCATAATGATTTTGAGATTATACGGATTGCGAATGCCAAGCCCGGAACCGATCGGTGCTGCCAGTGGCATGACGGCAGGACAGCCAATGTCGACTAACTTTTTAGCGACAATGGGGTCGTCATTCGTATATGGCAATACCACAAAACCTTCGGCAATCAAAATTTTTGCGGCTTCAATGAGTCCTGCCGTATCAGGAAATAGTGTGCGTTCATCTCCAATGACTTCCAATTTCACCAAATCTGAAACTCCCGCTGCACGGGCCAGTCGGGAATAACGAACGGCATCTTCAACGGTATAACATCCAGCCGTGTTGGGTAAAATGGTGTATTTCTTCGGATCGAGGTAGTCCAGTAAATTTTCTGATTTGTTATCGGTTATATTGACGCGGCGGACTGCAACCGTCACCACATCAGCTCCGGAAGCCTCAATCGCCTTTCGGGTCTCCTCAAAGTTTTGATATTTTCCTGTTCCAACCCAGAGTCGAGAGTGGAATGTTCGACCGGCGATAATTAACGGATCCTGATTCATCTCTTCCCCTTCAATCTCCTCATGTGGGAGACCCGCCTCCAATAAAGCTTAAAATTTCAATCTTGTCACCATCGTGGAGATTCCAGTTGAGGAAATCTTTGCGGTCCAAAATTTTAAGGTTGATTTCTACTGCGACTTGTTCGGAACGGAGGTGAAGCGTATCAAGAAGCTGGGCGACCGTCAAAGATTCCGCGGCCTCGCGTTGCTCTCCATTCACAACAATTTTCATGCGTATAGATAAGAACGCAATGTCCAGTGTATTCCGGCCATGCAGAAATCCATCCTACGGGACTTGAGAAATTCTTGTCAATGAAATGATCTGGAGTAACAAAAGAAAGAAATAGTTTCGGTGAGCCAACGAAGGTTTAACCTCATGACCTGGTATTATAGTTCACATCTGACATAAAATGATCATGGTACACAGGAGCTTCTTGAGGCAAGAAGAACTGGCTTGTACCACTGGAGCGGTCTGCATGGAGAAAAATATCAACCAGGATCTCAGGGCTTTGTTCTTGTCGATGGCAGGTTTGTTGGCGTCCAGGGGTGAAAATCCCTACAAGGTCAAAGCCTATCGACGGGCTGCTGATTCTTTAAAGAGCCTCCAAGAGGATGTGTCAGAGTTGGAGAATCGTGGCGAACTCCAAACCATTTCCGGCATTGGCAAGGAATTATCCCTAAAAATTCGGGAATTTCTCTCTACGGGCCGTATCCGTGCGTATGAAGAATTAAAAACTCCTCTCCCTGATTCAGTCCTGGAATGGGTCAATCTGCCAGGATTTTCAGAGCCGATTGTCCACGATCTGGTGTTTCGTCTTGGCATCACTACTTGGGAAGATCTGGAAGCCTTGGCCCAATCGCATTTATTGCAAACACTTCCAGGTCTAGGGCCTCTGAATGAGGAAATCTTAACGGCGATTCAAAAAAAGCGAGCAGCTTGTCAGAAGTCATAACCAGGCATAGAAAGTCGAAGACGTTTCTCCATGGTTTTAGATAGACGTAATCCCCATCGCCATGGAAGAGTAAAAAGGATGGACACAAATCAGGCAATCACCTCAGCAGGATGGTTAGGTAATGGCAATTTCGGCATTTGTTTTGATTGACACGACAGGCACTCACACCAAGAGTGCATATAAAACACTTACACGCATTCAAGGTGTGAAATCTGTCTATGCGGTGACAGGTCCGTTTGATTTAATTGCCCATGTGGAAGCTGAAACCTTAGAGGAACTGAACGACCTCATAATGGTTCGTCTTCGAGGTATTGATGGAGTTATAAAAACGAATACGGCAATTGTTCTCGACTTCTAAATGCTTTAACGTCTTATGCCGGCCGCGTTATGCGGCCGGTTTTAACTGTTTAAAGACTTTCCATGATTTCAGCATTTCTACAGCCTTGAGTAATTGAAGGTCATCGGGGGGAATGGGCTGAAGCTGGTCCTTGTCCTGAGGGTCTGAGGGGACTGGAGATTTGGCAGGAGAAGGTGCAGGGGAATCTCCCGTGCTCCCGTCTTTTTTCCCTTCGGAGGATTCCTGTTTCGCCACCTGAACGGGTTTCGGTTCAATAACTATGTCAGGTTGCACCCCAATAGAATGAATAGACTTACCGTTTGGCGTAAAATATTTGGCTGTGGTTAGACGAAGGCCTGACCCATCGGAGAGGGGGAGAATGGTTTGTACAGACCCCTTTCCAAAAGTTGTGGTGCCAATAACGACGCCTTTCCCCCAATCCTGCATAGCTGCCGCCACGATTTCTGATGCGCTTGCCGATCCGTGGTTGACCAACACAATCATAGGAATTTGATAGTTCTTACTACCTGCCCGTGCTCGATATTCATCCTTTTTGCCGTTGCGTCCTTGGATTGAGACCACGAGCCGGCCGGATTCCAGGAATTGTTCGGAGACTCCTACAGCAGCCGTTAACAAACCACCGGGGTTATTTCGAAGATCGAGAATTAAACCCTGGATGTTTTTTGATTCTAATTCCTCCAATTCCTTGGAGAGATCGTCGACAGTCGCCTCTTGGAATTGGCTCAAACGAACGTATCCAACGTTGCCCTCCAGCAGTTTGGAGCGAACGCTTTGAATTTTGATAATATCGCGTTTGAGGGTAAAGATCAGAGGTTTTTCCAGTCCCTCACGCTCTATGGTCAATTCCACAGATGTTCCTCGTGCCCCGCGCATATGCTGAACGGCCTCCATGAGCGTGAGATCTTTTGTTGGTTTGTCGTCAACTTTGACAATCGTATCACCGGGTTGGATGCCGGCTTCAAAGGCCGGCGTATCCTCAATCGGAGAGATCACGGTCAGACGATTATTTTTGACGCCGATTTGAATGCCAAGACCTCCAAACTCTCCCTTCGTTTCAACCTGCATTTCTTTGAACATATCAGGAGTCATGAAAGAAGAATGTGGATCGAGTCCGGCCAGCATGCCTCGCAGGGCACCCTGGACAAGATCTTTGGTTTGTGTTTCTTCCACATAATTCTTTTTGACTTGCGCAAGCACTTCAGCGAAGATTTGCAATTCTTCGTAGGGTTCGCCGGCATACCCCGCCCGGTCTCCTCCTTTTCCGATGACAATTCCCACCAAAAGGATGGCGGTTAAAGTCAAACCAGAAATCACTACCGTCGACAATCGTTCATGTGACATGAGGTGTTCCTTCTTCCAGTTGTTCAGTTAAGGCTGTTTTACCAGCCATTTCAGGGGATCGATGGGGGTGGTTCCTTTACGTAATTCAAAATAAAGGGTGTCTTCCTGGGTGACGCCTGTTTCCCCTGTTTCACCAATGACCTGCCCGTTTTTGACGGATTGACCTTCAGCCACTAAGAGCTTTGAGGCATGAGCGTATAGAGAATAAAAGCCATTCGTATGGTCGACGATGACGACCAGGCCGTATCCCTTTAGCCAGTCGGCATAGACGACGTTTCCCGATGAAACGGCGCGAATCGGACTTCCTTCCTTCGCGCTGATTTCTATGCCCTTTTTTGTCACAAATGTATCAAAAGTGGGGTGTTTTTGCCGACCGAAATGCGAGACCACTTTCCCTTCCACCGGCCAGAGAAGGGATCCCTTTGATGGGAGAGCTCCAGGCGGTTGGCGCATCCGGGATTGAGCTAATTGAAAGCGTCGATCTAATTCTTTGAGAAGGCTATCCACCTGTTCAGCTGATCGTTGGAGGTCTTCGACCATACGTTCATGTGCGTCTTTTTCCTTGGAAAGACTGACCAGGACGGAGCGTTTTTGACGTTTAAGCCCTGAAACTTTTTTGATGGTCTGTTGAGTTTCTCCCTGGAAGCGAAGGAGATCCTCCCGCGCCGCCGTCTGTTTCTCCCTGAGCTGCTGGAGATTCGAGAGGTCTTCTTGAAACTGTCGGATAAGCTGATGCTCTCGTTGCGCAACCCATGAAAGATAATCCATCCGGTGTGCGGCCTCGGTGAATGATTCAGCTGAGAAGAGAGTTTTTAAATAGCCTGTGCGTCCCTCCATATATAATAACCGAAGTCTGGCAGAAATGGAGGATTTCCGGGTCTGAACGTCTTGCTCAACCTCCTCAATCTTCGTGCTCAGGTTGGCCAACTCCTCGTCTGTTACTTTAATCTGATCATTAATGCGATTGCGTTCTTTCTTTTGCTCATAAAGCTGGCGGTCCAATTTATCAATTGTTTTCAAAACCGACCCATGCTTCTTCTCGATTCGTTTGGTTTCCTTTTGAGTTTCGGCTATTTCCTGATTGAGCTTTTCCAACCGCAGGCGTTCCTGACTGATTTCATTCTTGATAGTTGATGGGTCAGCGCCCCAACCCGCCTGGATCAAGAGGAGGATCAGTCCGAATGGGAGCACTCCTATGCGAAAAAATGGGTGAACCCGTATCATAGGCGAAATCGCAATGATCCATAGATGGTGGTCAGTGTTCCCAGGCACCCCAATAGGATGCCTCCTGCTATCAAAATGAGCGAAAGGGGAAGAGGAAAAAACTCCAATTCGGAGGAAAATCCTCCGAACACGCTCATGCCTTGGGTTTTGTGCGTGAAAAATTCAAACCCCCCACGTAAAAATCCCAAGGCCATACCGCCCCCGGCAGCCCCTAAGAGGGCTCCTTCAATGAGATACGGAATGCTAATAAACAGACTCGTCGCCCCGATTAAGCGTAAAATTTCAATTTCCTGCTGTCTGGTATGAAATGCCAATTGCACGGTAATCGCAATAATGGTGACTGAGGCCAAGGCCAAGATGCTCCCAACAACTAACGCGCCGAACTCCATATAGGCGATGATGAGGGTTAGACGCTCGATCCAATCTCGATTATACCGAACGCGATCGATATCGGGATGATGTTTGAGCCGATTGACCAGGTTGGCAATCATATCGGTGGTGGGAGTCTTGGCGGCCATGGTCAATACCAATGATGCGGGAAATGGACTCTCGCCAAGACCTTCCAAGAGATAGACTTCCTCGGGAAATTGTTCTTTGAATTCCCTCAGGGCATCTTGCTTTGACATAAATGTCAGGGAGTCCACCGCTGGATCCGCCTTGAGGCCCTGTTGTAAGTCACGAAGTTTGCCGGATTCAATGGCATCCTTGGGATAGACGATGATTTGAATCGTGTGTTGAACCTGACCCAATAAATTATGCACGTTATGATAAAGAAGGAGAAAGATGCCAAAGCTGGTCAGGGTGAACGCGGTGGTGAGAATGCCAATCAGCGTACTGGTCTGATGCGTGCGGAGGCTGGTATAGGCTTCACGGATAAAATACCAGAGCCGTTTCACGTATAGGCTCCTTGATCGGACACGAGATGTCCGCAATCCAGTCGGAGGATTCTGCCATTCAATTGCTCCACAACTTGTCGATTGTGGGTTGCCATCATGACGGTGGTTCCACGGGTATTGATGGCTTTAAATAATGCCGCAATTTCGGTTGTCAGTTGGGGGTCCAAATTTCCCGTCGGTTCGTCTGCTAAAAGTATGATAGGACTATTCACAATGGCCCTGGCGATACACACACGTTGCTGCTCTCCAGCAGACAGCACGGAGGCAATGGTACTGAGTTTATGGTCCATGCCCACCGCGCGAAGGGCTTCCAGAACCTTCCGCCGCGATTCGAACGATGACAATCCACGAATAATGAGTGGGAGGGCCACATTCTCGGAGACCGTCCGCTGCGGAAGCAGCTTGAAATCCTGAAGAACATACCCCATGGTTCTTCGATGATAGGGGATATCTGACCCTCCGAGTCTGGCGATGTTGCGATTTTGGACGAGGATTTGACCTTCGTCAGGGTGTTCTGCTCCAAAAATAAGTTTGAGTAAGGTGGTTTTGCCGGCCCCGCTTGGTCCCGTGAGTAACACACATTCGCCTTTTTCGATTCGTAGGGAAATATCTGAGAGCGCAAGGCAGCCATCGTAGTATTTGGTGACGTGAAATAATTGAATCATGCGATATTAGGGCCTGGACCTTGAAATGGCTTATGATCTAGATCAAACGGGACCATGGTTCCTGGATGCGAGTACCCAGGGAGCGCTGCCGACCGTTCACCTTCAGACATTGGACCTCGTGCAGAGGCCAACCTCTTTAATTTACCATTGCCAGTCGGAGCTGGAAACCTCAAAAGCCTGTTCCAGGTGAGTTAATTTCGGTATACCCTGAGTGGTTCCCGTGATCAGGATAACATCAAACCGGCAAACCTGGTTGCTGAGGCCATGTTGAGAAAGGTAATACGAGGCTAATTTAATGATTTGGCGTTTTTTACGCGTATCAATGGCATAGGGAGCGCCGCCGAAATGATCGGTGCGCCGCCCCTTGACCTCAATAAACACCAGTGTATCATGATGTTGAGCAATGAGATCTAATTCTCCACCCCCTACTCGCAGATTTCGCTCAAGAATCCGATACCCTTTTTTCCTAAGCCATTCCTCTGCAAGTTCTTCCGCTGATCGTCCAAACTGGTGAGAAGGCGTGGTCATGCGAACGAGGGCACATTCAGGCAGGCTTGAACAGGCCGGAAGCTTCGCCGATGCCCAGGGCAAGGGCCGAACTGCTGTAAACGTCTGAGATGTTCCTGTGTGGGATATCCTTTGTGGAGGTGAAATTGATACTGAGGGAAACGTTCGTGATAGGTGGTCATCACACGATCCCGTGATACTTTGGCCAGAATGGATGCGGCCGCAATTGACCGTGACAGTTGGTCGCCTTTGATGACCGGTCGTTGGGGAACAGGAACCATAGGGAGGTGCAAAGCATCAAGAAGGAGGTAATCCGGTGGGCTGGCCAGATAGCTAAGAGCCCGGCAACCAGCCAATCGTGTGGCCCCCAGGATGTTGAGTTCGTCAATCTCCTGTTCTGATGCCATGCCAATGGCCCAAGCGATGGCCCTTGTGGTAATGGCCTCATATAACACCTGGCGCTGTTGTTCAGACAGGAGTTTGGAATCGTCGAGAAGGACCGGGGACCAACGACGTGGAAGGATCACGATCGCGGCGACCACCGGCCCGGCCAAAGGACCACGTCCAGCCTCATCCAGTCCTGCAATCCGCCGGTATCCACGGGCTCGGGCCGCTTGTTCAAAAAAGTCTGTCGGACCCGTACCCATCAATGAGGGAGAGTCGGTGTGCAATGAAAGGAGAGCCTTTTCTCCTGCGTTATTCCGCTACTTCCGTGAGTTCTGATTCAACGGACTCAGGGACTTCCACTGTCGCGGCAGCATTTTTCACCGTTTTTGGTGTACGCGAAAACTCCCGTTCGGAAATTTTAGCGGCTTTGCCTTTTTTGTCTCGAAGGTAATACAACTTTGCCCGCCGCACTTGACCTTTTCTGATAACTTCGATGCCCGCCAGGTTAGGAGAATGAAGGGGAAAAATTCGCTCGACTCCTACTCCAAAAGAAATCTTACGAACGGTAAAATTCTCACACACCTTACGACCTTTTCGAGCGATCACGAGTCCTTCAAACACCTGAATGCGTTCTTTGGCCTCTTCCTTCTTTTTCCCGTATTGTCGTTCTTCGACGACGCGCACCTTGACTCTGACAGTGTCACCTATTTCAAAAAACGGCACGGTTCCCTGTGCCAACGATTGTTCTAAACGCTCCAACAGATTCATGAGAGTCTTCCTCCTTCAAGATCTCGTCGTACGACCGGACGTCGAGGTATAGTTGTGTTCAATCTCTTCCAATAACTCACGATCCTCACTACTCCACGTATGATGATTTAACAAATCCGGCCGTTTCAGCAGCGTCTGACGTAACGACTCTTTTCGACGCCAACGGCGAATCGCTTCATGGTTGCCGGACATTAAAATGTCGGGAACCGACATCCCTCGAATTTCAACGGGCTTAGTGAAATGAGGAAAGTCCAATAAGGATTCCACAAAGGAGTCTTGTTGAGCAGAATGTGGATCTCCTAATACTCCGGGGATGAGACGCATGGCCGCATCAAGCATCACGAGTGCAGCCAATTCACCTCCTGTCAACACATAATCACCAAGGGAAATTTCTTCAACCTCCAAATATGTTCGCACGCGTTCGTCAATTCCCTCATAGTGCCCACAAATAAATACCAAAGGGCGAGGATCCTGGCTCAAGTCATTCGCGAGTCCTTGAGAAAACCGGATCCCCTGTGGTGAAGGAACGATGATGCGTATTTCATTGAGGTCCAGTCTTATCCGGTCAATGGCTTGTAAAATCGGTTCAGCCTTCATGACCATCCCGCCGCCCCCTCCGTAAGGGGTATCATCTGCCGTCCGATGTGGATCATGGGTGTAGTCTCGAAGGTTGAGGACATTGAGCGTGAGCAGGCCCTTATCCTGGGCGCGTTTCATGATGCTCTGTGAGCTCACAGAGTGAATCAACTCAGGGAATAAGGTCAAAATGTCACAACGCATACGAGACATCCCACCATTCGCGTGAGGTTAACCGCAAAACCTTATGCGGGAGATCTACCAGGGCAATGGTTCGCCGACTGGCAGGGACCAGAATTTCACGATCCTTACTCCGAATCACAAATACATGATGTTGGGGATATTCCAGCACTTCTTCTAATGTTCCTACCGGTTGTCCTTCGGCATCTTCAACCCTGAGCCCGATTAATTCAAACTGATAATACGTATCACTATCCCTGGGAAGATCAGGGTTCTCTGGAATCTTGATCCAGGCCCCTCGGTATAAGGCAGCGGTTTCCGGTGTCGAAAACGCTGAAAGTCCTAAAATCACTCCCTGGTTGATCTGTCGAACCGAGGTCACCAGAGTTTCCAGGGTTTTTCCATCCGGAAGAGCCAGTGTTACGGTCTCTAATCCTTCAAATCGCCCGGGAACATCCGACAACGATTCAATACGTACTTCACCCTGGACGCCGAACGGCTTGAGAATTCGACCAATGGTCACCATGGAAGACGGTGATGGCTCAGGAGCATCCATAATTTAGCCATTAGTTCTGTGGCATCCCCAAAGGATTCTTTGAAGGATACAACAAACAGGGCAATACCCCTCCCATTACCCCGACATGCCGAGATTATTTGGCTGGGGCTTGCTTGGATTCCCGAAAGGCCTTCAAGATACCGGTTTGTCGTAATAACCCTCTGACGGGATCAGTCGGCTGAGCCCCGTTCTGAAGCCAATTCAACACCCGATCTTCTTTGAACGACGCCTTATCGCTTGCCTTGAGGGGGTCATAGGTCCCAATGACCTCAATGAACCGACCGTCCCGCGGCATGCGGGCATCGGCTGCCACAACTCGATAAAATGGCCGTTTATGCCGGCCCACGCGTGTAAGTCGCAAATGTACTGCCACTGGCAATCTCCTCTGTCGTGAATATGAATGAATGAAAAAGCTCAGGAAGACTTCAATTTTTTACCGGGCATGGATCGCTCGGCGGATCAGCTTCCCACGCTTTTTTCCTTTTCCCATCCCCATCTGCCCTCCGACCAGGGACTTCATCATGCGTCGGGCATCCAAAAATTGCTTAATGAGCCGATTAACCTCCGGAACGGATGTTCCGCTGCCTTTGGCCACCCTCTTTTTCCGATTCCCATTTAAAATCGTATGATCCCGTCTTTCGCGGGGGGTCATGGAATCAATGATGGCCACGACCCGTTTCATTTCTTTTTCGGGTACCTGAGCATTTCCGGGGGCGCCAGAACCCATCATCGTTTTAATTTTTTGTCCTCCTGGGAGCATGTCTAAAATCTGATCGAACGACCCCAATTTATTCACCTGTTGGATCTGATCACGAAAGTCTTCCAACGTCAGGGTATTGCTCGAAACCTTTTTTTGCAATGCGACCGCTTGTTCTTGAGAAAAGTTCTCCTGGGCTTTCTCGATCAAGGTCAGCACATCACCCATACCAAGAATACGGGAGGCCATCCGGTCTGGATAAAACGGCTCTAACGCATCCAGCTTTTCTCCGATTCCTAGGAATTTAATGGGTTTGCCTGTTGCCGCACGGATTGAAAGTACCGCTCCGCCACGGGCATCGCCCTCAACCTTCGTTAAAATGACGCCAGTGAGACCGAGGGTCTGATTAAAACGTTCGGCGACAGCAACCGCTTCCTGTCCGGTCATGGAGTCGGCGATTAGCAATACTTCCTGTGGCGTGACGCCCGTCTGGATATCAACTAATTCCTGCATCAATTCTTCATCGATTTGCAGCCGACCACCAGTATCTAAGAGCACCACATCGTAACCGTGATCACGTCCGCGAGCGACTCCGTCCCGACAGGTTTGAACGGCCTGGGCACCGGGTTGGCCCTCGTTTTCCCCACGATGGACTGGAATATTCAGGTCAGTCCCCAGTGAAGTCAGCTGATCTCCTGCGGCCGGGCGACGGGGATCGGCTGCGACCAACAAAACCCTCTTGCCTTCGGTTTTAAAATAATTCGCAAGTTTTCCGGTGGTGGTCGTCTTGCCTGAGCCTTGCAATCCGACCATCATGATGACGGTAGGAGGTTGGGAAGAAAGATGAAGGGTGCTTTGATCATGCCCAAGAAGGTCCCGCAGTTCTTCCCAGACCACTTTCACCACTTGATGGGCAGGCGTGAGACTTTTCAGGACTTCCTGCCCGACAGCCTTAATCCGAACCTTCTCAATAAAGTCCTTAACAATTTTGAAATTGACGTCCGCTTCCAGCAGCGCCAGGCGCACCTCTTTCAAGGCATCGGTAATATTCTCTTCAGTCAGAACGGCCTGGCCGCGTAACTGTTTGAAAACTTTTTCGATTTTCTCTGTTAACGTGGTAAACATGAAAAGGGGTCCAATGGAAAATACACCATTTTAAGCAAACTCAAGACAATAGTGAACAAACACAAGGCATGTCAAGTTGAGAGCAACCTTTTGGTTGGGTAAAACCGGGATGATATCGACCTGAAATCCTTTGGATTCACGCAATTTATGTAATTCCCGAGATGAGCGCGCAGGGCCTTTATCAAGATCGATTTCGGGGGAGCGGGGATTGCGGAGGCGTAAAGAGACTACGTGGCTCAGACTAGCTCTCAAAGAATCAGGCCGTTATCATGAACCGACACGTTAAGCCACTTGAGTTTATCATGAATGGCTCGCGTCAACTTTTACCTGATTTAATTGATTCAATCTTCTTTATCCCGTTTTCTTTCATGAGAATACACGCCGAATCATGAAAAAAAATGGCAAAATTCTTCTGCTTATTTTTCTTGGATTGCTCTTACTCTATACTGTGGTGGGCTTTCTGGTAATTCCTTGGGCGATTACCACGAAGGTTCCTCCAAGGCTTTCGGAGCAATTGGGTCGGCCCGTGGCCATTCAGGAAGTCCGGTTTAATCCCTTTCTGTTTACACTACAGATAAACGGGTTTGATGTTCAGGAACAGGATAGCTCACCTATGTTGGGGTTTGAGGACTTGTTCATTAATTTCGATCCTGCCGCTTCGCTGGTGAACCGAGCCTACACGTTTGCGGAAATTCGGTTGGAGCTGCCGTATGGATTGGCATGGGTTCGTGCCGACGGGTCCTTGAATCTCGCCGCCTTAGGCTCTTCCTCCGAATCTCAGGATGTCCCACCCGAGGCTCTCTCTGAGGAAGCCCCACCACAAGAATCAGCAGAATTGCCGGCGATTCTCATCGACCAACTTTCCATTCAACAGGGAATATTGGAATTTCGGGATCATTCCCGTCCGACTCCATTTGTGGCGCATTTCGTGCCAATCACTCTCACGCTGGAACACTTTAGTACGCAAAAAGGTCAGGCGAATTCCTATGCACTCTCAGCTGAACGCAGTGCAGGTGAGAAAATTACCTGGGAAGGGACCGTCACTTTGGAACCATTTCAGTCCGAAGGCCGGTTGGTTTTTGAAGATTACCAATTGCCCAGACTATGGACCTATGTACAGGATCTGGTCCGATTTCAGATTCCTCAAGGACAGATGACTCTAAAGGGACATTATCGAATGTCCACGACAGACCAAGGGGTAAATGTGCTGGTGGATGCGGGAAGTCTGAGGATTCAGGATTTACAGATTCAGGAGAAAGGGGTCCTTTCCCCCGTGATCACGATTCCCCTCTTTGAAGTCAACGGCGTCTCGGTTGATGTGGCCAAGCAGGACGTTCGAATTCCTTCGATCAAGTCTCGGGACGCTCATTTTACCGGGTGGGTCGGGAAGGATGGGGTGGTCAATTATCAGACGTTGTTTTCACCTGTGGCATTAGAAAGTCGGACAGCTCCTGAACCCGAGCCTTCCCCGGCCAATCCGTGGAGGATGGTCATTGAGGATCTTGCCTTGGATAATTTCACGATTGAATTCGAGGATCGCCAACCTGAAGATCCTGTCACACTGCTATTGGACACCATTCATTTTCACACCTCGGATGTGTCTATGGCTATGGATCGGGCTCTTCCTATTGATCTTTCCTTTCAGTTCAATGAAACCGGAAAGGCCAACTTGCAAGGCACACTGGAGACAGATCCTTTGACGATGAAACTAGACGTGGCACTGACGGATATTGCCGTTCGGCCGTTTCAACCCTATATGGCTCCCTTTGTTCAATTTGATGTCGGAGACGGGGCACTGACGCTGCAGGGAAAGACACACTATCAGGTGGGATCCAAGACTCAACCGATGGTGACATTTCAAGGAGGGATGGGAGTGTCCAAATTGGCGCTTAACGATCCTATGCAGACCGACCCTTTTCTCACGTGGGAGGCATTGGAACTCAAAGAGTTGAACCTTCACATTGAACCGACTTCGGTCAATCTGCGGGAAATCGAACTGACTAACCCAACGCTGGCCTTGTTGATTGAGGCGAATGGAGGGATGAACCTCAAGCGATTGTTTTCCCCACCTGGATCCCTATCCCACAACGAGTCGGCCTCAGACGAACATTTACCAGAAGCGGACACTCATGGAGAGCCACCGACTCCTGCCACAATTGGGGCCGTCACGCTCAACAATCTCCTGGCTCGCTTTACGGATCAATCCATTTCCCCCAATGTCGTCACAAAAATTGAGGGGCTGACCGGCACCATTAAAGGGCTTTCTTCGGATCAATTAGCCAAAGCCGATGTTGCGTTACACGGAACGGTCGATCAATACGCCCCATTCCAGATTGCCGGGCAAATTAATCCTTTGGGTGAAGATGCCTATACGGATGTGACTGTCACGTTCAACAATCTTGATCTCCCGACGGTCTCTCCTTATTCGGCTCATTATGTCGGGTATCCCATTACAAAGGGGAAGCTGTCGTTGGATCTTGAGTATGAAGTTTCCGAAAAGGCGCTGGTTGGTGAAAATAAGGTATTGATTGACCAGTTGACCATGGGTGAGAAAATTGAAAGCCCGGATGCGACGTCGTTGCCCATTCCTCTGGCGTTGGCTTTACTCAAAGACCGCAAAGGACAGATCGATATTGATTTGCCGGTGCGCGGGAATTTGGACGATCCGGATTTTAGTTATGGAGGAATGATCTGGAATGCCTTGGGGAATCTTTTGACGAAAGTTGCGACCTCTCCTTTTGCGATGGTCGGAGGGTTGGTGGGAAGCAGTGGTGACGATCTTCAATATGTGGTCTTTCCTGCCGGGATTGCGCAATTGTCTCCTCCTGAGCAGGAAAAGCTAAAAGCGCTTGGTCAAGCGCTGGGCGATCGTCCGGCCTTGCGACTGGATATCGCCGGGGCTGCCGATCCCCAGGTCGATCGCCAAGGTCTGGCTGCCGGGGAATTACGGAAACAACTGCAAAAGCGAAAATTTATTCAGGGCTCATCTTCTGTGACGAAGGGGGTGTCCCTCGAACAGATTGAACTGAGTCCGGATGAGGAAGAACGCTTGCTTCAAGAGATGTATGTCGAGCAGTTCGGGTCTCGTTCGAACCTATCTTCTTCTCCCGAAGGAAAGGCTCCAGACATTCCTTCACCGGAGCAGATGAGATCCCGATTGCTTGAATCGATCAAGGTGGAGGACGACCGGCTTCGATTCCTGGCTCAGCAACGGGCTCAAGGCATTCGGGAATTTCTCATACAGGAGGGGAAGGTATCCGGTGAGCGAGTGTTCTTACTTGAACCGAACCTCAGTCCTGTCACGGAAGAGCACACAGTCCGGAGTCCTTTGGCATTAGCCCCGAATTGAGTCCCTTTCCAAAGATCGTTATGGTCCGTGGTGGTGGCCCTGTGTTTTCTGATCTAAAGTGAATCCGCCCTCCTGACATATGCTCACTCTTTCGCATGTGTCACAGATTGTAGGTCTCCTCCTGGTGCTTTTTTTTGCCTTGTGGTTTGTTCATTCGCGAATACGCAATGCCTCCTTGGCCGATGTGGGATTTTGCTTGGGATTTGCCCTTATCGTGGTTATGTGTGGAATAGAGAGTGAAGGCACTCCCTGGCGACGGGTTCTTGTGGCGGGCATGGGGAGTGCGTATGCCGGCCGGTTGGGCTGGCACTTGTGGAAGAATCGAATTTGGGAAAAAACGGAGGATCCCCGGTATAAAACCTTTCGGGCAGCGCTGGGCAAATGGGAATCGGTAGGAATCTTCGGATACTTTGTGCTGCAGGTTCCTGCTTGTCTGTTCTTTGGATTTTTCCTGTGCTGGATTATGAGCCATTCTCAGTCGGCGGTAAGAGGATGGGATCTTCTGGGGGTCGGGATCTTTGTGTTAGCCTTTTGGGGAGAAGCCCTAGCGGATAGTCAACTTGAACGGTTCCGATCAGCCCCGGCAAATCAGGGCAAGGTCTTACAGAAGGGGTTGTGGCGTTTTTCCCGTCATCCAAACTATTTTTTTGAAATCCTACAGTGGTGTGCCTATATTCCGCTGGCAGTTGGATTGCCGGGGGCATGGATGGCGATTGCGTGGCCATTGCTTATGATGGCGTCGCTCTTATGGGTGACGGGAGTGCCCTTGGCCGAGGCTCAGGCTATACACAGCCGAGGGGAAGCGTATCGCCTATATCAACGCACCACCAATAAATTGTTTCCCTGGCTGCCTCGAAGAAACAGCCCATAAAGAGGAGGAAAACTATGTTGCGGGAATCTCAAGCCGGCTTCAGCCATCATTGGAGAAATTTAAGGGGTCTCCTCCTATCGGCCGGCCTTCTGGTGTTGTTGGGCATGCTGAATGGCTGTGCATTTGTCCGGGGAGAAGTAGGCGAGCCTTTTCCGGAGGATCGCATTCAGACGATTGAGAAAGGCAAAACAAATCGCCAAGAAGTGGCCGAACATTTCGGCGCCCCCGATGACATTGTCCAGGCAAACGGCTATGAGATCTTTCACTACCGCCGCTTTGACAGCAAATTGGGATGGTTGCTGTTTGTGTCCCGCCTGAATATTGGTAGTGATCATTTGTGGATATTTTTTAATTCCCAAGGGATAGTGGATGACGTGGTGTTTGGCAATCGGACCAAGAACGTGGAATTTCAAATCTGGCCGTTTGGGGAGTAGGGCAAGATGATCCTGGTCTTTGGAAAAACCGGAATTCTGGGGGTCCTGTTGGTCCTTTCTCTGGCCGGCTGTGACTTTCGTCGTGTGGTGGTTAATGATCCATTGGTTGCCGACAATCTCGAAGAGTTGGTGCCGGGGAAAAGCACCATTCAGGATGTGGCCAGGAAATTAGGCGCTCCTGATGAAATTGAGGAAGGGGCCGTCGGAATGGTCTTTCGCTATCGATATGGAGATAGCAAGACGATGCGGGTAAATTTCGGATGGATTCTTCGTGTATTGTTGCCTGTCTCTCCATCCATGAATCTGGGAAGAGGTGAGGGGGTCACGTATATTTTACATGTGGCTATGCGACCGGATTTGACGTTTGATCATTCACTTATTCAGCCCCCACCCGATACTCCTCATTTCTGGTTTTGGCCGTTTTAACTGACTTAGAGTGAATGGGGCGTATGAGGCGATGTGTCAACCGCATTTGGAAATAAGGATGTGATCGTCCTTGCGTATCTCAACTCCATCTTTGCGGAATCAACAAGGCTTATTGTCTAGTGAGGGATTGGTGATTTTCTTCCAAGCGTCGGAGGTAGGGAATGAGGAATAAGCCGGGCAGGGCGATGAAGGTACACAGAAGAAAAAACCCTTCCCATCCCAACCAGGTGGCCAGGATTCCGGTGGTGGAGCCCGCAAAGACCCGTGGAATGCCCATGAAGCTGGTCAAGAGGGCATATTGTGTGGCGGTAAACCGCTTGTTGGTGAGACTGGCCATAAAGGCCACGAACGCGGTTTGTCCCAGACCACTGGAAATGGTTTCAAAGGCAATGACGGCAGTAAGAGTGGGAAGGTGATTGCCGGTATAGGCGAGAATGACAAACCCCGCTGTTGAAATCATTTGGAGGAAACCTAAAATAAAGAGAGAAGGCACAATCCCCAGCCGATACACTACCAGACCCCCAATCAATCCTCCCGCCATCAACGCAATCATGCCAAAAACCTTGACGATCATTGCATAGTCGGTTTTCGAGACGCCGAGATCCACCATAAATGGCGAGAGCATTTCTGACGCCATACTATCGCCGACCTTATATAGCAGGATAAACAACAGCATCATGAGAGCGCCCGGACGGGAAAAAAATTCCAGAAACGGACCGGTGATGGCTTCCTGCCATGATGTTGGTGGGGGTGCGGGAATGGTGGGTTCCGGTGCAAACCATGTTGTGAGAATACCAATAATCATCATGGCACCCATGATGAAATAGACAGCATTCCAGGAAAGGCTCTCCTGATCCGCCAGGAATAAGGCCAACGCTCCAGCGATTAACATCCCCAAGCGATAGCCATAAATAAACATGGAAGATCCAATACCGAGTTCCTCGTCAGAAAGAGATTCACGGCGATAGGCATCCAGGACGATGTCCTGGCTGGCACTAAAAATCGCCACAAGGACACACAGAACTGCGAGAGTGGATAAATGAATGGCCGGTTGAGTGAACCCGAGCGAGGCGATGGTGATCATCAAAGCTATCTGAGTGCCCATCATCCACCCTCGTCGTCTTCCAAGAGCAGAAAACACGAGACGGTCCATAACTGGAGCCCAGAGAAATTTTAGGGTGTAGGGGAGGCCGACTAATCCGAAAAACCCGATGGTGGTTAAATCGAGCCCTTCTTCCCGCATCCAGAATTTGAGGGTCGAGCCTATGAGCAGGAGGGGAAGGCCGGAAGAAATGCCGGTCAACAGCATGACCAGCATTTTTGGACTGACAAGAAGACGACAAAAATTTTTAAGCCAATGCCCTGGCTCGGTCTGCGTGGTCATACACCAGACCTTATCAGAGAAAGGGGCTTAGGTCTTGTTGAGGCTTGAGGTGTTTTAGGGGTAAGGATGCATCGGGGCAAGGAAACGGTTAGTTTAAACTTGGATCAACGGGCATATGCGCATACATCGTATAGTCATCTCCAAAGGATCGGATGACCTCGCCCCATAAGTCCTGAGAATCCTCGTCGAAGACAAGATGGGGTTGGGCAGGCATGGTGAGCCATGAGCCACTTTCCATTTCCGTCTCCAATTGTCCCGGTCCCCAGCCTGAATAGCCCATATATGCTCGAAACGATTCGTGCTCGCCTGGAACTTCTAGAATGCGCTCCAGCGTTTCCATATTTCCTCCGAGATACACTCCGTCAAGTACGGCATGGGTATCTTCAACTTCTTCATTCAGACGGTACAAAACGAGCAAGCTGTTTTTTTGAACAGGTCCGCCGGAATAGACCCGATGTTCCTGCCCTTCGAGCACCGGAACTTGTGGCAGGACTTCGGCGATATTCATCTCGGTCGGACGATTCACGACCACGCCTAGTGCCCCTTCCGGTCCATGCTCACAGAGCAGCACAACCGTCTGGCGGAAATTGGGATCACGCAACGCTGGAGTGGCAATGAGGAGAACCCCCTTGCTTAACGGTGTGTCCATACGTTCATCCTAACGTGCCACACGTCATCCATCAAGAGGCATTTCCTGGAGAAGAGAATCCATGGTTTTCCGGAGAAAATGGGTCTGTTGAAAAAAGCCGCCAGCGGCGTTCTCGCCCTTTTCCCGTGCTCACGTACGAAGCGTACGCTCCGCGCGTCAAAACGGCTGCGGCCTTGCTGGACGGACTTTTTTGAACCGACCCGTAGTCTTTGAGGAGGAATCTCATCCTGCGCAAATTTGCCCTTGAACATCCTTATTATTCAACACTCCCAAAAACGAAAAACCGGCCTACTCCACACTGTCGTCAAACAAGACTGCACGATGATCCCTCCTGCTCTGCCACACAAAACTGGAGGAGCCCTCCGTAAGAAAAGAGTCTCAATCCGAACCTTTCAGAAATTTGGTAGGAAATGTTGGTCGATTAATGGCGGTAATCTTTAAATTCGCCCGTCGTGTCATCCAATTTCAAAAAAGCCCGCATTTGGGTCTTAAGGGTTTGCCGGGCATTTTCATCCCCTAAATTCAACTGATACTCGTTAATTACCATGGTTTTCGTTCCGCCTGGGCCGGCCCATTCATTCCAGCAGGTTTGACAGACTTTCTGTTTGATTTCTTCTTCCAGTTTCCCCATAAAAAGATTGTCCGTAATCGGGTCCGCATCTTTATCGCATTTTCGGCAATGAATTTGCGCCATCCTTTTCTCCTTTTGTAAGTGACAGGCCCAAAGTTTAGAGGTATTAATATGCAGCACAAAGTAAAATCCTAACACAGAAATCTTCGGTGGGAAAAGAAGTCAGGCGGATTTCACTGCCCTGGTCTATTTGAGTGTCTTTCAGGTATGGATGTCGACCTCATCGTTCGGTCCCGTTCGTTCGCGACGTGGAAGACCGTGAAGTGAAATGTGTGGAGCATATCTTAAGATCGGAGAAGACACAGCATGTTACTCGCAGGAATCGATATTGGCACCTTAACCTGCCGCTTATTGGTGGCAGAAGTGAATCCACCAGGGGAACTTACCGTTGTTGATGGGGATCGGCAAATTTTACGTCTCGGGGAAGGGGTGGACCAGTACAAACGGTTATCACAGGCAGCGATAGGTCGCGTGGTTTCTACACTAAAAGATTGGGAAAAAAAGATTGCGAAATATCCGCTCAACGGGGTGGCAGTCGTAGCGACCAGCGCCGTGCGTGAGTCGGAAAATCAACAGGACTTTCTCGCTCTTGTCGCTCAAGAAACCGGATGGAAAGTGGAGGTCTTAACGGGAGAAGAGGAAGCCCGCCGAACCTTGTTGGGTATTCGTTTTGGCCTGCCACCCGCCATTGAGAGTTTTTTGGGATTGGATATTGGTGGTGGCAGTACCGAATGTATCCTGGCTCATTCTGGAAAGGCTCCGGTTGTCATTTCGTTGGATCTGGGAGTGGTGCGCTTATTGGAGCGGGTGCTTCGTCTGGATCCACCCACAGTCCAGGAGATTCACAAGGCTGAAGCCTGTATTGATGAGGAATTGGCCAAGGTGTCGGAAGCCTTCGGGCCTCTTTCTGGCATCCCACTGGTCGGGACGGCAGGGTCCGTCACCACACTTGCCGCGATGGCTCAAGGACTGCCGCGATATGAGTCGGCACGTGTCCACAATTATGAGTTAACCTTGTCGAACATTAAAGGACTGGAACAGGATCTCCTCACCACAATCGGACCGCAGCGCCTGGCCATGCCAGGTCTTGAGCCCGGGCGGGAATATGTCATCGTGGCAGGCACCGTAATTCTACGAAGAATCATGGAGACCTTCGGATTTGACGCATGCCTGGTCAGCGACTTCGGCCTTCGGGAAGGGGTGCTGGTGGATCTCGCCACAAAGAAATTGTAAGGGTGGGAGTGTTGAATAAGAAGGATGTTCAAGGGCAAATTTGCGCAGGATGAGATTCCTCCTCAAAGACTACGGGTCGGTTCAAAAAAGTCCGTCCAGCCAGGCCGCAGCCGTTTTTGCGCGCGGAGCGTACGCGTAGTACGTGAGCACGGGAAAAGGGCGAGAACGCCGCTGGCGGCTTTTTTCAACAGACCCAAGGGTTGAAATTTCAGCCAGATGCCAAATGGTCTCGTCCGGCCAGACCAACTCTTAATTTCCAATGATAAATTTCTGTAGAAACGCCCTGTAGGGTGCCTTTCTTGAATGGTCAGCAAACATTTTACCGGAACGTGGCAACACCGAAGAAGACGTGTCCTCGACACGTCCCTATGAGACGGCCGTATGACATGGCGGGGAATGCGTGGGAATGGGTGGCGGATTGGTACGATGGAAATCTTTATAAAAATCGAGCCAACTCAAAGGGAGAACCACCTCTAAATCCTCATGGCCCGGAGAAAGGCGAGTTTAGGGTGCGTCGTGGCGGGTCCTGGGTCAACGCTGACCCCAGGGACCTGCGTTCGTCGATCCGCGACGACAACTCACCGACCAACTGGAACGACATCGTCGGGTTTCGGTTTGCTCAGGGTGCCCCGTAACCCTCTGTCCTTTTTTCCTTTTACCCTTTATTCTTCATTTTTTCTTTTTTCCCTTCACCTTTTTCCCAGGATGGTAGGGCGGGCACTGTCCGCCAAAACAATCTTAAAAGGTGGGTGGTGCCTAGCCAGAGGGACTCCTGCCTCCAACCTGTAGGAGTGACGAAAGAAAGAGGGTGGGCATGGCCGGCCTTTGAACGAACGGTGTCAGGAAAGCGAAGAAGACATGTCCCCGAACGTCTCTACAAGATGACGGTTGGTGTGGAGTCGCCTGCTCAAAAAATCAATTGCAGAGGCAGGAAATCGGGAGTGATTTCCCTTATGATCCTGTCAGAGTCTTTTTAGAAATCTTAAAGCCACAACACTCGATTGGTAAATTCCTCATGGCCATGTTTTTGTAGGAGAAGCAGGGTGCGGCGCAGCAATTCTCGAAAAGGAAGATGTTGGGAGAGGATGATCCCCGAATAGGTTCTTCCGGTTGCGGCATAGTCTTGTGAGAGCCGGACAAAGTCTTTGACGTTGAATGTCAAAAAGGCTCTTTGTTGGCTGACGGCAAAGGCGAGTTGTTCAGCGTCGGATTTTCCACGATTGTGTGCCTCTTGCGTTGAAAGGCAATTAATTCCGCGGATACGGAGGACTTGGGCGAGCAGGGGATCCACATCTTCATCAAGGTACAGTTGAACTGGCATCAATTTTTCTGGGGCGATGAGGTGTCAATTTCCTCGGAAACGATTTCTCTGGAGGTCAGGCGAGCCTGTTCACGGTGATGGTGGGAGGGTTTGGGGATGTACCTCGTTTTCTGAATTTTCGCGGAAATCAGTGTTGATTTCTTCTTGGTTGTCGTAAAAATACGCAAGCGCATCGTGAATTTGTGCCAGCGTCAGATATGGAAACTTCGTGATCAGTTCTTCCGGAGTCAGGCCGTATCGAAGAATATAGTTGACGACTGAACGAACCGTAAAGCGAGTCCCGACAACTATGGGACTGCCTCCGCAAATTTCCGGGTTACTTGTGATGTGCGGATGGAGCACTTTCTGCATGGACATCTGCCTCCGTTTTTTGTTTTGGTCTGTGAAAAGCATACCAGAGGAATCCCTTGGTTAAAAGCCCTGGTTCACGAACAGGGGCATATATAGACTCGCTGGGGTGTCTTTTTTGGATAACCAGTGGGAATGGTCCGTGAGGGTTGTGCTATCCAAGCAGACGTGTCACCGACACGTCTCTACCTTATGCCAGGCGGGTTGGTCATTAACTGCCAATACTTCTGGCAGATTAGTGTTGGGTGTACCAGCGGAAGCCGCCGGATTCTTTGAAGGCCGGTTGTTGCCCGATGCTCATGCCGCCGGGCTTTTCGACCAACAAGACTTTGAAATCCCACAGACCGAACCAGGCCGGATCTAAGACGTTATGGTAGTGCAGGCCGGTGAGTTTGGGTAGAAGAGTGCCGAGGGCGGTGCCCAATTCTTTTTCGGTATAGGCCCGCACGGAGAAGGGTTTTTCCAATTCACGACAAAATCGCCGCAGGGTATAGGCCGCCCCGGTACATAAGACATTAATGTCCCGCTTCATGCCAAGCAATTGTGGCAGGGTGCAATACTGCTCGCGGAAGCCCAGCCATTTGGCGGCATGACGCAGATGACTGAATTGCACCTCATATTCGGTGTGCCCGGGCAATCTGACGGGAGACGGCCAATCATCTTCGATCCCGAATTCGACCAGGATGGCACGCCCGCCCGGCTTCAGCACGCGCCAGATTTCCTGTAAAAATTGGATGGCGCCGTAATTGAAAATCACTTCGTCGGGGAAGGGTGGCATGAGTGGAAGGCGCATGCGCCGGATAAGGTCCAGGGCTTCGTCATGCAAAGGATTCTCGCCTCGAAACGTGAGGAGTTCATCCCCGGTAAATTGGATCGGGGTCATGTCGGCAAGATTTTCATTGTCGATCAATAAATCAACAGAACGGTCCGCCAAGGGCATTCGTTCGGCATTGCCTTGAATGGCCGAGGCCGTCCACCCTGCTTGTCGCGCCAGCGACGTTTGGGATCCCAGAAACGGGCCGGTCAGATCGAGAAAGGTATACCGGATGTCTTTCCGCTCTTCCGCTGAGAGTTCTCCCGCCAGTTCCTTTGAGACATACCCGAGGCCGGCGCCCACTTCCACCATGCGTTGGGGTTTGGGGGAGAGCCAGCCCATTTGCCGCAGGGTATGGCCGAGCAGTCGCCCATAGGTCAGCCCGTTCATAGCTTCGCAGGGTTCGCGAAATAAATGCGAAACCGTGGTTTCGATGATTTCAAAATGGCCGTGGGGCCCTTGGATGCCTTGGACGTGAAATTTGGACAGATGATCTTCGGTTTCAGCCTGGACGTTTTGATGCCACCCTTCCCGCACCTTTTGCAATAACAAATCCCATTTCGCCTCGGCGCTGTGTCCGCTGGGGGGTTCGGTTCCAAAATAGGCTAACGAAAACCGTGGTTGGGCCCACCGCTCTAAATGCCAGCGACCATTCTGTTGGGCCGGGCTGCAGACCCATTTCCCATACTGGTTGAGTAGGGCGCCAATGGTCATTCGGCCATCCATCGCGCCGAGCAGGGCAGCGCCCATACGATTAAGGCGAATCAGAGGTAATTCTTCATCAAGCGGGGCCACCCACCATTCCTCGGTAGCATGCTGATAAATCACAATATCCGGCATGCGCCATGCCCGTTGATTGAGGATGTCTCCCTCCAGGACTTGTGGGCTGACTTCTGCCCATGGATCGGCAGTGGGTTGAGAGGCAGGGGAGGGGGTCATGAGGGTGTATTTCTCATTCTATTCAGCATGCACGGATAAAAAGGAAGCTGCCAGGGTACCCTATCGATCCAAAAGGCCGCAACCATTTCTTTCCTTATTCAGGAGGAGGGAGAGAATCCAAAATTCCGGCGCTTATTGCCGTATGGCCTCGACGGGTTTTTGGGCCAGGATGCTGGCGAAGGCCTCCTGTCCTGTATCGACCTCTTGATAACGCAACACCCGCAGACCTGGGAGCAGGGTTAATAATTCATTTCGCTCCAAAAGGTATTCCCGATTAAATTGCGGTCGGTAGCGCAAATGATCCATTGTATACGTTTCGATCAAGATCATGCCCCCTGGTTTTAGAGTTGCGGCCATTTTGGGAAACAGATCTCGCTGTAGGTAATAGGTGCAAAGAATGACGTCAAAAATATTGGGGGGAATGGTGTATTGCTCCAGGTCGGCGACGACGGTGGTCAAGTCCACGCCGTTCTCGGAAGCGAGGGCTCGGGCTTTGTTGAACCCGGCCTCTGAAATATCGACCCCCGTGACCTGAAAGCCTTTCGTGGCTAAAAAGACTCCGTTGCGTCCTTCCCCCATGGCCAGGTCAAGGGCAGCCCCTTTGGGTAGAAGATCGACATGGTCCGTTAAGAACGGGATCGGGTCACGTCCGAATACATATCTCTCGGTTTCATATTTCTTATTCCACCGCTCCCTATCCGCTTCAGCTCCCCACGAGGAGTCCATGGTTATCATTCCACCAAGGGCGATCGGACACAGAAGCCCCAGGACACATATTTTTAAAAGATTTGGTAGTAGTCGAAAGCGAATCTTCATCAGGTGACCTCCACAACTGTTGAGAGAACCATAGCCGACTCCAGTCAAGGAACGAAAGAATCCTGCACGTTTCTTGTTGGTCTTTCCCTGTTTCAGTGGGTATTATGGCATCGTTTGGGAGATGAATGAAAATTCTAGGAGAAAACATATGCCCGCCTATGTTGTTACATGGATTCATTTATTGGCCGCCATCACCTTCATTGGCGGATGGATGTTTGTTCAGCTCGTCGTCCGGCCAAGCTTGACCGAAGGCAAGGCCAAGCCATCGTCGTTGGAAGCTCTTGAGATGGTTAAAAAAGTTGGCCAACGGTTTAAAATGGTGGGATGGGTGAGTCTCATGGCGCTGATCTTTACCGGAGCGTCTCAGTTATTGGATGAAAGCGGTTCAGCACGTATTGAAACCAGTTGGGGCTTGATCATGATGCTCAAGCTCTTCGTCTTTGCGATTGTCGGAGGATTGATTTTTGTCCACGATCTGATTCTTGATCCCTATGGTGTCTCCGCAAAAGGAAAAAAGAGTGAGACGGAGCCACTCCTGTTTTCCGGAAAAGTGGTCTGGGTTCAACGAGCCATCTTGAGTTTGAGCCTGGCCGTCTTGTTTATTGCAGCGTATTTGACGTCTATTTAAGGCGCGCCACGTTTACTCTGGTGTTTCCGGTTTCTTCCAATTAGCCTCATGACTGAAAGATATTCTTAAAAAATAGAGAGCGGATTTGAGGCTTGCTAAAGGAAACGTTTCTGTCTTCCAATTTTTCCAGGCCGGTGGGACAATCTGCCGATACGTGGTAAATTCATGACCTATCACACGTCACCAAGGAGGACATGATGGCCAAAGCATTCTCCGTTGCGTCTTGGAATGTGGAGCATTTCGGAGCGATGAACAAAACTAAGGCGAAGCCGAAAAAACCGGTCGGCCCCATTATCGAGTTTCTGGCCCAACAACATGCCGATGTGGTCGCGGTATACGAAGTCGTGGGCTCGACGGTATATGACACCATCGTGACGGTGATGCCGGACTACCAGTTTCATATTACGGAGGGGCCTCAAGCACAGGAAATTCTGATAGGTGTGAAGCGAACCTTCTCGAGTTTTTATACTCAACGGCTGGAATTTAAATCAGGGGTATCCGTTCTGCGGCCTGGTTCCTTGCTGACGATTCAAGTGGATGGGAACGCCTATCCCCTGTTGTTTTTACATTTAAAAAGTCTGACGGAACCTCGAGGGTTTGGCTTGCGGGACGATCAGACCGAACGGGCCCTCAAATTGCGAAAAGTCCTGGATAAGGCATCGTGCAATGAGGATCAAGCGAATTATATTTTTCTGGGGGATCTCAACACGATGGGGATGAATCTGACGTTTAGCACGAAGGATGTCAGTGCAGACGAGGAAGTCCAACGTCTGCAGAAACGGGTGAAAAACCGGAAGATGCAGGTACTCGATAAGTCCTATCCGGAGACCTACTGGCCGGGTTCGAAGTCCTCTTACTCACCGGGCAACCTTGACCACGTCGTGGCCGCGGACCATTTGCGGTTTAAGGCCTTTGGATCAGCCCACATCGATATTCGCGGGTGGCCCCAAGAAACGACCCCTGAGAAACGAGATGGGTGGACCAGGAAATATTCCGACCACGCGCTTCTATATTTCGAAGTCCAGAAAGTGTAGAGCCTTCTGCTCTTATCATCTTCCGAGTTTTTCGGTGATTGTCTTGAGGCTCGTGTGTGCTCTCTTCCAGGTTTCTCCCCGCCACTCCCCTCCAGTGGTACAATATCCAGAAGCTTCAGGAATCATGGGAATGCCACATTCCAGGATCAACCGTATGACTTCCGGAAGGTTACCCTGTGCCCGACAATCCTCGTGCAAAATAAGTCCGGAGGTTGAATTGTTGGTGATTCACGTGAAAAGGCCATAACCCGGGAATGGCCCGGGATCAAATCATTGGCCAACTCCGTGAAAGGATTGTGGCATTTGCGACATCTCGTGGATCAAGAGATGTGGCTGAAGATTTGGCTCAGGAGGTACTTCTGGTCTTGCACGAGAAATATCCTCAAGTCACGGCATTGACCGAGCTGGTTCCTCTGACGTTTCAAATTCTCAGGTATAAAATGCTGGATCTCCATCGAAAAAACCTCCGACGGGGCGAATATCATCAGGAATCCATTGATGATCGGCCGCTTGCAGATCCTGGAGATGATCCCGCCATGCAAGCCGAGCAGAAAGAGCGGGTAGGGCAATTGATTGAGGCGCTTCACCAATTGGGTGAGCGTTGCAGGGAATTATTCCGGTTGAAACTTCAAGGCCACACCTTTCCTGAGATTCAACAGATATTCGGTGAGCGGTCTATCAACACCATTTATACCTGGGACTCCCGCTGTCGAAAACAACTTCTGGCTCTCATGGGAGGACGTTGGGGGACCACTATCCCTCAGGCTGGTGAAGACAAAAAGAAAACCGTGGAGAAGGATCTATAATGGCCGCATCCTGGGAACATCTGCTTGGCGGCTATGCCACTCATACGCTGACCGACGAGGAAAAGCGCCAATTATATGAGGCAGCCCTCAACGATCAAGCCCTCTTTAATGCCTTGGCCGATGAAGAAGCCTTGAAAGTCATGCTCGCCGATCCTGAGGCCCGCCGGCGTATTCTGGCCAGTCTGGAAGCAACAGAGCGTTCCGGTGGTGTTCCGGATGAGAAAGTGAAATGGGTGAGCTGGTTAAAGGAGCACACGTCACTTGCCTGGGCGGGGAGCATTGCTGCCATGGGTCTGGCTCTCATCTTTGGCTGGCAAATGGAAAAAGAATGGGGGCCGGTGGTCAGTCAGGAGCAGGAAGCCGCGAAATCCTCATCAAGAGAGGAACTCCCATTTCGGACACAGAAACCTTCGGATGAAGGTACATCATCGTTACAGAAGGAGGCATTGGAGACCAAACCGGCTCAGGAGGAGGCAATTGAAATTGAGGGGGAACGTCAAGGTAGAACCAAAACGGAAAACGACGCGAGAGAAAGCGGTCTAGCCATGAGGCGCCAAAGAACACATGAACAAGTGACTCAATCCCCACCAGCACCTTCAGCATTGATCCAGCCTAAGGACGGGCGCTCCGATCAGCCCTTTTCGGTTCCTCCGTCGCCTGAGGTGCCGATGGCGGATAGTGTCCCGCAAGCCACAGCACCTGACAGACTAGCCGACCAAGCTATGGATGAGGCAACTCAATTACCTCCAAGCGCCCAGGAATTGTTTTATGCCGCGAGGGGCACACTAGGCGATGAAGTGGTTGGCGAGAAAAGCGATATGGATAGGAAGGACCAGGCCCCTCGAGGGGCACAATCCAAAACTATAAAGCCCATGGAGCGAGATTTTGCAGGTGGTGCAGCTATGCCAACTGCCAGAGGGCTCCGATACAGCTTTGTCCAGCAAACAAAAGAGGGCAAAGATGAGGAGATGGAAATTCGGCAGGTCACCGGAAATTGGTCAGAAATTCGATTGGCCGTGGAATCGAACGTGTCCGGGTATCTCTATGTGCTGGCGCCATTAGGAAATGGCAAGTGGCAAAACCTGGTGCCCATGGATTTTGACAAGACGGAGCAAACTGAAGCGGGGATCAAAGTGAAAGCATTCCAACGAGTGGAATTTCCACTTACTCAATTAACGGATAACTCAAACAAATCCGTTTCTCCTTCTCTAACCGTTTTGCTTTCACTTATGCCGCTAAATGACCTGGGGCAATGGCTTGAAAGTAAAGTTGATATGTCGGAATTTCAAGTTGAGCGGGTAGAAGGTGCGGTGTTTGTGGTTCAACCTACCCTAGGAAAAGAGAATCCACTTCATGTGGTGGTTTCCTTAATGAAATAGCACTGATGAGAATGGAGCTTTGGTACTTGGGTATCTGATGTTTTTCCATAATACCGCCCTATCACTTTCGACCTACAAAATCCTCGTAGTTCTTAGATCTGCCAAACAAGACTCTATTCCTTTTCTTTTTCCAAAATTCTCTCCAAATCCTCATTCAAGCGAACAGGGACCTGCATCGCTCCATGGAGAATGCTGATCACGCCAATGTCGTTGCCAGAGAGTTCCCGGAAAAATATGTAATGCTTTTCGTAACGGCTAAAAAAGACCGAGAGGTTCAAATCTGTTGGTACGAGCAGGTGTAGGGGAAGCGGTTGCCATGGGATTTCTTTGTCGGCAAGCCTTTGAAGGTGATCGTGCAAATCCTGAAGGTATTTCTTAGCCTGGTTCTCGCCCCATTGTTCGGTAGTATATTCCCAAATTTCATCTTGCCGTTTATCCGCCGCAGGGGAAAATCGATAGTCAGCCATTAGGGCTTAGCCCTCTTGGATTTGGTATTTCGTCTAATCACATCGTTGGAAGTTACTCGAATAAATTGATTTTCATCTGTCCTAAGTCCTGGCTCTAACTCCTGGCGTAGCCACTCCCAAGCAGTATTACGGTCTTTCAGATCCCGTCGGATGAGATCACGGATATATTCGCTGGCATTCTCATACAGCCCAAATTGACCAATCTGTTGTTGGAGATGAGTGCGAAGATCTCCTGTCACTCTGACGTTCACATTTTCTGATCCCATAATTTCATTCTCCTTTCCTAGGCAGGGGACTTTTCTTAATCACAGTGTTAATTATCGCCCATGTAAAGTAATATTGCAATATAATTTACATTAAATCGTCTATTCCCTGAAAGGATTTTAAAAGTCCTGCCATACCCTCTTGTGAAGCGGCATGGGGACGCTGCACATAAGGAGGTAGAACATGAACGTTGCAAATGGCAGGAAACGATGTTGGAGCTTGGTGATTAGTGGAGGGCTGGCCGGGTTGTTGGCTCTTGTGGGAGCGGGATTTTTCGGTGCGGGAACACATCCTGTCCCCACTGCCCATGCCGGTACCCATCCCAATGAAGGGTGGGTGAATGGAGATCAATCCGGAAGTCTGGTAGGGCTGGATCCGGAAGGAAAATTCACCCAAGCCTTCCCACTGAAACACACCGATGTCTCAATTCAGGTCAGCGGGCCGCTTGCCCGGGCTCAGGTCACTCAGCAGTTCGAAAATCCCTATCCCGATAAAATTGAAGCCGTCTATACCTTTCCACTTCCACAGGATGCAGCGGTGGATTCCATGACGCTTACGGTGGGAGACCGGGTGGTGAAAGGGACGATTAAAAAGCGAGAAGAGGCTAGAGCCATTTATGAAGCGGCCAAACGTCGGGGCAATGTGGCGGGGCTTTTGGATCAGGAACGGCCAAATATTTTCACACAGTCGGTCGCGAATATTCTTCCGGGGGAGAAGATTACGGTGACGATCAGTTATGTGGAGACACTGTCCTATGACAATGGAGTCTATTCGGTTGTGTTACCGATGGTGGTTGGTCCTCGTTACATTCCAGGACAACCCACAGCCCAGGTACCCTCGCTCGGCGAGGGGTGGGCCTATGACACCGATCAGGTTCCGGATGTCTCCCATATCACGCCGCCTGTGTTGAAGCCGGACACCCGGTCAGGCCATGACCTGTCGTTGTCCGTCAAAATCGATGCAGGCGTTTCGATTCAACAGGTCCAATCTGCAAC
>BQIW01000031.1 GCA_021604105.1 Nitrospirales bacterium | reverse complement strand
TCGGATACCTTGTTTTATCCGCCCTGGCAGGTATTTATCTTGGATTTGGGATTTGTTTGATCTTCAGTGTCGGGGCTCCTTTTTGGGCCGAGGGATCTGCCGGGTTGAAACTTGTGATGGGTGTGTCCTTCGGGATTGCGCTCACCCTCGTCCTCTTTGCGGGCTCGGAATTGTTTACCGGAAACAATATGGTGTGTGCCCTTGGTGCGCTGGCCAAAGCCATCACACTGAAAGACGTCTTGTTCATTTTTTTCTGGTCGTTTGTGGGCAACCTGGCCGGATCGTTGGTTTTGGCCTGGTTGGTTGTACAATCGGGGGTGGTGGGACAGGCCCCTCAAAGCGATCTGCTGCTCAAGGTCGCCGCCCTCAAAATGAACCTCCCGATGTGGGAGCTGTTTATCCGTGGGATTCTTTGTAACTGGCTCGTCTGTTTGGCGGTATGGACGGCCGGCCGTACGACCAATGATGCCGCGAAGATCATGCTGATTTTCTGGTGCCTGTTCGCGTTCATCGGAAGTGGGTTTGAACACAGCATTGCCAATCAATCGCTTCTGGGAATGGCGTTATTTCTCCCGCATGGTCCGGATGTTTCCTGGACCGGGTTTTTCTGGAATCAGATGTGGGTGGTATCCGGAAATATCGTCGGTGGGGTCGTGTTTATGGGAGGTGCCTATTGGATTATCAGTCCTGTGCGTGGGTGGATCAAGACAACAGAAAGGGTCGTGGAAGATGTGGCATCTGAATCGTCACCGCCCATCCATCTACCAGGAGAGGGGAAATTATTGTCTCAGCCCCTGGCTGTTAGTCGGAGAAATTAGGACAAACCACGGATTGTCGACGGAATCGAGAAAGAAACGGGAAGGAAGTCTGATGAATAAGATTGAAGTGCTCAAGGGGGAAAAAGACGGCTTGGACATCAAAGAGGATATTGCCCGATATGCCGAATTAGGGTGGGAGGCCATCCCGGATGAAGATATTCAACGGCTGAAATGGTATGGATTATTTCTGCGAAATCCCACCCCGGGATACTTCATGATTCGCGTGCGGATTCCAGGAGGAAGAACCACGTCGGTCCAGATGCGCACATTGGCGCACCTCGCGAACACCTTTGGAAACGGCGTGTTGGATTTGACAACCCGTCAGCAGTTTCAATTACGGCATATGAAGATAGAGCATGTACCGGAAGTGTTTCGTCAAATGGAAGAGGCGGGCTTGTGCTCGTTGCAAACCGGCATGGATAACGTCCGTAACATCATGACCTGCCCGGTGGCCGGGTTAACGGCGCAGGAACAATTGGACGCCACGGAAATGGTCAATCGGCTCACAGAAGAACTGGTGGGGCATCGGGCCTATTCGAATCTTCCGCGAAAATTTAACATGGCGATTACCGGCTGCCTCGACAATTGTTTACATCTTGAAACGCAGGATCTGGCTCTGGTGCCTGCGACGGTCGAGGGGGAGGGCAATGCGATCACGGGATTTAACCTGTTGGCCGGAGGCAAACTTGGATCCGGCGGGTACCGGATTGCTACCCCACTCGATGTGTTTGTGACTCCCCGGGAAGTTGTTGCGGTGACCGGAGCCATCCTTCGCGTCTTTCGGAATCATGGATGCCGGGAATCCCGCACCACTGCCAGACTGGCTTTTTTGTTGGATGATTGGGGCGAAGAACGGTTTCGTATGGAAGTCCAGCGGGAAGTAGGATGGGAATTGTCGCGAGCGGGGATCGATGTACGGAAGTCGTCGGTCAACGACCATATGGGTGTCTATCGGCAAAAGCAGTCAGGCTTGAACTATGTGGGGCTCAAAATTCCCGTCGGCCGGATTCAAGCGGATGATTTACACGGAATAGCCGGTCTGGCCGACAAGTACGGTACCGGGGAACTCCGCCTGGCAGCCAATCAAGCCGTGATCATGCCCCATGTTTCTGACCGTGTATTAGGAGATCTGACCGAAGAGCCCTTGTTGCAGCGCTTTGTCTACAATCCCACGCCGGTACAAAAGGGCCTGGTCAGTTGCGTGGGGAGCGACTACTGTAATCTCGCCGTAATCGAATCCAAAAGTCGGGCGGTGGAAACTGCCAAACGAATTGAATCGATGATCGGCACGGAGATGAAACCCATCACCATGCACTGGTCGGGATGTCCGGCAGGCTGCGGCAATCATCTCGTGGCTGATGTCGGGCTGTTAGGAAAAAAGATTAAAGTCAAAGGTCAGATCCTCGAGGCTGTGGATATTTTTGTCGGTGGCCGTTCCGGCCCCGATCCCAAGCCGGCCATCAAGTTATTGGAAGATGTCCCGTGCGACACCCTGGCGGAGGTCCTAAGCGGAATCCTTCCGTACCATTCCCGGGAGAAAATGCATCGTACAAAGGCCAAGACCAAAAGTAAGCGTAGTGTATCCCGGCGGGCCATTGATCCGGAGAAGACAACCAGCGGAAGGAATGAAACCGCGGCTACATTACTTACATCGCCAAGTATGAATTAAGCCCCAACCTGTTTGAACATTTCACCTATCCATTGGGTAGACGTAGCACGGTAACAAAGCTAATCTGATATTATGTCCATATCACCTGTCTTTTGAAGGACATGATTAAGCTTCTTGCCAAACTCCTTCGTGTTCTGAATTCCGAAACCGATCCTGGCCAGATCTCCTTGGGATTGTGTTTTGCGATGATCGCAGGTCTCACCCCACTGTTGAGCCTGCATAATCTCTTTGTGGTCCTGTTGGTATTTATTCTGCGCGTGAATCTATCGGCTTTTCTGTTGGGGCTGGCGTTGTTTACGGGCATGGCCTATCTGCTTGATCCCCTCTTCCACCGGCTTGGGTTAGCTGTTCTGACCGCCCCGTCCCTGGCAGATCTTTGGACCTTCCTCTATCAATCGGTGTGGTGGCGATTGGAGCATTTCAATAATTCAATTGTGATGGGCAGCCTGGTGTTTGCCGTTGCGATGTTTGTGCCTGTTCTTCTGCTTTCGAACCTCCTGATTCGGCGCTATCGCCAACATGTCATGGTTTGGGTCCAAAAAACCAGGATTATGCAAATGTTTAAAGCCAGCAAGTTATATCAGACCTATGAAACCCTTTCGTCATGGAGACCAGGCTGATGGCGAAATGGATTCGGTGGTGGGGGCTTGGGGCGTTTGTGGTGTTTGCCGCCATTGTGGGTTGTGTGTGGATATTTTTTGTGGATGGATGGGTGAAAGGTGCCATTGAAGGGGCGGGGACCAAGGCTGTGGGAGCCAAGGTGGAGTTAGATGCGGCCGATCTCAGCCTGTTTCCGGCAGGACTCTCCTTGACGAGACTGCAAGTCACAAATCCCAAGACGCCCATGACCAATGCGGTGGAAGTGGGAAGAGTGACGATGAGTCTAGACGGATTGAACCTGTTGCGGAGAAAAGTCATTGTTGAGGAAATGACTGTGGAAGGGGTTCGATTGGACACTCCCAGAACCACATCCGGCGCCGTTCAGCCGGTCTCAGATATGTCTCCTGAAGAGGAATCCGGAATGTTTGCTCTTGCTCTTCCGGCTCTAGAAGTGCCCGACGTGAAAAATATTTTAGAGAAAGAAGATCTGGAAACCCTCCGAATGATTGAGACGCTCAAAGAGGACATGCAGCGGGAGAAAGAGGCCTGGAAAACACGGCTCGAGAAGTTACCGGGAAAAGCCCAGCTCGCCCAATATGAGGAACGCGTCAAAAATTTAAAAAAAGCGGGGAAGGGCGGATTGGACGGCTTGCTGGGAGGAGTTGGGGAAGTGCAAGCGTTGAAGCAGGATATTGAACAGGAAATTCAATCTCTCACAGGCGCCAAAAAGGAATTTGAAAATACTGTGGCCTCGTTACGTACTCGGTTTAAGCAGATTCAAACCGCACCACAACGGGATATTCAACACCTCAAGGCCAAATATCATTTGTCTCCGCAAGGATTGGCCAATATGAGTCAAACGCTTTTAGGGCCCCAGATTGGATGGTGGGTTCACCAGGGGGCGACTTGGTATGAGCGAGCAAAGCCGCTTCTGGAAGGAGCACGGACAGGGGAAGGGGAGGACGGTCCTCAGGTGCACAAGCCTTTGCGGGGGAAGGGATTGGATGTGCATTTCAAGGAAGCGCATCCGCTCCCGGACTTTCTGATTCGGTCGACGAAGGTATCGGCCGATTTAAACTTCGGGGGATTGGCGGGGACTGTTCATAATATCACCACCGATCAACCGACTTTGGGACAACCCACAACATTTGACTTTTCCGGGGACCGGTTGAAAGGGGTCCAGTCTGTTACATTGGAAGGAGCTCTCAATCACGTGGAGCCCGCCGATTCCAAAGATCAGTTCACCGTGCAGGCGAAAGGGTATGAACTCACCAATGTCGCATTGTCCAAAGATGCCAAATGGCCGGTAACCCTGACGAGCGGGGTGGGCGATATCAACGTGAACACGGAACTCAAGGGCCAGGCCTTGACGGTTCATGGCGCCGGAATTCTGCGCGCCATTCACCTAACCGCAGGAAGGGGGGATGATTCCAATCCTTTGACCAAAGCCCTCAGCTCTGCCGTGACTGACATTTCCCAATTGTCCATTCAGGCCGATGTGACGGGGACATTGGACCAACCGGATGTCACGGTCTCTTCAGACCTGGATCGTATTCTGCAGGATGCGGCCGGCAAGATGGTGAATGAATTGGCTGCGAAGTTTGGTGCGGAGCTTCAAACGGCCATCTCGGCGAAGATTGCAGAACCCATGCAACAACTCAAGAACGAGTTGTCCGGGTTTGAACGCATTGCCGGTGAGTTGACGGAGCGGGTCACGCAGCATCATGACGTGCTCAGCAGTCTTTTGGAAAAAAATCTTCCCACCAAAGGATTGAAGGATCTTCCCGGCGGATTCAAGCTTCCGTTTTAACGGTATCTGAAATGTCGATTATATTTCACAAAGTTTGTTGTAGGCGTCCAAGGCTGCAACTTTGTAGCATTCCGCCAGTGTGGGATAATTGAAAACCGTCGTGAGGAAGTATTCGAGTCCCCGTTCGGTATGAAGGATGGCCTGTCCGATGTGAATAAGCTCTGTGGCACCCGTCCCGATTACATGCACGCCCAATAGCCGATGATCGATTCGATGAAATAATAATTTCAACATGCCGTTTGGATCTCCCATGATTGTGCCCCTTGCGATTTCGCGGTAACGGGCGACTCCCACCTCATACGGAACTTTTTCGAGCGTCAGCTGCTCCTCCGTGGCTCCCACCATAGAAATTTCCGGAATGGCATAAATACCAACAGGAAACAGGCTGGTCATCGGATTGGCTTCCATGTCGAAGGCATAGCAGGCCGCTAAACGGCCTTGCTCGGAAGATGTGGCCGCCAGGCTTGGAAAGCCGATGACATCGCCTGCGGCCTGAATATGCGGGACGCTGGTGCGATATTGCGAATCAACCTGCAGACGGCCACGGGCATCCACGGTCAATCCGGCTTTCTCGAGTTGGAGTGTCGATGTGGCTCCCGTTCGACCGACGGAATAGAGGACCAGGCCTGAGACCAGTCGTTTTCCGGAGGCTAAATGAATCACGACTTTTCGGGATGGTGTGTCCGCGATTTCTAATTTTTCGACAGTTTCACCAAGGCGAAAAGTCACCTGGTGATTTCGCATTTGATAAATGAGTTCATCGACGATTTCGCCATCCAGAAATTCCAACGGCCGGATCCGTGAATCCACAAGGGTGACTTCGATGCCAAGAGCTCCCAGCATTGAGGCATATTCAATGCCGATGATCCCGGCGCCAACCACGGTCATGGTTCGCGGGAGTTGCGGCAGATGGATGATACTATCACTGTCGAGGATATATTGGCCGTCAATGGCAATGTTGGGAGGAGGCGTTGGGATGGTTCCCACGGCAATCAGAATGTGGGCGCTCGACAGGGTTTGTGAGTGGTGGTCGGTGCGAACCAACAGTGTGTGGGGATCCACAAAAGAGGCTTCTCCTTGGAGAAATTCCACATCGTTTCTTCCTAATTGATCGTTAATCACCTCACCTTCGATGCGAATGACTTCTGCCACGCGAGTGATCAGTTGCTCGGCCGTGGGTCGTAGTTTCGCGGTATCCGGTAAACGACCCCAATGTTGATGGGGTCCGGTAAAGGACAACACGGCTTCCCGAAACGTTTTACTGGGAATGGTCCCGGTCTCGAGACACGCGCCGCCGCCGACATGCTTTTTTTCAATAACTGCGACCCGTTTCCCGATTTTGGCCGCTTGAATCGCTGCTCGCTGTCCAGCCGGCCCGCTGCCGATACAAATCAGGTCGTATTGAAATGGTGAGGGTGTCGTGATCGGGGAGCTCATGATAATAGAACGAAGGAGGATGTTATGGCAGATGACCACTCAGAGCATAGCGTGGCAAAAAAGAAAAGTACAGGTCAAGTCTATTCGGGATTCCATAGCCGCATGATTCCTACGATGGGTAATCAGACTGTGTGTGAGGAGTCTGTGAGGCTGTTGATGAATTGATGGCCGGGGAAAATTTGGTTTGAAAGGGGAAATAATTTCAGGAATGTGTCTTGACTATCCATCTTTTTTGATTGTTATTTACGTGTTCCGGAAGGTTGAGGAGTCAACGATTGAATGGGGGACAGGCGGCGCTCAAAGGTTAGGGGCTCGTGTGAGCGTATGGATGATGATTTCCGGAAAGCAGAACAGCCGAATGGGGAACAGGGAGGTGCCGACTCCTCGAGAGGTGTACCCGCGCATGGAATGATGTTGCCAGGGGCCGGCCTTATAGGTTCTGGGGCAGCGGCAATGGGTTATGATGGGTTTGCCCCCTGGCAGACAGATTTGGCCTCCATGTGAGTGGCCACAGAGGTACAGGTCCATTCCGGCAGTCGATGCCTCAGGAATAATTTCCGGGGAATGCACTAAGAGAATTCGAACGGCGTCGGTGGGTGCGAGGCGTATGGTTTTCTCCAGGTCACCCGTTTCGTAATAGTGGACATCATCCAATCCGAGAAGCCAAATCGCATCCGATCCCTTTTCCAGGGATTGAGCTTCATTGAGCAGCATGCGGATTCCACACCGCTCAAGGCCGGGCACCATCTCCAGCCAATCGTGATTCCCCAAAATGCCCGTGACGCCATAAGGAGCCTGGATCGTGCTGACCAATGACTCCATGAGTGTCAGTGTCTTGTCATAATGGCCATACGTGAGAAAGCGAAAATCACCGGTCATGACGCACAGGTCGTATCGCAAGGTGGACAGCGCGGCCTGCAGCGCTTGGCCTTTATCGATCATCCCTTCGATGTGGAGATCTGACAAATGCAGAATTCGAAATCCCTCAAAGGATTCGGGTAGGTGAGGAATCGGGACGGTGTGCCCGACAATTCGGTATTGGGACGTATTCTTGACCGCCAGGGGCCAAAGGCCGGTCGTTTTTAAGAAAGTTTTAATAAGCCAGGCAATGGCTGGAAATTCCTCCATGTGAATGTGGAGGTGATAGCCTTTTAACAGGAGGGCGGAATAGTGGGCCTGCATTTCCATACGTTGGCTTGCATGATCAGGCCCGATACGGTCCACTAATTTGGCAAAGGCTTCCTGGTCGTGGTGATGGATCATGTGCTTGTCAGCCGAGTGGGGTCAGAGGTAGCATAATTATTATGCAACGATTAGATCTCATGAATCCCGGGTTGCCCGATATCCAGTTTGTCCTCATGGTATTGGCATTATGCACGTCGGATCTGCAGACTCTAAATGCGCCAGACTCTGTGAGAGAAACGGTCTTCAATCGGTGTTGGGCATTAATGCATGAAAGCCCTCCCCCTGTGAAGACACAAGAGCGGGTGCTGGATTTGACTCTTAGTGATGAAACCACGTTGGAGGCCCTGGTCCATGTGATCCGGCACACCTTCGATGAGAATGGTTTTGTTGAATTGACCTGGGATCATCCGCCAAGTGAACCGACACGTGAATCGACTCCGGAAGCCCGTCCTTTGCTCGAGCGCTTACAACAGTGGGAACCACCTCCAGACAATTTGAATCCTCCTGCATCTTCATCTAACTAATCCTTTATCCTGACAATCGAAGATTTCTTTGGCACGTTCCCCGCTTTGAGAGATGGAGGTTCTTCCTGTTTCGCGGAGAATCATCCTGGGGGCTCTGGTGCGAAATAAATGGTGGCAGCTGCCTGGAGCACAAAAATTATGGGGCGGCGAAATGTGAACCTCGTGCTACCTAATGGGGGGGTATGAACAACAGCCTTGAAAACGGGCGAACAAATCAAATGGCAATTATCCTGAGGGGTTTTGGTCGCGTAAATCCGTTTACGGAGGTCCAGCAGGTCACGAGTTAACCGTTTTCACCTGTTTGGGCGTGGCCTGAGAAGAACCAAAGGCACCCAGACTCCGGAATTTAGCCGCTCGCTGTTTTCGGAGTGCTGCGGGGGACATCTTCTGTAATTGCAAGAAATGGGTGTCGAGTGCCTGAGACACACGATCCGCCATGAGTTTGGGATCGCGATGGGCTCCTCCCATGGGTTCAGGAATTACCTCTTCAATAATATTAAGTTTCTGTAACTCCGGTCCGGTCATTCGTAAGGCCGTCGCGGCATCGGAGGATTTTGTGGCGTCTCCCCACAAAATGGCAGCGCAGCCTTCCGGGGAAATCACCGAATAAATGGCATGTTCGAGCATCAGAACCCGATCTGCGACACCTAAGGCCAGTGCGCCGCCACTGCCGCCTTCTCCGGTGACCACGGCAAGAATCGGCACTTGCAATCGGGACATTTCCAGTAAATTTCTGGCAATGGCCTCGGCTTGGCCGCGCTGCTCCGCATCGACACCGGGGTAGGCTCCTGGAGTATCGATAAAGGTAATGATTGGTCGATTGAAGCGTTCCGCTAATTTCATAAGACGCAAGGCTTTTCGATAGCCCTCCGGTTTGGCCATACCAAAGTTCCGGCGCATGCGTTCTTTTAAGGTTTTGCCTTTTTCATGACCGATGACCATGATGGAGCGACCTTTCCATGTGGTAAATCCTCCAATGATGGCCCGGTCGTCGCCGAACAGGCGGTCACCGTGGAGTTCCATAAATCCATTCGTCATGTGCTCCAGATAATCAGAAATCGAAGGGCGCTGTGGGTGCCTGGCGATTTGGCTATGTTGCCATGGGGAAAGATTGGCATAGATCTCACGTTCAAGGTTTGCCAGTTGTTCGGTCGATTTGACGATGGCCTCCTGAACCGAAACCTTTTTTGATTTTGATTTCACTAACTTGGCGATGCGTTCTTCAAGTTCCTTCAGGGGTTTTTCAAAGTCCAGATATTCACGCACGGACAAGCTCCTTGGTAGAGGGAAATTATTGGAAGGTGACCGTGGATGTGCCGAGGAGATGTTCCACTTCTTCTAAAAATTCCGGTGACGGAGAAATGCCAATGTCCGATAATCCTGACATGCTGGCCGTCAGATTAGGATGTAAGTGAAACGCCAACGAAATAGGGGTCGGACCGCGGTGGCGTTCGAATATGTCTTTTAAGTCTAGCAGATTGTGGGGGAGAACGTCCTGTTCATGGACCTGGAGTGTTACATGCTTCACGGTTTCATTTTCTAATTGGGGGAGCGATTCGACTTTGGTGGCTTTGATGCGCGCGCCGTTATCCATCAGGTCCACGGTACCCGTGATCCGAACCACTGATTCCGGCCCCAATAATTCTTCGTGTTGCTTAAAGGTTTCGGGGAAAATAATGGCTTCAACGGTTCCGTGCAGGTCTTCCAATTGGGCGTAAGCCATCCTGTGGCCCTTTTTCGTCGTTGTAACTTTGAGGTTGGAAATGACCCCGCAGACTTTGACCTCTCGTCCGTCGCCGACGTCGCGAATGGTCCGGGTGGAGCAGGTAGAAAAATGAGTGATTCCTACACTGTGGCGGTTGAGAGGGTGCGCCGTGATATAAAAGCCGGTCAACTCTCGTTCATATTTGAGTAAGTCATTCTGAGACCATTCGGGAATCTGTGGAATGACAAACCCAAACCCGTCCTGCTTGGGCGTTGCCGGTTCAGGAGCCAGTATTTCAAACAGACTGGTTTGCCCTTCCCGCCTGTTGCGTTGGACCGTCGAGGCATGGTCCAACGCTTCATCCAGGACCTGATATACGCTGGCGCGTGTGAGACCCATGGAATCAAAGGCTCCGACCTTGATGAGCCCTTCCAACACCCGTTTGTTAACTTTCTGGGAATCAATACGGCAACAAAAATCAATAAAGGAGGAAAATGGGCCTTCCTTTTCCCGTGATTCTAAAATCACGTCCACGGCATTTCCACCGACGTTCTTAATCGCCACTAACCCGAACCGGATCCCTTCAGGTACCACGCTGAAGTTTTTTAAGCTTTGGTTGGCATCGGGAGGCAGAATGTGTACCCCCAATTCCCGGCATTCTGTAAAATAACCGACCATTTTGTCGGTATTCCCCATTTCAGACGTCAACAAGGCGGCCATAAACTCAGTGGGAAAATGGGCTTTCAGGTAAGCCGTTTGGTATGTCACCACCGCATAGGCGGCGGAGTGAGACTTGTTGAAACCGTAGCCTGCGAAAAAGGCCATTTGATCAAAAAGTTTTTCGGAGAGTTTTTCCGAAATTCCCTTGCCTTTGGCACCCGAGACAAACAATTCTTTTTGTTTGGCCATTTCCTCATGTTTTTTCTTGCCCATCGCCCGGCGAAGTAAGTCGGCTTGGCCCAATGAAAATCCTGCCAACTGGTTGGCAACGGCCATGACCTGTTCCTGGTAAACAATCACCCCATAGGTTTCTTTGAGAATGGGCTCCAATTGCGGAGGGTCATAAACAATTTGGGAGGCGTCACGTTTTCGCTTAATGAAATCGTCCACCATGCCACTCTCTAAAGGACCAGGACGATAGAGCGCGAGGATGGCGATCAAATCTTCAAACGTTTCCGGTTTGATTTTAACCAACAGGTTTCGCATGCCGGAGCTTTCCAGTTGGAAAATTCCTGAAGTTTTTCCAGAGCTGAGCAGCTCAAACGTCTGGAGATCATTCAACGGCAGATTGTTGATGTCCAATGGAGGTTTATCAGAATATCGGGCATTGACCATTCGGACCGCGTCATGAATCATCGTCAGGGTTTTAAGCCCCAGAAAATCGAATTTCACTAACCCGACTTTTTCCAAATCGGTCATCGTGTATTGGGTCACGATTTCGTCGTTACTTGTTTTGTAGAGGGGCACATGGTCCATGAGGGGTTTTTGTGAAATGACCACACCCGCTGCGTGAGTCGAGGCATGTCGTGCCAAGCCTTCCAGGGCCATCGCCGTGTCCATGAGTTCCTTCATGTTGGTATTTTGATCGACAAGTTCCTGCAGGCGTGGCTCTTGTTTCAGCGCATCCTGGAGCGTGATGTTGAGTTGGGTGGGAACCAACTTCGCGACCCGGTCAACTTCGGCATAGGGGAAGTCCATAACCCTCCCCACATCCCGGATGGCCGCTTTGGCACCTAGTGTGCCAAAGGTAATGATCTGGCACACATGCTCTTCTCCGTATTTCTCAATGACATAGTTGATGACTTCCCCCCGGCGATCCATGCAAAAGTCCATGTCGATATCCGGCATGGTGACACGTTCAGGGTTGAGGAAGCGTTCAAAGAGCAGGTTGTAGGCGAGGGGATCGAGATCTGTGATTCGCAGGGCGTAAGCCACAAGGCTGCCGGCGGCCGATCCGCGCCCGGGCCCGACCGGAATGTTGCGGGATCGGGCGAAATTGATAATATCCCACACCACCAAAAAGTATCCGGCATATCCCATAGCATTCAGGACGGCGAGTTCGGTGTGGAGTCGCTGTTGGTAAGCCTCGGATGGAAGACCCGTTGGGCGTTCCCGTAAACGGGCGCGAAGGCCCTCTTCCGTAAGGTGCTGAAGGTAGGAATTATGAGTCTGGCCTTCAGGAACGTGATAATCCGGCAGATAGGAGGTTCCGAATTCCAATTGAAGATTGCATTGTTCGGCTATCTGAGTGGTATTCAGGACCGCACGGTTAAATTCCGCAAAATCCGCGATCATTTCTTCAGTGGATTTTACATAGAGCTGATCGGTGTCAAACTTCATCCGGTTGGGATCTTTGAGTGTTTTTCCCGTTTGAAGACACAACATGACTTCATGCGGACGCGCATCTCGTTTGTTGAGATAATGGCAATCGTTGGTACCTACCAGCGGAATGCCAAGCTTTTTATGAATCTCCAGTAATCCACGATTCGCAATAAGTTGATGGTCCAGACCGTTAGCCTGCACTTCCAGGTAGTAGCGGTCCTTTCCAAAGATTGAACGATATTCATCTGCGACCCGCAAAGCCCCCTCTATATCCTGGTGGTTAATGAGTTGTGGCACTTCTCCGCTCAAACAACCTGATAGAGCAATGAGACCTTCCTGGTGTTCCTGTAATAATTCCTTGTCCATGCGAGGCTTGTAATAAAAGCCCTCAAGATAGGCTTTGCTGGAGAGTTTAATGAGGTTGTGATAGCCGACTTGATTCGTGGCAAGAAGAATCAGATGGAAGTATTCGTTATGCGCAAGGTGACCTGCCCGCTGGGTGCGGTGACCTGGAGCCATATACGCTTCACATCCGATAATCGGCTTGACATCATGAGCTTTGGCTTTTTGGTAAAAATCAATGGCGCCAAAGAGATTGCCGTGGTCCGTCATGGCGACGGCGGGCATACCGAAATTCTTGACCTGCTGGAGCAGGGGTGTCAGTTGGTTGGCCCCGTCGAGGAGGCTATACTGGGTGTGAAGATGAAGATGAACGAATTGTGGTGGCACTCATATGGTCCTTCCGTAAAAATTTTAATGAGCACTCCGAGTGAAGTCAAATGAAATCACCACTTGAAAAATTACGCCGTATCCGGTTTCAGAATTTTTTTAAAATTGCAAGAATAAATTCAAGAAATCTTCGAGAGAAATGACAATTCAGTAATCCAGAAAAAATGGGTACAAGTATGTGGATAAATCGTGAGGATCCGATTGAAAGGCAACATGGTGAATGCGTTAAGCAGATTGCTTATTTGGTGGGCATAGTATTAAACGATGAAACGTCTACCACGGGTTGGGCCACAACGATGCTCTGGAAAAATCCTGATTTCAGCAAAATGATTTTCTCCCTGCATTCATTCCCGACCCTTTGGCGCGCTCCCATGACTGCCATGCGCGCGCTGGTTGTGGAAAAATTGTGAAGGGACCCCACGTTAAAATATCCTGGACATCACATGAAAGAGTATCCGAAGTATTTGTTTCTCAGGTAAAAGGAGGGAGAAGACATGATTCTGACAACGACGCCCAATGTTGAAGGCCATCAGATTAAAGAGTATTTAGGTGTTGTGGCCGGTGAAGCAATTTTGGGCACGAATTTTTTTAGGGATTTCTTTGCCAATATCCGTGATATTGTTGGCGGCCGATCAGGGGCCTACGAAAAAGAATTGCGACGCGCCCGTGAAATCGCCTTTCAGGAAATTCAGGAAGAAGCCTTAAGGGTGGGCGCTAATGCCATTGTTGGAATCGATTTGGATTACGAAGTCATGGGAGAAACCGGGAGCATGCTCATGGTGAGTGTGAGCGGGACTGCCGTGAGGGTGGACTGAGTGCTGGGAGACGGAAGTAGAATTTCAAATTCTCTCTGAACGGAAATAGTTGAACTTGAACATGGAGATCAACGAAGTTGAGAAAGGAATTCAATGTTAATTAATTTTCCCTAAATAAAAACATTGACCTTATCGAAGCTGGACCGATAAAATATTTACAGTACATAAAACAGAAAACACAATTTCTCACGTCTGAGACAATTTTCAAAAAAGGGGGACTTTCATGAAAGCGAAAAAAGGTGTGATCGATTTTCTCAATAAAATTCTGACAAATGAACTTACCGCGATTAATCAATATTTTCTGCATGGCGAAATGTGTGGAAACTGGGGATATGAACAATTGCATAATGAGATTAGGAAACATTCGATTGATGAAATGAAGCATGCAGAAGAACTGATTGAGCATATTCTTTATTTAGAAGGTGTTCCCAATCTGCAGAAATTGGGAACGCTAAATATCGGGGAAACGGTTCCTGAACAATTTAAATCAGACTTGGCTCTTGAACACGAAGCGGTTGTCCTTCTTACTGAGGCCATTGCCCATTGTGCCACTGTGGGAGATTTCACCACTCGCGCAAAGTTGGAAGGTATTATTAAAAGTGAAGAAGAGCATGTCGATTGGATTGAAACACAATTGGAAACCATCAAGCAGGTGGGAACAGAAAATTATCTGGCCCAACACATGCACGAAACATAAGCGCGTTTGTTCCTCAAACTAATATAGGGCTTTCCGGGATTGCGGTTGGAATCCTGGAAAGCCCTTTTTCACGAAAAGAGGGGGACGGTTGCCATATAGGTTACGGGAGCCTGTTTAAGCCTGGAGAATGTCCTCGTTGTCCTGCCTGTTATGCTGGGAAAAACCATGTCAGTCCACCCATGAACATCCGTGGAGTGCCAGGGACAAAGTGGATATCGGCAACACCTCCGGCGGGTTCTCCTGGGAGACGGGACTCATAATAAAACTGTGCCTGACGCCAATCGGTATCGGTCACATTACGAATGCTAAAAAAGCCCTCCAGGCGTCCGGTTGGTGGCTCAAGGGGGATCTTGTAGCGAAGAACCAGGTCAAAAATCGTAAAGGGTTCCAGTTTCACATGGTTATCTTCCGTGCCGGCCCGGCTGCCCACGGTCAACATTTGCAATGTTCCGGATAGTCCAATTGGTAAGCGGGCTGTGACCGATGAAAATGCGGTGAACTGAGGCGCCAAAGGGACGGAATCCCCTGTTTTCCGGAACTCGGCATGGGTATATGTGATATCTCCTCGAATGGAAAGCCAATCCAGCGGGGTGATTCGAGAGCTGAATTCTGTTCCCAGGCGACGCGTTTTGCCTCGCGGTTCCGTTGTCCCTTCATCCCCTACGAATACCAGTTCAGATCCCAGGTCCAGGAGCCAAAATGTGGCTAGGAATTCGGACCAGGTCCACGGGCGGCTCCGAATGCCGATTTCATAGCCAATGGCTCGAGTTAAGCTGTTCGTCGACGGATTTTCTACGGCTTCCCGCGCATCATTGCTGTGAAACCCGGTTCCAACATTTACGAAGAATTCCGTTTGGTTCCAGGGACCAAAAACAAGATTGCCTTTTCCGCTGGCGATGGCATTAGAGGCGGTCCCGTTCGGTCTTTCCGAACAACCTGTCCCGCAACGATCTTTCACGTTATACGTGAAGACGTCGACCCTGCCACCTCCCACCAATCGCAACCAGGGAAGGAATTGCAGGTCCAATTTGACATAAGGAGAATAGGAGGCCTCGAAAATGTCTGATTCCTGCGTGATAGCCAGGGACGAGCGTTTCTGTTGTGTGCCCAAACGCACATGGATTTTATCGAAGCGTGTCTGAAGACCGGCCGTCATAATGCCCTCATAATTGAGCAGTCGAAATATTTGGCGATAACCGACATCGCTTCCTGTCAACCATCGTCGGTCGGTTTGTTCAATGCCGTCACCCTCGACCGGATCGTTGAGATAAAATGTGAAGTTGCTGAACAGTGACAGGTAATAATATTGAGCCCATAGTCTGGCGAATGCCGTCCCTCCGCCGGGAATGTCGTAATGGTAATCCAATCGACCGGTGCTACGTAGCGATTTCCCGCCTTCGGAAGGATCAAGGGAACCAAAGCGGTCCACCCCCCCGGACGTTACTTCCCGCAAAGGAAGCTGGCCCGAACCATTCCATCGTCCATAATATTGGGAAAGGGTCACACTGAGTTGAGAGGTCGCAGAGGGATCCACCGTCAGTTTCGCCAGTCCGTTATATCGGGTATTGCGATTGACAAAGTCATAGGGGCCGTCGGTGTAATAAAATTCACCCGCAAAAAGTGTGCGGAATGTATCGTGCGCGGGAGAGGTCATGAATAGATGCCGTTGGGTATTGAAATTCCCGCCGGCGGATTGCACGATGGTTTGGGGAACCGACTCACGGGTGACATAATTGGCGGCCCCGGCGGTGGCAAAATCCCCATATTCCACATGGTACGGTCCTTTTTTCACGCTAATTTCTTCGATGGTTTCCGGAATAATGAAATTAATGTCACCGTATCCTTGCCCATGGGCATGGCTGCGCATATTAATGGGCATCCCATCTACGTGAAGGGCCAGGTCCGTGCCATGATCGGCGTCAAAGCCACGCAGAAGAAACTGATCGGCCTTTCCGGCACCGCCTGAATGTTCCAAGGTAATAAGGCCGGGAGCCAACCGTAATAAATCTGCAGGCCGGCCTTGAGGCTGAAGCAGGATATCCTCATTAAGAATGATTCGATTGGAAGAGGCAGCAATAGGACGTTCTCCAACGACCTGGACTTCTTCTAACACGGTGACCTCTTCTTGGTCATGGCCTGACGCCGAAAAGGCCCATAGGAGGCTGAAGAGAGCACAGGCCGGGAAACATACCGGCAGCGCGTGAAGGTTCCGCATACCCATGGAATTGGTAAAGAAAAAGCGAGCGTGGGAACGAAGACTTAATACAGGAGTAGCACGAAAATTTAATTAGTAACACGCCTTGTAGCAAGGTCCGGTGATAATGTCAATTTGCAATCGTGCGGGAAGGTGATGGAGAGAAGAGGCACGGGGAGGAAAGGAAGCTATGCGGTGTGGCCGTGAATTCTTGAGATGATGACTATGCGCTATTTCACTGCCTTTCCCGTCGTCGTCATTGTGAGTTGTCCATGCTTGACCCCTTTGGTTTTAATCAGCAGATTGGCTAAATCAACAAGAGCTGAACTTCGCCCTCTGACCACAATGACCTCCAGACAATGGTCGTGATCCAAATGCACATGCAAATTCGAAATGATTTGCTTCCCGTATTCGTGCTGATGGTGAGTTAATTGTTGCAGCACATCTGATTGATGATGGTCATACACAAGGGTTATGGTGCCGACAGTTTCTTTGTTTCCACCCCATTCTTCTCCTACAAGCTGATTGCGGATGAGGTCTCGAATCGCCTCAGAGCGATTCTGGTATCCTTTCCGGTTGATGTGCTGATCAAATGCGGCAAGGAGTGTTTCTTCAAGAGAAACTCCAAAGCGGACCAATTGACTCATTGTCATATTCCTTCCGGTGGTGTGTTGGCCAGACCTTATCCTATGGACTTCCATAGAGAAAGACAAATGATGGGCCAGACGGGAAGACCGGTCCGAACAGCATGAGGAGCGACCCGCCAAAAGCCGATGAGGGTGTGAAGTCGCGTTGATGAGGGCGAGGTGAAAGAAGACTTAGGAAAAGACTCCTTAATGCCAGAGTGAGGATCCTGAGGAAAATGCCATCACCATCCCCAGAATGGTGGTCATCACTGCCACGCAAGCCTGAAGCCCGTTATGGAGCCAAGTCAGGGATCGGGCTGAGTACCAAAAAGGAATAGCCATGACCACGGACAGGAGGCCCATGCCGAATATCGATCCTAACCCGAAAAGGAGGATATACATGATGGCCTGACTCATTGACAGGGTCGCGTTCAGAGTTAAGAGGATCAGCGCGGCTGATCCGGCCATCCCGTGCATCAGGCCGATCAGCAAGGCACGATAAGGAAAACCATGCGCATGATCATGGGACGTATGGTCAGGGTGTGTGGGTTCGGTATGCGCATGTGCATGAAAGTGGGGAGGCCGATCCGGATGGTGGTGAACATGAAAATGGATCCGGTTTTTTCGTAGCCGTCGGAACACGTCGATTCCCAATCCAACCAGCATCACACCTACCATGAGTTCCAAGCCCTGTGCGAATCGTTCGGGAATAATGCTGCCCAACATCAAAACCAGCGAACTGAAGATCAATAACGTCAACGTATGCCCCAATCCCCAGACCATACCCTGTTTGACCGTGTGGGCGATCGACCCGCTTCGGGTGGCTAAAGAAGCTACGGCTGCGGCATGATCAGCCTCACAAGCATGTCGCATACCCATTAAAAATCCTAATCCGAGAATACTGAGCATCATAATCCTTTGCGATCCGGGCAAGACGGTCGGTGTTGGTGAAACCAGAGGTGCCGGTTTGCTAAGACTTTTCCCGTCTGAGCGAAATGCTTGAGGGCGCGAGCTGCGGCGTTCCCTATGTTGACACAGCGCAGGGAATGGTCCATGTCAGAGGACACGTAAAATGAGAAGGCTTCTTCCGAAGCTCGTTCAATGGATTCGGTGTCAATCATAAACGGCCGCCTATGATTTGGAAAGTTGAATAGGTTCTGGGAAAAAACTTCGAAAACGTATTAGACATAGGAAACGTCACATGAAGAATAATAGACTGTGTATAACATATTTCTCACAGTAAGCCGAGTCAGGCCGGTTAGAGAGTTGGTGGTTGGTAAGTCGGCAAAGGTGTATGGGAAGATTCGTGAATAAATGAAATGATCATGGCGCACGTCTTTTCAACCGAGGGGGCGACAGTCGGGCTCAGATTTTCTCCAAAGGCGGTATCGAAGACCTCAATGAGAAAGACGGGGATATCTTGGGGGAACGCATCCTGAAAGATGATCCGGCCGGCATGAACGGCATGATCCCTACGAAAATTATGCGGGTTGAAACTTGGAGAAGGCCGTTTCATGAGGTCAATGGCCGGAGACGTGAAAGATGGTACCCGGTTCGGAGTTGCTGGAACAGGCATCGTTAATGGGAGTGTTGAATAATAAGGATGTTCAAGGGCAAATTTGCGCAGGATGAGATTACTCATCAAAGGCTCCGGGTCGGTTCAAAAAAGTCCGTCCGGCAAGACCGCAGCCGTTTTGACGCGCGGAGCGTACGCTGAGTACGTGAGCACGGGAAAATGGCGAGAACGCCGCTGGCGGCTTTTTTCAACAGACCCATAATGGTCAGGTTGGCGGCCCCATGGGCCTGAAGCAACACATCGATCCCATTGGTGCCTGTCTCAATAATCTGAAGATCGGATTGAGGATGTTCGGAAAAATATGACTGGAGTCGGTGAGCCACAACGACTCCTATCCCGTCATCCTTTCGATAGAGATTCCCGCATCCAATGATGACATGCATCCGTGAAGTGTAGGACCATCTTGAGGTTCCCGGCAATGGTGGTCTCGATCGGGCTGTCCTAAGCGATGAGGGCAGACAGCAGGGAAGAGAACAAACTCTTTGTTATTTACCCAGGGCCCGGTCCAGATTGAAGGCTGCGCTGATGAGGGCGAGATGCGTAAAGGCTTGCGGGAAATTGCCGAGGGCCTCACCGTGATGGCCGGTTTCTTCGGCATAAAGTCCCAGGTGGTTGGCATAACCGAGCATTTGCTCAAATACAAGACGGGCTTCTTCTAAGCGGTTGCGATCCGCCTGCCCTGCGCGGGTCATGGCTTCGACGAGCCAGAACGTACAAAGATTGAAGGTGCCTTCCTCTCCATCCAGTCCGTCCTGGATTTCGGATAAATTATACCGATAGACCAGTCCGTTGGAGACCAGACCTCCTTGTTCCGGCTTCCGGTTGATGGCATCCAGGGTCCTGAGCATACGAGGGTCGGTCGGGGACACAAAAAACACGAGAGGCATCACTAAATTCGCCGCATCCAACGAAGTGCTGCCATATCGCTGGATAAAAGCCTGACATTGTGCGTCCCATCCCTTGGCCATAATTTCTTCATAGATACAATCCCGGGTTTTTAACCAATGCTCGTGGTCGGCAGGGAAGGATCGTTTTTCTGCCAGACGTAGTCCACGGTCCACGGCCACCCAGCACATCAATTTAGAATAGACAAAATGTTGCTGGCCGCCTCGCACTTCCCATATGCCTTCGTCGGTGCGCTGCCAGTTGTCGCAGACCCAGTTGATCATGCGGCGAAGGTGTTTCCAGAGATCGTAGGAAATGGGTGTGCCGTATTTATTATAGAGATACACGGAATCCATTAATTCCCCGTAAATATCGAGTTGGAGTTGGTTGTAGGCGCCATTGCCCACCCGGACGGGTCGTGAGCCGCGATAGCCCTCGAGATGAGACAATGTTTCTTCGGTGAGTTGGTGGCGTCCCTCGATACCGTACATCAGTTGTAAGGATCCGTCAGGATTCAATTCATGACAGCGGGCTTCCAGCCACTGCATGAAGGCCGAAGCCTCTTCGGTAAAACCGATACGTAATAAGCCATATAAGGTAAAGGCGGCGTCCCTGATCCAGGTATAGCGATAATCCCAATTCCGAACCCCGCCGATCTCTTCGGGAAGACTGCAGGTTGGCGCGGCGACAATCGCCCCGGTTGGCTGGAACGTCAACAATTTAAGAACCAAAGCCGAGCGATGGACCATTTCCCGCCAGCGACCGGTGTAGGTGCATTTGGATAGCCATCGACGCCAATGGTCGACCGTGTGTTTAAATAACTCTTCCGCTTGTATTTCCGGGCAGGAGAAGGTGGTCTGGGTGTGGTCAGGTCCCACCTCTTGCAGACAAAAATCGACCTCCTCTCCTTCTTGAATGGTAAATTCGGTGACGATCATGTTGTCGTCCTGCGTCAGTGGAACCGTGGATCCAAGTCGAAGCGTCAGGCCCGGAGATTGAAAGCGCACCCCATCTTTGGCCATCGTGAGGGTATGGGTATCACGACCATAATTAAATGCCGGACGGCATTCGAGACGAAAGGTCATCGATTTTCTGATGGCTTGTACCCGGCGGATCAAACCGTGTCGGATATAGTTGGAGGGGTGGAATCCGACCGGCATAAAATCGATTATTCGCCCGACTCCGGCAGGAGTATGAAACCGGGTCACGAGAACATTGGTGTCGGGCCAATAGTACTGTTTGGATTTGACGCCGTCTGGAACGGGAGCGATCTTAAACCGTCCCCCCTTGGCATCATCCAGGATCGCGCAGAACACGCTGGGAGAGTCGAAATAGGGAAAGCAGAACCAATCGATGGACCCGTTCATACCGACCAGTGCGGTCGTCTGCATGTTTCCGATCAGGCCGTAATTTTCGATGGGCTGATAGGGCATGTTCTCCTTCTCGGCGAAAAGCCTGGGTATTGCTGATTCATTCCTTGGGCACAACACGCTGTCCGAAGGCAAATAACCTGTGCCACAAAGGCTTCGTACAGGCCCGTACGTGTCCCGATCAGATGAGTTTCCTATTTATACCTTGAGAACTCGAATAAGGCTAGTCCGGATCATCATTCCCAGTGTCTGAGTAGGCCGTTTCTTGGTTGATAGCGTACTTACTGCGCTGACCCCGAACCGTATCCATTCCCCACCATCAGGCATCCTGGGGTAGCTCTGAAGATCTCGAAATGGATGAAAATATCATTCATTTGAGGTACATTGTGGGAGTATTGAATACTAATGATTTTCAAGGGCAAATTTGCCTAGGATAAGATTACTCATTTAAGGCTCCGGGTCGGTTCAAAAAGATCCGTCCAGCAAGGCCGCAGCCGTTTTTTCGCGCGGGAGGGTACATTTAGTACGTGAGCACGAAAAAATGGCGAGAACGCCGCTGGCGGCTTTTTTCAACAGGCCCGTTGTTCCAATCTTCACTGGGTTGCTTCATCTCGCAAGGAGTAGGGAGTTCGATGTCAGTGCGGGAAGCCTGATGCCTGCCTATCCATCCCACGTTATGATTGAAGGGCAACGCTATGCCTTTCAGCGCATTTTGAAAGATGACTTCTTTTCTCGTAACCTCCTCTATAAGAACCAGGCAAATGAAGGGTATGTGCTTAAGCTGAGCGACTTTCGCTTTGTGCTGGGTTGGCTGTTTCGCCCCCTGACGGGGTGGATATCCAGGCGGGAATATCGCATCTATCAGATGGTGTCTGATCTCCCGGGCATTCCCGCTTTAGGTCCGCGATATGGGAAACGAGGGTATTTTCATCGATTTATTGAGGGGCACACGCTTCATGAAATTGAAAGGCGCATCCAGGAACAATTCAACCTGGTGGTGGGAGATCCGGCCATGGCCAGATATGCCACATCGCTGGCTCCGGACTTTTTTGACCAATTACGGGTCATTGTTCAGGCGGTTCACCGGCGGCGCATTTTCTATGCGGACTTGAATAAACGGGGTAATATCATTTGTTCAACCGAGGGAAAGCCCTATCTCATCGATTTTCAAATTTGTCTGCCTGTTCCGGTTCGACAGGGTTGGGTGGGCGCGCTGACTGAGAAGGTCTTCCAACGGTTGATTCGAGAAGATCTCTATCATCTGTATAAACACAAACACACGTTTCAACCGCAGATGTTATCCGAGAATGAACAGCAGTTGGCGCAGCGATCGGATTTAAATAGACGATATCACCGCTATTTGTGGCGACCCTACATTGCGCTGAAGCGATTAATTTATCCGCATGGGAGCAATGAAACGATCTGGTATAAGTGGAAAAAGGAAAAAGACCAATCCCCCCGAATGTCCTAACTCTCTGATCGACGTCAAGGGGCCTTCCACATCATGGATTCCTCTTCATCCGGGATCAATGTCATTATCATTGGCAGCTTGTCGTATCGGAGTATGGCAGGGTTGACTCCGAGGATGTAAATGCAGCATTCCTTTAATTTGCTCCACAATGACTTCGGGCGCTTGCGAAGCGTCAATGGAGGGTGCTTCGTGCGGTTCCTCAAGCACACTGAACTGACTGGCTAACAGGTCGGCTTTCATAAAGTGGTCAGGTCGTGACCGCAGGCGTGAGTGGATCACTGCGTAATTGCCTCGCAAATACACCACGGCGACGTGGGGGTGCCCTTCAGTGATGAACTTCCGGTATGTTTTTTTTAACGCGGAACACGTAATCACCGCCCGCTGCGATTTGCGTATCAGCTCGTGAACGAGTTGATGGATCGCAGAAAGCCAGGGAACCCGGTCTTCATCACTCAAGGGAACCCCAGCAAGCATTTTGGACACATTCCCCTGGGAATGGAAATCATCGCCTTCGTAAAATGACCAGCCGAGACTTCCGGCCAGGAGTTGCCCGACAGTCGTTTTCCCCGAGCCCGAGACCCCCATAAGGATGACGATCCAAATGTCACGGTTTTTTGCCTCTATCATAGCCAACTGTCAGGATCCCATTTCCTCCAGAAGTGAGACAAGGTCATCAGCATGCTCTTCCTCGACAGCCAAAATGCCCTCCAACATTCGGCGCGATGTTGAATCGTGGGTGCCTAGATAGTTGATCACTTCCCGATAGCTATCAATGGCAATGCGCTCGGCCACCAGATCTTCCTTGATCATGTCGATCAGGGAAGTGCCTTCCACATATTCGGAATGACTGCGCATGAGCATTCCTTCAGGTGAGAGATTCGGTTCGCCGCCGAGTTGGACAATCCGCTCCGCCAGTTGATCGGCATGGCCTTGTTCTTCATTGGCATGTTGGAGAAATTCCGCCGCCACGCTCTGAGCATGAATGCCGGACGCCATATAATAGTGCCGCTTATACCGGAGAACACAGACAATTTCAGTTGCCAGGGCTTCGTTGAGGAGCTTAATGACCGTGTCACGGTCGGCTGCATACCCGGGCGTCACCGCGCCTTTTTCGATATGTTCTCTTGCGCGTTTACGTAAAGTTTGTACGTCTGTGAGAAATGGTTGGTCCTTCATTCACGCCTCCAACATTGGTAACTTGTCTCCCTAAGCAGAATTTTCGCCCGGGAATTCTTATCAGGATCATTCCATGCCAAGCGTGCATGGACGGCCTTCATGATCTTCCCCGAATCTTCTCAGTCCTGTCTGTTAGAGGACAATGGCCAAAACCTTCATTTTTTTCTGTATTTTATCTAAAATGCGGAAGACTCCTGGAAGAACGCACAGAGAGAGGTGAGTCTCTTGAAAGTTTGTCAGCCAGGGTTCTTCTCAGTGTCCCCTTCTGCCGTTTTCCTCTCTAATACCTCTCTACCCTATTCAGCCCAACTTCAAATCTTGGCCTGCCGGGTAAATGTGGTCCACGGACCGCCGGTCGCTGGGGCTCAACCATGAATGTTGGGAGTTTCACCTATTATCATAGGAGGAACGAAGCCATGAAAGCCCTTGTCTATCACGGACCTCATGATGTCAGTATGGAGGAAGTGCCTGATCCCAAAATCGAGCACCCAACGGATGTGTTGGTGAAAATGACCACGACCAATATCTGCGATTCCGATTTACATATGTATGAAGGACGGATGCCCATTGAGCCGGGCACAATATTCGGGCACGAGAATCTTGGCGAGGTGATCGAGGTGGGCCCTCATGTTGCACAGGTGCAGGTTGGCGAGCGTGTCTGCCTGCCCTTTAATATTAGTTGCGGATATTGCCAAAACTGCGAGAGAGGGTTGACCGCCTTCTGTCTGACGGTTAATCCAGGAACAGCCGGTGGAGCCTATGGCTGTGCGGGAATGGGTCCTTATCCAGGTGGACAGGCAGAGTACCTCCGCGTGCCGTACGGTGATTTTAACTGTTTGCGGTTGCCTGAAGATGCGCAGGAGAAAGAAGCCGATTATGTGACGCTGTCAGACATCTTTCCGACCGGATACCATGTGACTGAGATGGCCGGTGTCCGGCCCGGCGATTCGGTCGTCATCTATGGCGCGGGACCGGTGGGGCTCCTGGCCGCCTACTCGGCCATCCTCAAAAGTGCCAGTAAGGTCATGATTGTGGACCGTCACCCCGATCGATTACGACTGGCAGAGAAAATCGGTGCTATTCCCATCGATGACTCGAGAGTTTCCCCGGTAGATCAGATCCTGGACCTGACTGCCGGCGAGGGCGCGGATACGGGTTGCGAATGCCTGGGACACCATGCACACGATCCCCAAAGTCATGAACAGGCCGATATCACAATGAATAATCTTGTACGATCGGTGCGCGCGACAGGTCGAATTGGTGTGGTGGGTGTGTTCCTACCTGAGGATCCGAAGTCATCAGAAGCCCTGACTCAAAAAAGACAGTCGGCATTTGACTGGGGCCTTTTCTTGTCCAAGTGGCAGCGGATAGGAACCGGTCAGGCCAATGTCAAAACATACAATCGTCAATTATGCAATCTCATTGAGGTGGGCAAAGCCAAACCCTCATTCCTCGTCACTCAGGAGTTGCCTCTTCGGGATGGACCGAAAGCCTATCGGCATTTTGATGCGCAGGATAATGGCTGGGTCAAGGTCCTGCTCCATCCTGCAGTGTGAAATATAGCATCGGAAAATTACTGATTACTGGCAGCGAGGTTCCTCTCATGTGTGATGTGTCCCGTATGAGCCGAAGGCCGGGGAGGTTCAATTGACCATGCCCGGACTGTCGGCACTTGGGGCAATCTGGCAACGCGGAGTTTTAAAATATATCTCTATACATCCCAAGGCTCTGATTCAGAATGTTTTGAGCCACTTGTTTCTCTAAAAACTCCTCCACCACCACTGCTTTATGTTCAAGAGTCTTGTACTCTTCAAAGAAATGGCGCAATTCGGAGATAAAGTGCAGTGGCAATTCTGAAATATCCTTAATGTGACTCACACTGGGATCGCCTGCCGCAACCGCAATGATTTTGTCATCCGCCTCTCCGTTATCCAGCATGCGCATGACTCCAATGACTTTGGCCGGCACGATACACATCGGGACGACATCAATTTGTGAAATCACAAGAATATCCAAGGGGTCCTTATCTTCACAATACGTTTGCGGAATAAATCCGTAGTTGGCGGGATAATACACGGAAGAGTATAAGACTCTGTCCAGTATCAGCAGACCACTTTTTTTGTCTAATTCATATTTGGCTCTCGTGCCTTTGGGAATCTCAATAATTCCATTCACGAACTCGGGTAATTGGTCTCCTGGGCTGGCATGATGCCAGGGATTAAAATACTCACTCTTCGCTAATTTGGTCATGGTGTTTTCCTGATATTCAATGGTTGGTGTTGGTGATCGTGGTGCTTTCTATGCGAAAGCGCTCTACATATGGTTCATCAGATGCATATACGTTTTCCGTATCCTTGCACATGAAATCTGCTTTTCCATTGTTCCGCCGTATAGTGTTCTCCATTATTCACATCCCGCTTAATAAATGTGTTTTTCCCTTGAACAAGTTGCTCGTGTCGGTTCTCCAGGGTATCCATTCAAGCCTCTCCCTTCGTGTGATTTCCGCCCGCGAGGGAGCACGCAGGAAGGAAATTTACACGTATATGAAATGTACGGATTGCCGTCCGATGGAGTCCGCTATCCTTGTGAGGGGGAGGATCCAGGAGGAGCCGTGGCTCTAGCCAGAGGACCAAAGCCCGGGCTACCAAGGCCGAGGTTGCACCATGACGATCGCTTGTGTGATGGAGAGTTCCCTGAACAGTTATCGGGAAGGTGTCTTCAGTCCTTGGCAAGAATAGCGAACCCTTACTCTCCTGTAAAGTACAGAGACGCGTTTAGGGCTGGAATAGAGGACGGCCAGTGTTTTGTTAAACGATCGATTACCCCGGCGTCCTCTGAGGTGGAATTTGCTGGGTCGGTTGCAGATCGTTTTTCACCTACGTATCTAGTTCACGTCCCATAAGGGATCACAGGAGGCTATTGATTAAGGGAGTGTTGAATAATAATAATTTCCAAGAGCATATTGACCCCCAGCCACGTTGCATATCAGAGACCTCGGGGCGGTTCAAAAAAGCATGCCCTGAGTCTTCCCGAAGGGTCCGTCCAGCAAGGCCGCAGTCATTTTTGCGGGCAGAGCGTACTTCCAGTACGTGAGCACGGGAAAATGACGAGAACGCCGCTGGCGGCTTTTTTTCAACAGCCTCATTAATCTCGCTATCCCGTGCGGGAATGTTCGAAGACCGACAAATTTTCTCCGGCCAGCGTGTAGGCTTTGCCAAACCCCATCACAAACTGCCCACTCTTCGTATCCAGTTGAAACAGAACAAAATCCGGGAGTTGCCGTAACAGGCCGGCCATCTTGCCATGCCGTTTCTGATAGTCGTCCAGCACAGACTCATATTCGGGATGATCGGGCGGGATAGGTGTGGCCTCACATACGTAATGCACCCTCGTCCTGGCGAAAATCTGTGACGTCGACTGTTCATCGGCAATGATCATGATGGCGACAGTCCGGTTTGTCAGCAGGTGACGGGTATGTGCGGCCAGTTGACTGACAAAGATGTAAAAGTGGCCAGGAGCCCGGTGCAAGTAGGGCGTATAGCTGCAGTGGGGAATGCCGTCCACCCCGACTGTGGAGAGTTGGAGGCTGTGCATACTGTTTATGAGGCTGGCGCAGACCGTCGCCGGCTGCTCATCATTCATATAATGTCATGACCTCAATTTAAAGGGTTCCGGAGGAAACGTCGGCTAGCGAATGATGCTCCGCCCGCTTTCCCCTGTTATCAGACTCTCTGGCACATACACATAGAGACGGCGAATTCAATTGATTGCCCGCCTCATTTGGCCAGGATTAAGAACCGTTCTGCTCCCGTGTACTTGTGTTTCGATAGTACGGGAATGGGCTTTTTTGACCGAGAGAATCCGGTTTAAAATTCATGGGCTCTCAATACCCCCGGCCTGTGCTCCCGCCTTTCATGCTGCCCAGTGGAAGGGCATCGTAGCGAGCCTTCAGATCGGGATGCGCATTGAGATACCCCTTCACGGCCGCATCATCGGCAAAGACCTCAGGACTGCGTTGGCGGTATTCCTCAATCGTCAAATCATGCTTTGCCAATAACGCACTGAGTTTTGAATTGATATCTGCGCCCATTTCTTTCATGGCCTCCGGCGAGGGGCGTTGACCGTCCCCGTATCCCTTTCCACCCTTAAAGTAGTTCGTCATCATCTCGCCGATCTCAATACGGGCCTTCACGTATTTCTCCACTTCGGCCGGTTCTGTGGCCAAGCCGATCCCCGCGAAAAGCACAACACTCAAAGAGACGCCGATTATCATGCGTAACAGATTCATGGTCATGATTTCCTTTCAAAATGTGAAAATAAAAAATTGGTACCGTCCAGCCAATTCTCTCATAGCATCGCCGTCCAAGGTCTTGTGTGTCAATCGGGGCAGGCAGTGGTTGCTGTGTCGGTGCTCATACTGGATCGTATTCACAGAGGAGGTGCATGACGATGCGCACCAACACGTCCTTTTCTTCTGGGCGGCTTTCCGCGATCATCAGGGTCATGGCTACGAGTGCGGTATCTTCAACCACGGATTCGGTAAAGGGATTCATTGCCCTGTCTTCCCAGCAGAATGAGGATCAGCTGGAGCATCAAATCGTTCTGGTTGATTTTCCTGACCACGTCAGTTTGTGAAAAATTTGCACAGACTGAATTGCGCCTTGATTATAACGTCTCCGGGTTTACAGCGTATTGGCCATTTTCCTTCAGGTTTGAAGGATTAAGAAATCCTTAGCAGTTGGCGCTGGTGGCCTTCAGATTGAACTACCGAGAAATTCTCGGTAATTGCGGCTTCCTCCAACTTCCCATCCGCAAAGATATTTTTCAGGTACAGGCCGACGTTGTCGATGGAGGAATCAAAGAGATCATACATCTGCCGCTTTGTCAGTCGGACCGTCTCCTGCTCGAGCCACACATCGCCCCGCACCTGACTGTCAGGGGCAGAGCTTTGCAGACTTGAAATTCTTTAGAAATTCCCATCTTACATATTGCCCTATTTTTCCTTCGGGGGATTATTAAAGAGATATTTCGAATAATGGAGGCTAATATTCAATCTGTTTATATAGGCTTGTGTTGGGAATTCTGAAATATGGTGAATAAAGTATAATGAAGAATATCGGCTCCCTTACTCAGGAAGAAGTAATATTTTGAGAAACACTCAATTTGCTTTACGATCCGTCGATAACTATAATGTATATAGTCTCATCTACCATGTGTAGAAGGAGCATCCGAAGCCCTTTGGCAGCAATGCCAAGGGGCTTCAGCTTTTTTGAGCCTTCCAATAGGCCTTCAGTTCATTTTCGAAAGTTCGCTGCCTATGTGGTTTGATTTCTGCGTAGGCGGTCTTCAAAACATAGTAATTATTGCGTTTACCAAGGATGACCGCAAAGTCGTAGTCTTTTGCCCAAATCACAACATGCGTATTCTGGCCACGCCGGTTTTCCCACCAGTGGAATCCCTGGTTATCGGCATTCTCGATAATCCAGCGAATCCAGAGAATACGTTCACATCTTCGGAAGTCGGGGATTCGGTCGACCTCGTTCCGGTTTTTTCGATCCGATGCTTCCGAGATCGTATGCCAAAAACTAAATCCCTTCCCGAGTGTTTCGGGGTGCCGTTGAGCTGTAACTCGCCAGCCACGAAACTGGAGATCGGTCCGTACAAAAGAGTCAAGAAACGCCTTGTAAATTGAGTCCACATAAGTTTCCCATTCCCCTTGAAACGGAAATACCCTCGGTGGGTCATTCATGCATTATCCTTGGAGCGCCAAACGAGAACATTAAACTTTTCAACACGAGGTGGGGTAGAGAACAAGAGATTATGTCCACTTTTTTTGCGTATTTGATTAATAATGGCTTGTTTTGCCGGGGAACCATGGATGTCTCGATGCAAATGTGAAAGGGCCCCAGTCAGCAAATCTGCTATCTGCAACAAAGGTACATCGTGTGAGTGTACTTGCTCGATGTCTGAAATTTTTTGCCTATCAAAATCATAGTGTGAATCGCAGAGTACTTCATGTAGTTTGCGAACTTTCTCCTGTCCGTGAGTGTCTTTAATATCGAGAAAAACACGAAATGAATGTTTGTCATCCACTAAATGTGTCAAGAGCAGGTACCACATTTTATAGTAAAAATCGTCATGAGACTGATTGAATCGAAAATGATCCAATAATGACTTGTCCGGCACCACGACGGCTCGGAATCGAAGTAGCGGTTCATCGAAAAATAGATCAATCAAAGCCAAATAAAAATCAAGACGACCAGGCGAGACCTTCGTCCATTTAATCTCAAAGACTGGCGAGAGGCCAAATCGTTTTCGTATAGCCTTTATTTTTCGGCTGAGTGCAGCTCGATAAGAAGCTGGACACCAGGTGGCTCCAAGCGCCATGGCTTTTTGGCGATCACATTCCAAATGACACGATTCGTCACAATAAATATGGATGCAATCATTCACGTGGATAAACTCCTTTTTGACTCAACATTGGGCACTCGCAGTTCACCGAAGATGAGCTTGACAGTAGTGTGTCGCGCAGGGGGCGACGACAGCGGGCCTGAGCTTCTGTTCGAAGCCGATCATCGTGTAGTGCTGTTCTTTTTTGTTTTTGTGGGGGATTTGTTTGCCATGAGCCAGCCAGTGGAATTCCTCTTATTTTTAGATTTCAGAATAGCCAACCCTTACATTAATGTACAGATGGATTTTGGGGGAATGATTGGACGAGAGATTCCTGCCAAAGACTAAAATGCTTTAATGCTTTGGTACGAGATTTTCTGCCGACGGGAAACTTAGGAGTTACTCGAATTTTGTGCGACCATGGGGTCACCTGCGAGATTGAAACCTTGAAAATTCATGAGATCAACGAGGCTCACTAATGGATTTTCGAGGGAGAAGGGTGGTTCACGTTTGTCATCGACATGACTTTTTCCTGGATTCGATCCTGGAGTAACGGGATTTTTGACACCGATCCAAACCGGGAGAGGAGAGCCCTGGATGATCAGAAATGAGGCCAGGGGATTGAGGTTTGGTCAGGAGGGTGAGGTGCAGAATATGTCCCGGACTGAATTCACCACCGTTGAAATGCGGGTTGGGTGTATGGTCAGCGCAGAGCTTTTTCCTGCGGCCAGAAAACCGGCCTACCTCTTGCAATTGGAAGCTTTGTCGGGGAAATCGGCATGAAGCCATCGCGTGCGCAGAACACGCATCTGTCCCAATGGGAGGAGCTGTAGAGAAAACGGATTGTGGCGGTTGTCAGTTTGGCGCCCAAGCTGATCGGTCCGGTGATGTCCGAATATATGGTCATCTGATTATTGCCTCCGGTCAACGGGGAGGTGGCGGTGTGTGTGCCGGATACGCCGGTTCCCCTGGAACGAAGATGTTGTAAGTCTGGGGTACTAGCCCCTCCAACCTTTTTCCAGGAGAGCGTCCATGCGTCGAGTGCTCTTTTGTTTGTGTGTACTGGTCTTCGTCACCGGACTTTCCGACGGAATGGCCCGGCGGGTGCATCTTTCCTCTGAACAGATCTCGCAGTTAGCTCAAATCCGTATCATTCTGCTCACTTCCAGCGTCAGGACGGAGGAGGGGCTTGCCCAGTCAGAGGCATTGCATGCTCTGGTTGCGAAACGGTTTCAAGATCTGGGGTTTTCGGTTGTGAGCGATTCCGTGGCGTCGCATGATGTCGAGTTTCGCGTGTTTTGTGAGGAGCGAAAACGGTTTGTGGGAACCACACCTGGCGGTGGGGATGCAGAATTAGAGGAGGCCCCGGATCGCCTGTGGAATGGTCCGGCCTGCCGCTTCCGATATCGTTTGAATGGTGCAGACCTGGGTTGGCTCACGGAGGTCCGGGCTCCTTCTTCTGATGAGACGTTCAGGATTCGTGAGTCCGGGGAAGCCTTTGAAGAGAGTGCCGTGTTTACCTCGCTGCTTCAAGAGGTGGCACAATCGGAATTTCCGTTTTTGGTCATGGCTGACTGGGGGCATGCCTCACGGTTAGCCTCGCTCCTGTTGGATCCTGAAACCCAACCGGCTCACCAACAACTTATTGTCCAACAGTTGGCAGGTTTTTCCACCTCCACATTTCTTCCCAGCCTGCTGACATTTATCCAACGGCAGCATTTTCCTGTTGAAGCGATTGAGGCTCTGGCATCTGCGGGGGAGGAAGGGTTGCCTCACCTTGTGGCGTTGTTTCAGGATCGGAACCAGTTGCCTATGATTCAGGCGTCCGCAGCCAGAGGGATTGGCAGGATTTATGGCACCACGGGAAATCGGGCCGCGTTTGAACCGATGGTGGAGTATCTGGCGGAAGCGGTGGATACGATGGCCTCACCCGATGACATTGAGTTTCCGGTACTCACGGAGGTGGTCTGGTCTTTGAGCAACAGTAGGTCGGACCGCGTGCTCGGACTTCTGCATCTCCTCCAAGCGAAAATCTGGATCTATCATGATCCATCCGAGAATATGCATGAGCTTCGGGAAGCGGTCAGCGTGGTGTCCAAATTTCTTGATCACGTGCAACTCTGACGTGACGGGTGTGGGAAATATGGGGTTATGGAAGAAGAAAATTCCTGGCGAAGGCGAGCAGGATCGACAAATGCAATAGATGGGTCCCTTATTATGGATGTCGGGATGACGAAGGAGAAATTCTGGGAGACAAGGGCATCTTCAGGCTGGGCTGGATTCTTCGGCATGGCCTCAGAATGACAAAATGGGAAGTGGTTCAGAATGACAATTCTAGGAGGAATGATCGAGGAGACAAGTCTCCCGTGGATCAGAATGATAACTGTAGTGGAAACTAAACTGGCAGGATTGTTTTATTATTGAGGCGTGTGTGTTGCCGTTCTATGCTTGTTGGTGGACGGGTGAATGAAATGCCAGGCGCGGAGGACTTCGGCAACGGTCCAGGCTTGGGCGATACATCCACGTGGAGCGAATGGCGGTTGCCCGTCAAAGATTTCCCCCAGGGTTCCCAGTCCGTAATCGTTGAGATGATGAGCCATCGGGTTGAGATACGAGAGAGCCGCTTCGGGGTGGCGATACACTCGATGGTGGGCGAGCACAAAAGGACCGAGTAGCCAGCCCCAGACGGTGCCTTGATGATAGGCGCCATCCCTCTGCCGGATATCTCCTGCATACTGTCCTTCAAATTGCGGATCTTCCTGCCCCAGGCTGCGTAACCCGTAAGAGGTGTAAAGATGTTGAGCGCAATAATCCACGACAGCATGTTGCTGTTTGTAGGTGAGCGGACTGTTGGGTAACGACACGGCGAACAATTGATTGGGGCGTGGGGCCGGATCATGGCCATGTGGTCCGTCCAGCACGTCATAGCATCGGTGTAAGGGTTCGTCCCAGAACCGTTGAAAAGATGTGTGGATGGCCTTGGCTGTGTGCAGAAATTCTTCGTGTGGCTCTGTTAAGGTCCTGGCCAATTGGCCCAGGGTGAGCCAGGCTTGGTACCACAGCGCATTGATCTCGACCGGTTTGCCGACCCGCGGAGTCACGACCCAGTCTCCGATCTTGGCATCCATCCAGGTGAGCTGTACGCCCGGCTCTCCGGCATGAAGTAAGTGATCGGCGGGATCCATACCGATTCCAAACCTGGTGCCCTTGCGGTACCACCCCAGCATCTCGACAAGCACGGGAAAGATCGTTTTAAGAAAGGCGCGATCATCGGTGGCGTCCACATATTGGCGGACGGCCTCAACGTACCAGAGCGTGGCATCAACGGTGTTGTATTCCGGTTCCTCCCCTGCGTCGGGAAAGCGATTGGGCAGCATGCCTTGATTGGTATATTGCGCAAAGGTCGACAGGATGCTGCGTGCGACGTCAAAGCGCTGGGTGGTCAGGGTAAGTCCCGGCAGGCTGATCATCGTGTCCCGGCCCCAATCTCCAAACCATTGATACCCGGCAATAATCGTATGGCCGGTGTCGTGGGGTGGCAGGGGACGTGAGACAATGAATTGATCCGCGGCCAGTGTGAGCTGTTGGATCCAGTCCGGCCACTGCAGGGGTGAGTGTTTGGCGGTCCGGTCCGATTGAAGCACTGCTACTTCATGACGTCGGCGTGATTCGAAATGCGAAGTCGCGGGTCCCGACGGCTTGAGACGGGTGCCGGCCATCCAGACGATCTCTTCGCCCGGTTTCAAGTCGAGGTTCCACGTGCCGATGTGCAGATGATGCTCGCGATCGGGAAGTCCGCGTTCGCGTTCGAGAGGCAGATCGTAATTATGATACCACGTATTGACGGCTTCAACCGATCCATCCGATGCGGATAGGAAAAATGGAGAGCCTTCTGAAGGGAGAATCTGTAAACCATGGGGGATGGGAGTCGTGAAAAATTCCGGGAGGGTGTTCAGTGTTGTCCCGTGATAATCCCGATGATTGATGAAGGCGCGCAGACTGAGGCGAATCGGAAGTGATCCTCTGGTGAAGGAGTACTGCACGTACGTGGTGTTCTCCCCCGGTTCCATCCATATGCGTTTTTCCAATTGTGCGTCGGCGATGGCAAACGTCCAGACCGGCGTGGTGCCTTCCAAACGGAACCGCTCTAGATATAGAAACCCGGTTGGCGCAATCGTGCCTCCATCCCAATGATTCGTCGAAAGTTGTACCGTCTGCTCCCGGTATTTCACGGTCTCTTCCAGTTTGCTGACTAATAAGGTGCGGCCGAGGGGTGGCGTGAGGGCGGCGATGAGCAGGCCGTGATACCGTCGGGTCAGGGAACCCGCCACGGTGCCGGAGGCGAATCCTCCGATGCCGTTGGTGACGAGCCATTCCCGGCGTTCGGCCAGCCACACATCGCCGCACATCTCTCTGCCAACATCCACCACCTGTGGCAGGATAGAGGTGGGTAGGGGAGGTGGGGAATCCTGGTGGTGTTGCCTCCGGTCGGGAGACATATCCTATTCTCCTGATTGTTCCAACAGTTTGGTGACCAGGCCGGTCCATCCCGTTTGGTGGCTGGCGCCTAATCCCGCCCCGTTGTCCCCGTGAAAATATTCATGGAATAACAGGTAATCCCGCCAATGCGGATCCTGCTGAAACAGAGCGACTCCCCCGAAGACGGGTCGATGTCCCGAAGGATCACGAAGGAAGAGACGATTGAGGCGACGGGAAATGTCCGCCGCGACTTGCCATAATGTCTGTTGCGATCCTGAGCCGGTCGGGCATTCCACGGTGAGATGATCTCCGAAGAAATGATGGAATTTTTGTAACGATTCGATCAGCAGAAAATTCACTGGAAACCAAATCGGTCCTCTCCAATTGGAGTTGCCGCCGAACAAACCGGTCAGGGATTCCGCCGGTTCATAACCCACGCGATGTTCATGTCCATTCACATGGAGCACATAGGGATGGTCTTGATGGTATTTGGATAAGGCTCGAATGCCATATGTGGAAAGAAATTCCTCTTCATCCAACATGTACTTCATGACACGAGGGAGTTGCTCCTGATCCACAATGGAGAGCATCCGGCGGACACTCCCATCCGGCAGGCTGGTTGAGCAGACATGACGTCGGAATTCAGGGCGGTTTTCGATAAACCACAATAGGCGCCGTTTAAAGCCCGGCAAGGCATCCACGACTTCCGGTTCCAACGTCTCAACGGCAAAGAGCGGGATCAGTCCTACCATAGACCGGACCTTCATTTGTTTATGGTGGCCGTCCGGGAAATGCAACATGTCATAATAGAAGCCGTCGGTCTCATCCCATAGGGAGGCCTCGTGATTGCCTTCGCCGATGTGATTGATGGCGTGCGAGATGTAAACAAAATGTTCAAAGAACTTGCTGGCCACATCACCGTAAGATGGATCGTGTCGTGCCAGTTCCAGGGCAATGGCCAGCATATTCAGGCAATACATGCCCATCCAGCTGGTGCCGTCGGATTGATCAATATATCCGCCGGTGGGAAGCGGCGCGGACCGGTCGAAGAGGCCGATATTATCCAGTCCGAGGAACCCTCCCTGAAAAATATTCCGGCCATCGGCATCTTTCCGGTTGACCCACCAGGTAAAGTTGAGCAGGAGTTTATGGAAAATCTTGGCCAACCACACCCGGTCGGCTTTGCCTCTGATGCGTTTTTCAATTTTATACACCCGCCAGGTGGCCCAGGCGTGGACGGGCGGATTCACATCGCCGAACGCCCACTCATACGCCGGAATTTGACCGTTGGGATGCATATACCATTCTCTGACCAATAACCGGAGTTGATCCTTGGCGAAGTCCGGGTCCACCAGGGCTAAGGGCACGCAATGAAAGGCAAGGTCCCAGGCCGCAAACCACGGGTATTCCCATTTGTCGGGCATGGAAATAATGTCTTCATTATAGAGGTGCTTCCAATCCGTGTTCCGGGCATTTTTTCGCCCTGCGGGAGGCGGCGGTCCTGTGGGGTCGCCGGCCAGCCAGGTGCGGACGTCAAAATGATAAAACTGTTTGCTCCACAGCATCCCCGCAAATGCCTGACGCTGAACATTTTGCGCATCGGCGGAATGGCACGTTCCGAGTCGTTTGGCAAAAAATTCATCAGCCTCCTGTTGGCGTGCCGGGAATATGGTTTCGAACTCTTCGCCCAACTGGCCCTCGGTCGGAGGGAGGTTGGTCAATCGCAGTCGGTAAGTGATGCTTTGTCCGGGGGCAATCAACGGATAATAATGGACCGCAGCCTTCGTTCCCACTTGTGCCGGATTCACCGTCCCTTGTGTACCCGCGACGATATAGTCATTAATTCCGTCTTTGACATACGGGTTGGCGTTGGGCACGCCATAGAGCCGGTGCATGTTGGTGTCATTTTCGGTAAAGAGCATGTCCGGAGTGCCTTCGCATAGCAGCCATCGCGATCCGTATTGTTCATGGTCCAGGTGGATGGCCTGTGCATCGCTAAGCTCCTGATCCCGATTGAGAGTGGGACGTGGAGCATGCGGCGTCCAGGACCAGGTGTTGCGGAACCAGATGGTCGGCAACACATGAAGTTCTGCAAAATCCGGCCCCCGGTTATGGGCGGTAATCCGGATCAGGATGTCTTCGTGTGTCGCTTTGGCATATTCGAGAAACACGTCGAAATACCGGTTGTCATCAAACACACCCGTATCCAGCAACTCATATTCCCAATCGTGTTTGCTCCGCTTCCGGTTTTCTTCGATCAATTGGGCATAGGGAAAGGGGTGCTGGGGATATTTATACAAAAACTTCATGTAGGAATGCGTCGGTGTGGAGTCCAGGTAAAAGTAATACTCCTTGACGTCTTCCCCATGATTGCCTTCGTTCCCGGTCAAGCCAAACAGGCGTTCCTTCAGAATCGGATCTTTTCCGTTCCAGAGCGACAGCGCAAAGCAAATCTGCTGGTGGCGGTCGCAAATGCCACCGATGCCATCCTCGCCCCACCGATAGGCGCGGGAGCGGGCCTGGTCATGGGAGAAATCTTCCCAGGCTTCCCCATTCGGACTGTAATCCTCACGGACCGTGCCCCATTGGCGTTCACTCAGATAGGGGCCCCACCGTTTCCAATGCACGGTCCGCTTTTTTGATTCTTCTAAGCGTTCTTCCTCGATGGTCAGGTGAGATGTGCTTTTGGACATGGATGGGGCTCCCTATGAACAGATGCTTGACGGGTTATCGTTGGATAATTTGCAGGACATGTCCGTTCGGGATCCATACCATCAGCTCACGGGAAAATCCCAGGTCCGACCTCGGGATGTACCCAGGCTCCCATACCTGAAGCATATTCTGAGATGTTGGCAATGTGTGTGTCACAAAGGTGGGTGAAGGGTTCGTCGCCAAAACAGGCCTGCCGGAGAAGAGATCATTGGGTCGTCCAACGAGTATAGTCGAGCCTCCCTGCTCCGTTCCACAATTTTCATTTTCTCCCACGATCTTCACGCCTAGTGTACCACGAAAAAACCGTAAACTGGCCAAGCCATCCTCGGCCAGGATGGTAGGAGGATCAACCTCCGGAAATTTCCCATCAGGCCGTCCAATTTTCCTTGACCGGTTCCGGAAGTGAATGCAGGTTCACAGGAGAATTTCGTCAAGGGACTGATACGAAGCCGAAAATACAACACCTGATCTATTCCCTTTCCTCCGGCCCCTCGGAGATAATAGCGTCGGTGGGGTCCTACTCAAGGCGGCCCGGTTTTTCTCACGCATGGCCATTTCAGAGGAGGGTGTATTGGCTGAGGTACAAACAACGTCTCCATTGCACTCTGAGGGAGAGTCCGTCCCTTCGGCCGCTTCCGCTCAGCTGTCTTCCCTCGGTCCCGTGCCTGTGCTCCAGGACGAAGTGCTCCAGCGAGTAGTCAAAGGGGTGGAGGCGCAGACGGGAGAGAAATTTTTTGACACGTTGGTCGAGGAGCTGGCCAGGGCGTTGGGAGTGAAATATGCCTACCTCTCGGAATTCAATCGAGCGGACGGATGTTTTTATTCAAAAGCCGGATGGTCACCGAACGGATTGGTCCCTCGTTTCCAGGTGCCGGCTGGTGGTCCCTGTGCCGTGGTTTTGACTCATCAGGTGGTCCATCATGCCGACGGTTTGGCCGATTGTTACCCTGGTGTCCAAGTCATTAAAGACTGGGAAGCCATCAGTTATTGCGGCCTTCCCCTCATCAATGCTTCCGGAAAGGTGGCCGGGCATTTGGCGGTGCTCGATGATAAGCCGATGCCCAATGGGGACTATACGGCTTCCATCATGCGTATTTTCGTCGCTCGGGCGTTGGCGGAACTTGAACGGGTTCAGTTGGACCAAGCCCTCAGGAAAAGTGATTTAATCCTGCGGCTCGTCGATGAAGGCACCGCTTCGACCTCCGGAGGGGAATTTTTCCAGGCACTGGCATGCAACCTGGCTAAAGCGCTGGGTGTCCGGTATGCCTTTGTGGGGCAACTCATGGCCGATTCGAGTCGAGTGAGAACTCTGGCCTTTTGGAACGGCGAGGCCTTCATTGAAAACTTTGAATATGATTTGAAACATAGCCCCTGCCAAAAAGTGCTTGCGGGGGAAATCTGCCATATTCCTGAACGGATTCAACAACTATTTCCCCATGAAAACGGACTCATCGATCTGGCGGCCGAAAGTTATTTGGCCATTCCGTTGCTCAACCAAGCCGGTGAAGTGCTGGGGCACTTGGCCGCGTTGGATGTGCGACCCATGCCTATGGATGCCAGGCTGCTTCCGCTCTTTCGAATTTTCGGCGCCAGGGCAGGGGCGGAATTAGAACGCCAGAAAATCCATGCCAGGCTTGCGGAAAGTGAAGAACAATTGCGGGACCTATTCGATGAGGCGCCGATTGCCTATGTGAACGAAGGGGTGGATTCAAGGTTTATCCGGGCGAACCGTGCGGCGATGCATACCCTGGGCATCACGCCCGATCAGGTGGAAGGGACGTACGGCAAATCGTTTATCCCCGATACTCCGGAAGCGCAAAAGCGAATGAAAGAGGCATTGGATTCGATTGGACGTGGGACGGATACCAGTGGGGTGGTGCTGGAATTGCGTCGCAAGGACACGGGGAAACCCCTTTGGATCCAATGGTGGTCCAGGCCCGATCCCAGCGGGACCTATACCCGGACCATGTTTCTGGATATCACCGACAAAGTCCTCGTGGAACAGGAAAAGGCCAGGCTGGAAGCGCAGAATACGTATCTGCGGGAGGAAATCCAAAGTGTGCATAATTTTGAGGAGGTGATTGGATCGTCAACGACTCTCAAAAAAGTCTTGCGCAATGTCGAGCGGGTGGCTCCCACCGATTCGACCGTACTGGTGACGGGGGAGACCGGAACCGGGAAGGAGTTGATCGCCAGGGCCATTCATAACCTGAGTCCTCGAAAATCCAAGCCGCTGGTCAAAGTCAATTGTGCCGCCATTCCTGCCGGCTTGATCGAAAGCGAATTCTTCGGGCATGAGAAGGGCGCATTCACCGGAGCATTAACCAAAAAAATCGGACGGTTTGAATTGGCCGACAAAGGGACGATTTTTCTGGACGAAATCGGCGAACTGCCTCTGGATTTGCAGGCGAAGCTGCTACGGGTCCTCCAAGAGGGGGAGTTTGAACGAGTCGGAGGGACGCAAACCTTTAAGGTCAACGTCCGGGTCATTGCCGCGACGAATCGGGATCTCGAGCAATTGTCCCGAACGGGGCAGTATCGGTCCGATCTGTACTATCGTCTGAATGTGTTTCCGATTCATCTTCCCTCGCTTCGGGAACGGGAAGGAGACATTCCGCTCCTGGCGCAATATTTTGTGCGGAAATGCGCCACGAATTTAGGAAAAAAAATCGACCGGATTCCCGAATCGATGATGTCGGCGTTGCGGCAATATTCCTGGCCCGGGAATATCCGCGAGTTGGAACATATCATCGAACGGGCCGTCATTCTTACGGAAGGATCTTCCCTGGAACCCATCGAATTGTCGACGGGTGGGCGGGCAGACGAGGTGGTTTCATCTGTCATGACATTGGAGGAGCGTGAGCGGCTGCATATCATGGATATCCTGGAACTGACAAGTTGGCGGGTCAGTGGAAAGGATGGGGCCGCAGAGCTGCTGGGGTTGAAACCCACCACCTTGGAAGCCCGAATGAAGAAGCTGGGAATTACAAGAAAAAAATAGGAGAGATTCCCAATATGTTGTGACCGTCACGAAATATTGGGAAAAAATATTGGGAATACCGCTCAGAAATTCATCAATCAAATAATAAAAAACTTCATTGAAACCGGCCACTTGGATACTGTCTGAGTGGCCGGTTTTCTTTTGGCCCGATGGTTGCTCAATACCCTTTGTATGAAACAATTCACATCAAATAATGAAAGACCCTGACTCATGGTTCGGCTCACGGTCAAAGCTACACAGGAAGGAACGACGACTGTGGAAATCGAAGGACGAATCGTATCGGAATGGATCAGCGTGGTGGAGATCGAATGTCAGGGCCTATTGGCTCAAGGCAACAATGTGGTGCTTGATTGTTCAGCGGTGAGTTTTGTGGGAGAGGATGGGGTCCGCATGATTCGTCGGCTCATCACCCAAGGCTGTGGCATCAAAAATTGTCCGTCATTCATTCAGCAGATCTTATTTACCTAAATGGTTTCGATGGAGGAGCATTTCATGAGTACAATCACAGCAGAATCGATGGATGGTCTGTTCAGTGCACCCGCTTCAGGTCGGCTCAGAAAAGTCGCGACCCCGACACTCCGGGTATTCGAAGGCCACGACCGTCACGAAGGTCCCGCGGAAGACGATCCTGCCGAGGCGGCCTTAGTGGAACGCGTTCGATGCGGCGAAGAGACAGCTTTTCAGGAATTGGTCGAACGCTATCATTCACCATTACGTCGAGTCGCCTTGACCTTTGTGCATAGCGAGGCAGTGGCCGAAGAGGTCGTGCAAGATACCTGGATGGCGGTGCTGAAAGGCATTCATCGCTTTGAGGGGCGCTCGTCGATAAAAACGTGGATCTTTCGCATTCTGGTCAATCGGGCCAAAACGCAAGGGGTGCGGGAAAGCCGGTACGTGGAATTTCCAGAAAAGGCTTCCGATGCCGATCAAGGAGGAATCGACATGGTGGATGCGCTGCCCGTTACGCCTGGAGGAGAGAGGTGGCCTGGAAATTATTCCGGAATCATTTCCTCCCAAACGGAAGCCTCACCCGAACGGAAGCTGTTGAATAAGGAAATGGTCGAGCGGATATATGCCGTCATTCACACCCTTCCGGCCTTGCAGCGCCAAGTGATCCTTCTGCGGGATGTGGAGGGGGTTGAATCCGAGGAACTCCGCCGGATGCTGGGCGTTTCCGAATCCAATCAGCGTGTGCTGTTACACCGCGCCAGGACAAAAGTTCGTCAGGCCTTGGCTCCATACATGGATGAGTCCAATCCCTATGCCTCAAAATCCCGTGCCCTTAAGTCCTGTGCGTGAACGGTGCGAGAGGAATGCAGAATAACTTGGAGTCGGATTGCTGAACCCGATTCTGTATGGGGTTTTCTTAAACAGGGGTTTTTCGCGCCTTAAGGGGAACAAAGGGCTGGAGTTCGGATCGGGAACCGAAGCGTTAGCGGGCGGCGGCTTCAACCAGGCTCTCGTAATAGATACGGATTCCCGTCTCGAATTGGTCGACAGGGATTCGCTCAGCGTCACCATGGATAGACGTGGCGAGTTCGGTGCTTAGCAAAAGGGGAAGGATGCCATAGCATTTGGCTCCGCGCAGACGAAACATCCTCGAATCGGTTCCGTAAGGAATAATCATCGGCACGACGGTCGCGTCGGGATGGTGCCGTGTGATGGCCCCGGACAGTGCTCGATACATCGCGGTATCATGCGGCGTTACAATGGACTGACTTGCGGGGTGAATGACCTCAACGTCGATCTCATCGCCGAGTCTGGACTGCACCTTTGCCAAAAAAGCTTCGGCATCCATACCAGGCAGCAAACGAGCGTCGAGAGTTGCAGTGGCCAGCGAGGGGATGACATTCGCCTTGGGCGGATCGCCCACACCCGATCGGAGCGAGGTGAGCGAAATCGTCGTCTGCCGGATGGCGTTCGTAAACCGGTTTGGTGCAAGTGGCCCAAGCTGGCTCTCAAGTGCATTAAGAACCGGATTGGGGATGGTCGGAAATGGTGAACTGAAGAGCCGATTGAGCGCACGCATCAGCGTGTCATTGGGATTCTGATCATGCGGTTGTGAGCCGTGTCCAGCGGTGCCGTGGGCCGTCAGACGGAGCCAGAGCGCCCGCTTCTCCGCCACGGAAATGCCGAAAACCAACTTCCCGTCCACAAAAATTTCTCGACTGCCGAACCCTCCCTCGTCCAGAACATACTCGGGATCGAGTTCGTTATAGTGGTGGTCGAGCATATAGCGCGTCCCCATCGTCCCACCGATTTCTTCATCGTTCACCGCCATGAAAATGACATCGCGGTCGAGAGAGACCTTCTGCCGCGCCAGCGTCAGAAAGGCGTAGAGTTGCAGTACACCGGTGCCTTTCATGTCGATCGCGCCCCGGCCCCAGATGTGGCCTTCTTTCATCTCGCCGCCAAAAGGATCGACGCCATCCCAGCGACTGGCATCGGCAGGCACTACATCCATATGGTGGAGCAGTAAGATAGGCTTGGCCTTCCCCGTGCCCTTGAGTCGGGCTAACAGATTGATTTTGCCCGGTGCAGCTTCGTACCGCGTGACTGTGATCCCCTCTTTCTCAAGAACCTTCTGAAGAAAGTCGGCAGCCTCGGTGACATCACCCGGCGGGTTGGTCGTGTCGAAGCGAAGATAGTTCTGCAAAGTGTCGACGGCCTCGCTTACGGTCGCCTTCCAATCAACATCCTTCCCCATCGCCGTCGCTGGGGGAACTAGCAGGAACAACAGGCAGAGGGTTGTCAGACCCAAAGCTCTCATCATGGTTGTCTTGTGGGAGTTCACGTTGGTTTGTATAGCGGGAAAAGATTAATAGTGTAAACCACTGGAGAAAACGAAAGAATGCCTTTTAAATTTTCAGGGTAAAAAGTTTGCTATTGATGTTTACGTTCCGCCACGAAGCTTCCCTTGTTATGTGTCAGTGCAAGCCCTGAGCACATCTTTTTGTCGCAAAGGTTAAATGATAATAAAGGTAGGGCTTTGTTTAGAGATAGGGTGAAAATTAGAGAAAGGGTCATAAGGCCATTCTCATTAAAATCGACGATTTAAAAGTCTATCCTGCCAATCTCTGATCACATCTTCCCTTACATCCCTCCAATTGAAGACATGAAAAATATGCATGGAAATGAGTCTGGCTATTTCTTTGTGGGTAGCATGTAATTCGATCATTTGGATATCTTTTTCCCAGGTAATTAGGTCGTCTTGACTCACATACCAGTCGTGGAAAGGGACACGACCATCGAATGAAGCCAGTTGTCTCTGACTGCAACCGATTAAGTTTACAACCAAATGTAAAGATTTAATATTGCCTAGAGTCTCATAGATTCGAGAAATGAATAATAAAAATTCAGTTAACGATTCTATTGCACTGATAAAGGAAAGACATTTTTTGTCAAACTGTCCTTGTAATTGCCTCTGGTGCTCCCACAAAGTTCTTTTAAAAATGAATAGTCCACTTTGATAAAATCTAAAACCTTCTCTGATATCTGGGGCGTCAACAAAGCCATTAAAGCCGGAATTAAAGATACTTGATCCGCCATCACTGGAAACATATGGAAAAGGCCATCCTCGAAGTTCAACCTGACATTCCCTGACTATATTTTCAACTTCCGGTAATTTCTTGATTCTTTCCGGTTCATAATTTGAAGGATAAACAATAAGCTCCCATCTCGGATTGTTTAAGAACCCCTTTTGTAGAACACTAGTGAGCCATTTGTCGCTTTCATGAATTTCCTTTTGATATAAATTCTCGGTCTCTTTAGTGGGGACCATGGGTTTTCCTTTAATAACTATCTCGATATTACGTACCAGTTCATCTGCTCGTTTTGTCATTGCCCGTCCAATTAAATCCCTAATGTCTTGTTCAGAAGAAATCTCCTCCGTGGTGGCAGCGGAGGTGCAAATGTAGATAGCACCTTTACGAAGTATTAAATCCTTAGATTGGTTCCTCTTAATAGAATCGGTGCAGATAATTGGCACATCCTCGAATTCGGCCACACTTACGACCACAACGTGTTTGCTTGAGATGATTGCCTTTTGCACGTCTATCTTGGCTTTGGGACTTCCATAACAATGGAGCCTTTGAGCAATATCTGTTTGGTCAAGAGAGTCTCGAATTGCCTCACTGACACCTTTTAATTCAAAGCTACCATCTTCAACTCCAAAAATGATTGTTCCACCGTCTCGGGTGTTCGCCATTGCCATGATATCTCTGAGGAGCTCGAACTGTAGATCCCGGTTTTCTTTATGCCACTTAAACCCTCCTTTATAGTCCAGGTTGGCGCTTTCAGCTTTTCTTTCAATTAATTTTTCTATTTCACTGTTCATTACGGATCCTTTTTTAAACACCGACATAATGTCGGAAATATTACTGAAGGATTTTACGTCCCGCAGCTTTGAAAATCTAATTTAAAAAAATAAATGGGGTAAGTGCGTAAGACGCCCATACCGAATTTTAGGAAATATTGAAGATGGGATCACGTTTTAAACTGTTTGGGCTTTCCAAGGTTGCAAGGTGCTTTCCACGGTTTCCAAACATAACCAATCTGACGATGGCCAGGATATATCGCCGTTCGGTGATATGATTGGAGAAGCCGAAGCCTTACGCGATCAAGAATGTGATAAGCAAATTCGGGTATAGGCTCCTATTTAAGGGGGAAATCTGGCTAGGAAATTTTGGATCCAACTGCCAGGACGAAGGTCAATGGCGGCTGAATCTCTCAATTTAAAAAAGAAAAAAAATGAGAGATCCGGGAACGGTCAATTGACTCTCTGGAGTTATTTCTCCAACAATAGGTGGGAAATCGCGTTGAAAGTCCTTTCCATTCTTTTTGATTAGGGAACTTACTATGTTGCAAACATTTCACAAGAACCGTCGACCACTCATCGT
>BQIW01000030.1 GCA_021604105.1 Nitrospirales bacterium | reverse complement strand
GCTCCGGGTCGGTTCAAAAAAGCATGCCCTGAGTCTTCCCGAAGGGTCCGTCCAGCAAGGCCGCAGCCGTTTGTACGCGCGGAGCGTACGCTGAGTACGTGAGCACGGGAAAATGGCGAGAACGCCGCTGGCGGCTTTTTTGAACCGACCCAAGCAAGCCAAAAAGCGTGACGATCAACGAGAAGGATAGTTTATTGAACCGTGAGCACCGATGAGAGATCCGTATGAACGATTTGATTTTTTTAGACAATTGAGGGAAAAGAGAACGAGGAGGAGATGGCCTAAGCGGTATTATCCTTGAATCATGGGGGCGTTCCAAATCTTCACTGCCGGAATGCCCCGATAATAACTCAGCACGTTCAAGGTGCCGGTGTGAAGGAGAAAATGCCGCCCCCCGCTCGCCGACAGCCCGAGCCATCGGGCCACCAGCACCCGGAGAATATGGCCATGAGCAAAAATCGCGACATCACCTCCTGCCGTCCGAGCCCGTGCAATGGCCCGATCGGCCCGGGCTCCGACTTCTTCCGGTGTTTCTCCCCCAGGGCAGCCATCGGTAAAAATCAGCCAACCGGGCCTTTTTTCATGGATCTGCTCGGTAGTAAGACCCTCATACTGTCCATAATTCCACTCCACAAGATTGGAGTCCACCTCGGCCTTCTCGCCAAATCCTGCTAAAAGACAGGTTTCACGGGCACGCTGAAGAGGACTGGTGAGAATTAAGTCAAAGGCGTGATTCGCTAACATGGGCTTGAGCAATTGGGCCAATGTTCGACCCTTGTCGGTGAGAGGCAAATCGGTGCTGCCCGTGTGTTGGCCGCTCAAACTCCATTCGGTTTCCCCGTGGCGAATGACGTAGACTTCTTGAGGTTTGTTAGACATTGATGATCCAAAGAAATTTCCGAGAACAGACCAAACTGTAACTCTTTATCGTCCCACCCTTCAACAGGCAGTCCCTGACACAGCCATGGTTGGTTCAAGGCGAATGAGTCCCATTACCGGAAATGACACTGGCGGATCTTATTTGTTAATTATATGTTAAAAATATCCAACACCAGAGCCTAGACCTATTATTTGTTGATACTTTATGTCATTATCATTTCTGATCTGAACCCAATTGAACTCGGCTTGGTAAAAAATTTGAGGGGAACACCATGAGACACGGTAGTCTTGAAGCGACGGCGAAGGCCCTGGTCGCTGAAGGGAAAGGTATTCTGGCGGCCGACGAAACCGTCGGAACTATTACGAAACGATTCGAGTCCCTGAAGATCAGTTCAACGGAAGACAGTCGCCGAACCTACCGGGAAATGCTGGTCACCGCTCCGGGAGCTTCGGAGTTTATCAGCGGCGTGATCATGTACGACGAAACCATTCGACAAAAAGGCTCCCAGGGCACTCCCCTGCCGGAGATCTGCACCCGATCGGGAATCCTCCCGGGGATCAAGGTGGATACAGGGGCGAAGGATCTTGCAGGATCGCCCGGCGAAAAGGTGACGGAGGGATTAGACGGCCTTCGGGACAGGTTGAGCGAGTATTACGGGATGGGAGCCCGGTTCGCTAAATGGAGAGCGGTTATTCGGATTACCGAACGGTTGCCCAGTCCAAATTGCGTGTCGGCCAATGCTCACGCGTTGGGTCGCTATGCGGCTCTTTGTCAGGAGCAGGGTCTTGTTCCTATTGTCGAACCCGAAGTGCTGATGGAGGGTCCCCATACCATCGAACGGTGTGAGGACGTCACCGCTCAGGTCCTCCAAACGGTCTTCAATGCCCTATATGACCAGAGCATCATCCTCGAAGGCATGCTCCTGAAACCCAATATGGTTATTTCCGGCAAGGAGTGTTCCAAGCAAGCTTCCGTTCAGGACGTTGCACAAGCCACGTTGCAATGCCTTCGCCGGCATGTACCCTCAGCCGTTCCAGGAATCGTCTTTTTATCCGGCGGGCAAGATGATCTCCTTGCCACCGCACATTTAAATGCCATCAATCAACTTCCCTCCCCGAAGCCTTGGAAAATCAGCTTTTCCTATGGCCGCGCCCTGCAGGATGCCGCGCTGGAGACCTGGCACGGGAAGGCCGAAAACCTCCAGGCAGGTCAACAAGCTTTTTACCATAGAGCCAAATGTAACGGAGCTGCGTGCTTCGGGAAATACGCAGAAGAGATGGAAGCGGATTTGTCACGGAAAACGGCACCGGCACACCGTGCAGACTGGCATGATGACTAAACTACATTTGACGAATCCTTTTTACCGGTAAGAGATTTGGAGGCAAGCATCCCATGTCCGTTTTGAAACACTCTGAAGGCGATTGCAAGAAAAGTTTTGTCGCTCAAACAACAACGCTCAGCCGGGAAGAAGACCAACCATGAGTGGAGGGAAGTCACCTAATCCTATAACCCGCGACAAATTTGATGCCGTGCTGTTTGACCTTGATGGCGTCCTCACGGCAACAGCTACTGTGCATGCCAAGTGTTGGAAGATAATGTTCGATGAATATCTGCAGAACCTGGCGTCCCGGAAAGGTGAACCGTTTCAACCCTTTGAGATTGCCACGGATTATCGTCTCTATGTGGATGGGAAACCGCGGTTTGATGGAGTCCGTGATTTTCTCAGGTCCCGGGGGATTGAGTTGCCCGAAGGCACTCCGGATGATTCACCACACACAGAAACCGTGTGCGGGCTGGGAAACCGCAAGAACGAATTGATCAACGCGGTCCTTGAGTCTGATGGTGTGGAATCCTACGAAGGAAGTGTCGCATTGATTCGTCAAATCCGCGGGGAAGGCATCGCCGTCGCCGTCGTGACCTCAAGTCAGAATTGCGATGCCGTGCTCAAGGCAGCCGGAATCGGAGATTTATTTACCGTGAAAGTCGACGGCAACGTCATCCACGACCAACATCTCTCGGGAAAGCCGGCTCCGGACGGCTTTCTTGCCGCAGCAAAATCCTTAGGTGTGGATCCGAAACGTGCAGTGGTGGTGGAAGACGCGATTTCGGGAGTTCAAGCAGGACGGAATGGCGGATTCGGGCTGGTGATCGGAGTCGCGCGAAAAGGAGATTCCGAAGAACTCAGGAACCATGGCGCTGATATCGTAGTCAAGGATCTTGGAGAATTGCTCGATTAAGCTGCCGGGCCGTTTCCCTCATACCTCTATTCGATTCGTCATCACTGATAAATATCCGGCAGCATTGTGTAAGCATACGGCGTTTGATGGAAAGGTGAAAAATTCATGATACACCATGAGCGCGTGAAGCCTCCTCCCCATATTTATCCTCCCGATGAATGGAATCTGATAGAAAAAAAATTCCACCCTCCAGCCATCGAAATGACCGAAACGATTTTTGCGATAGGAAACGGGTATTTTGGCATGCGAGGATGCGTGGAAGAGGGGGTGCCCGCCGTTCAAAACGGCACTTTTGTCAATGGTTTCTACGAATCCTGGCCGATCGTCTACGGCGAAGAGGCCTTTGGTTTTGCCCGGACCGGTCAGACCATCGTCAATGTCACGGACACCAAAAAAATCAAACTCTACGTCGACGATGAACCTCTCTATCTGCCGAGCGCCAATCTGTTGAACTACGACCGACGTTTGAACATGAAGTCGGCCACACTGGACCGGGAGGTCTTGTGGGAGACCCCGTCCGGGAAACAGGTGCGCATCAAATCCAGGCGCCTTGTGTCATTTCCCCACCGCCACCTTGGGGCCATCTTTTATGAAGTGACGGTGTTGAATGCAGAAGCGCCGGTCGTCCTTTCCTCTGAAATGCTCTACCTTCATGACCATCAGAAGGAAAATGGAGATCCTCGATTGGCCAAAGGTTTACTTGACCGGACCTTACATCCCAGGAAACAGATTGCCAAAGATCGTCGTGTGGTGCTGTGTCACAGTACCAAGAACAGCAACATGACCCTGGCGTGCGGCATAGATCATGACCTGGTGACCGACTGTTCCTACACCATTCAGGACAAGTGTTACGAGGATTTCGGGGCGATTGTCTTCTCGATCGAGGCCAAGCCCGGCATTCCCATTCGGCTGTTCAAATACATGACCTATCACACGACAAACACCGCATCTCCGGAAGGACTGTGTGCAAGGGCCGAACGGTCTTTAGATCGAGCCCTCGGACAGGGCTTCCCTCGCATTCTGGCCGACCAGGAGCAATACATGGACGAATTCTGGCAAAGAAGCGATATCCAGGTCAGCAACTTGGATCCAAAACGGGCGAAGCGCTCCAACATTGAAATTCAGCAGGCCATTCGTTTCAACCTGTTTCATATCCTTCAGGCAGCAGGCAGAGCTGATACTACCGGAGTGCCGGCCAAGGGGCTGACGGGCCAGGCCTATGAAGGTCAATACTTTTGGGATACGGAAATCTATCTGCTGCCATTTTTGATCTATACCTCTCCGTCCATTGCCAAGAACCTGCTGATGTTCCGCTTTCGCATGTTGGACAAAGCCAGGGAACGGGCCCGGGAATTAAATCAGAAGGGCGCGATGTTTCCGTGGAGGACCATCAACGGAGAAGAAGCCTCCGCCTACTATGCTGCGGGAACCGCCCAGTATCACATCAATGCAGACATCATGTATGCCCTCAGAAAATACATCCAGGCAACCGGTGATGAGAATTTTTTGCATGAGTACGGAGCCGAAATGTTGATCGAAACGGCACGCTTATGGAGTGATCTGGGGTTTTATTCGGAAGACCACGACAAGAAGGGAAAGTTTTGCATTCATGGGGTCACCGGACCCGATGAATACAACACCGTCGTCAATAACAATACCTATACGAATCTCATGGCGCGGGAAAATCTCCAGTATGCGGTGTCGACGATCGAGACATTACGGGAGCAGAAACCCGAGGTGTTCGCCGCCCTTGCCAGCAAGACCGGCGTCGGAATGGAAGAAATTAAGGAATGGCGGAGGGCGGCGGAAAATATTTACATCCCTTATGATGAAAATCGGGGGATTCACCCTCAGGATGATTCCTTTCTAGAAAAAGAGGTGTGGGACCTTAAGACAACGCCGCCGGAAAAATTTCCTCTCTTGTTGTTTTTTCACCCACTGGTCATCTACCGATATCAAGTCATCAAGCAAGCGGATATTATTCTCGCCATGTTTCTGATAGGAAAAGAACTCTCCCCTGAGCAGAAAAAACGTAATTTTGACTATTATGACCCCCTGACCACAGGTGATTCTTCTCTCTCATCCTGCATTCAGAGTATTGTCGCGTTGGAGATAGGATACATGGATAAAGCGTTGGAATACGCAAGGGCGGCTTTGTTGATGGATCTTGCCGATGTGGGGGGAAATGTGAAAGACGGGTGCCACATTGCCTCAATGGGCGGGACCTGGATGACGATGGTGTATGGCCTGGCCGGGATGCGCGACTTCGACGGTATCCTGACGTTCAAGCCTAGACGTCAACCGGATCAGCCGGCAAAGATACGCTTTCCTTTGACCTATCACGGTCAAATCCTCGATGTCGAAATGGGGCCCGAAGGCGCCAGGTATGCTTTGCGGGAGGGCGAGGGGTTGATGATCCGCCATGAAGATGAAGAGCTACACCTTTCGCCCGAGGTTCCAATTATCACTCGACCGATCGTAACCTGGCCGGCTTTGTGAGTCAAAGGGGACCATGCGAATTCTCGTGCTGAACAGCGGAAGTTCATCCGTAAAGTTTCGGGTACTCGATGTTGATCCTCAAGCGTCACCTCGCGAAATTCGACCGGATCGGGCACTGATCAAAGGAGCCGTGAAGGGCATCGGCAACACGGCGAGTTTTGAGTGTGCGGTCGAAGAAAAACCCTGTACGAAAATCACCCGGGTGATTGCTAACCACCATCAGGCTATTCGCTGGCTGTTTGAGCAACTCGAACAACTCGACAGCGCGGATCACCATCCCGCCTCCCTCGCCGGGGTGGAAGCCGTCGGCCACCGGGTGGTCCATGGAGGAGAACGATTTTCTCAATCGGTCGTGATTTCGGACGAAGTGATGAGCGAGATTGATACGCTTGGGGAATTAGCGCCCTTGCACAACCCGGCCTGCCTGGAAGGGATTCGGGGGGTCAGGGCCATTCTGGGCCCACAGATTCCGATGGTGGCGGTGTTCGACACGGCCTTTCACCACACCATGCCCTCTCATGCAAAAGTGTACGCGCTGCCCCATGCCTTAGCCAATCGCCATCACATTCGTCGCTATGGGTTCCACGGCATCGCACATGCCTCTTTGGTTGGAAGTTATTTTGAAAAAACCGGAAGACCGTCTGAACCATCCCGACTCATCACCGTGCAACTCGGGAATGGATGTTCAATATCCGCAATTAAAAATGGGCAATCCGTGGAGACTTCCATGGGATTCACACCGCTGGAAGGGCTGGTCATGGGCACCCGATGCGGTGATCTGGATCCTTCCATCGTCACCTATCTCTGTCAACAGGAAAAAGTGGAACCGACCGAAGTGGAACGCTGGTTAAATGAACAGTCCGGCCTTCTGGGACTTTCTGGAAAAACGAATGATATGAGGGAACTCCTGCAAGCGGCGAACCGTGAACAGCATAAACCATCGCAAATGGCCATAGAGGTGTTTTGCTACCGTGTAAAAAAATATATCGGTGCCTATCTTGCGGTGCTGAGCGGAGCCGAAGCCATCGTCTTCGGGGGCGGAATCGGCGAGGCGGCTCCCGATATTCGACGCAAAATCTGTGAAGGTATGGAATGGTGCGGATTACGGTTGGATCCCAGTCTCAATAGAGAAGCCGTCGGTCTTCAGCCGGGAGATGTCACAAGAATCAGTAAAGAGGAGCAATCATTGGAAGCCTATGTCGGGGCTGCGGATGAAGAAACCTGGATTGCCCGTGAGACGGTACGTTGTCTCGAAGGGACCCGATAGGTTCCGATGAATCCGTTTGTCCCTCGCCCAACTTTCCCTTTTAAAGGCGAGGAATGTGTCGGCGTAGGGTCTCACATATTGTCCCGGGAATTTCCCCACACTTAAACCGGAGGATTCATATTTATCTTGAGTAGGTGTTCAAGCTGAATGATGTCAAATTAAAGGAGGACAGCATGTCGAATACGTTATCAAAAAAAGAACTGGACTTGATCAATGCCTATTGGCGTGCCGCAAATTATTTGTCAGTCGGACAAATCTATTTGTATGACAACCCGTTATTGAAAAAGACGTTGACCAAAGAGCACATCAAACCAAGGCTTCTCGGTCACTGGGGGACAACGCCCGGATTGAATTTCATCTATGCCCATCTGAATCGAGCGATCAAGGCACGAGACCTCAATATGATCTACATTATCGGTCCGGGCCATGGCGGTCCAGGCATCGTCGCCAATGCCTACATGGAAGGCACCTACTCGGAAGTCTATCCAAATATCCCACAGGACGAGGAAGGCATGAAGCAGCTGTTCAAGCAGTTCTCGTTCCCTGGAGGCATTCCCAGCCATGTGGCGCCCGAGACCCCCGGCTCAATTCACGAAGGCGGCGAATTGGGGTATGCCGTCTCTCATGCCTACGGGGCTGCCTATGACAATCCAGACCTGGTCGTCGCCTGCGTTGTCGGCGACGGCGAGGCTGAAACCGGAGCGCTGGCGACCTCCTGGCACTCCAACAAGTTCCTTAACCCCGCAACCGACGGCGCCGTGCTGCCGATCCTGCACCTGAACGGGTACAAGATCGCCAACCCTTGCGTGCTGGCACGTATCAGCCACGAAGAATTGGACCAGCTCTTCCGCGGTTACGGCTATACGCCCCATTTTGTCGAGGGCAGTGATCCGACCAAGATGCATCAGCTCATGGCGGCGACCATCGACACCTGCATGGAAGAAATCCATAACATCCAGACCCAGGCACGGACGAAGGGCGTAAAGGAGCGACCACGCTGGCCGATGATCATCCTTCGTTCGCCCAAGGGGTGGACCTGCCCGAAGGAAATCGACGGCAAACGGACCGAGGATTACTGGCGCAGCCACCAGGTGCCGATGGGGGAAATGCATGAAAAGCCCGGGCACGTGAAACTTCTTGAAAAGTGGATGAAAAGTTATAACCCGGAGGAATTATTCGATAAACATGGTCAGCTGAAGCCCGAACTCGCTGATCTTCCCCCGAAGGGCGCACGCCGCATGAGCGCCAATCCCCACGCCAACGGCGGTCTCCTCCTCCGGGATCTGCGTTTGCCGGACTTCCGCGACTATGCCGTCCAGGTGACGACACCGGGAGCTACTATGGCCGAATCCACCCGCCTCATGGGAAAGTTCCTGGCCGACACCATGAAGCGGAACATGGAAAGTCGCAATTTCCGTCTGTTCAGTCCCGACGAGAACAACTCAAACCGCTGGCAGGATGCCATGGAGGTGACCAATCGCACGTGGATGGCGGATCGCTTTCCATTCGATGACCATTTGGCTCCGGACGGCCGCGTGATGGAAATGCTCAGTGAGCACCAATGCCAGGGATGGCTGGAAGGGTATCTCCTGAGCGGACGGCACGGGTTTTTCTCCTGCTATGAGGCGTTCATCCATATTATCGATTCCATGTTCAACCAGCATGCCAAGTGGCTGAAGGTCTGCAACGAAATTCCATGGCGACGGCCGATCGCCTCCCTTAATTATCTGTTGTCCTCTCACGTCTGGCGGCAGGATCATAACGGATTCAGCCATCAGGACCCCGGGTTTATCGATCACGTCGTGAACAAGAAAGCGGATGTCGTGCGCGTGTATCTACCACCGGACGGCAACACACTCCTGTCGGTCACCGATCACTGTTTGCGGAGCCGGAATTATGTGAACGTCATCGTCGCAGGCAAACAGCCTGCTCCGCAATGGTTGACCATGGACCAGGCGATCAAACACTGCACGGCGGGCATCGGAATCTGGGAATGGGCCAGCAACGATAAAGGGGGAGACCCCGATGTGGTCATGGCCTGTTGCGGAGATGTACCGACACTGGAGACGTTGGCCGCCGTCGACCTCCTTCGCACGCATGTGCCGGAATTAAAGGTTCGCGTCATCAACGTCGTCAATTTGATGAAACTGCAGCCACAGAGTGAGCATTCGCACGGCCTGTCCGATCAGGACTTCGATGCACTGTTTACCAAGGACAAACCGATCATCTTTGCGTTTCACGGATACCCATGGCTTATTCACCGGCTGACCTACCGGCGGACGAACCACAAAAACCTGCATGTGCGCGGCTACAAGGAAGAAGGCACGACGAGCACGCCCTTCGATATGGTAGTCATGAACGACCTCGACCGGTTTCACCTCGTCGGTGACGTGATCGATCGGCTGCCGCAACTCGGATCCCGTGCCGCCTATGCCAAGCAGGCGATTCGCGACAAGCTCTTGGAGCACAAAACATACATCTCGAAGCACGGCGAAGATATGCCCGAGATCACCGGTTGGCAATGGGGGCAACGTGCGCCCACCGGTCGAAGAAAAACTTCTACGGAATCCGACAACGTCTGAAGGCAGAGAAACCTTCACGATGGAAACCTGGCCGATCACTCCGGGAACGAGCTTCCCCCTCGGAGCCAATGTTTCGCCTCAAGGGGTCAATTTCTGCGTGTTTGCAAAGAATAGCACCCGCATGGAATTGCTGCTGTTCAATGACGTGGACGAGACGAAGCCGGCGACGAGTATCCCCCTCGATTCCTGGAGGAACCGGACGGGCCACTATTGGCACATCTTCGTCCCTGGTCTTCGACCGGGCCAGATCTACGGATATCGTGCCCACGGGCCGTTCGAGCCGCAACGGGGAATGCGATTTGACCCTGAGAAGGTCTTGCTCGATCCCTATGGCAAGGCGGTGGCCGTACCGAAGCAATACAGCCGGGTCGCGGCATCCAGGCAGGGAGACAATTGCCCCACAGCAATGAAAAGCGTGGTGGTGGATGTGGACGCGTACGATTGGGAGGGGGATACCCCGCTCAAACGGCCCGCAATTCGCACCATTGTGTACGAGATGCATGTGCGCGGGTTTACCCGCCACCCCAGTTCCGGCGTCGAGGAGAAGACACGGGGGACCTACGCCGGTATGATTGAAAAAATTCCGTATCTCCAGGAACTCGGCATCACGGCTGTGGAACTCCTGCCTGTGTTCCATTTCGATCCACAAGATTGCCCCCCGGGTCGAAACAATTATTGGGGCTATGCGCCCATATCGTTCTTCGCGCCGCATCCGCAGTATAGTTCACGTCAGAATCCGCTCGAAGTGGTTGACGAATTCCGCGACATGGTCAAAGCCCTGCATCGAGCGGGCATCGAAGTCATTCTTGATGTGGTCTACAATCACACTGCCGAAGGTAATGAGGATGGACCCACGCTCTGTTATCGCGGCCTCGAAAATAATGCCTATTACATCCTTGAGGAGGACCGGACCCGGTACAGTAATTATACCGGGACGGGTAACACATTAAATGCCAACCAACCGATTGTCCGTCGTTTAATCATGGACAGTCTCCGATATTGGGTGGATGAGATGCACGTGGACGGCTTTCGGTTCGACCTTGCTTCGATCCTCTCCCGCGACGAGGCCGGTCGGCCGTTACAGAATCCTCCCATTCTCTGGGACATTGATTCCGACCCTTTCCTGGCCGGAACGAAACTCATCGCGGAAGCCTGGGATGCTGCCGGGCTGTACCAGGTCGGTTCCTTTATCGGGGATAGCTGGAAAGAATGGAATGGGCGGTTTCGGGACGATATCCGTGATTTCTTCCGATGTGAAGAAGGTTCGGCGGCACGTTTCGCCGATCGTTTGATCGGCAGTCCGGCAATCTATGGTCATAAAGAACGGGAGCCGGAGCAGAGCGTGAATTTTGTGACCTGCCATGACGGCTTCACGCTCAACGATCTCGTCTCTTACAACGACAAACACAATGAGGCCAACGGCGAAAACAACCGCGACGGGGCCAATGACAACAAAAGCTGGAACTGCGGGGTTGAAGGGCCGACGGAGGACCAGGCCGTGGAACGGCTGCGAAACCGGCAGGTCAAGAATTTTTTGGCCGTGACGCTGCTTTCCGTGGGAGTGCCTATGATCCTCATGGGCGATGAGGTACGGCGCACGCAGGACGGCAACAACAACACCTATTGCCTGGACAACGAAACGAACTGGTTCGATTGGACCCTGACCGCGAAGCATGCGGATGTCCATCGGTTCGTGACACTGCTCAACGCACGTCGGCTGTTGCGGGACCTTGAACGAGAGCAGCAACGGATGAGTCTGAACCAGTTGATCCAACAGGCGAATAAGGCGTGGCACGGCGTCAAACTTAACCAACCGGACTGGAGCCCGCATTCACACATCCTTGCGTTGACTGTTGAACTTCCCAAAACCCAACTCCTTGTCCACTTTATTCTAAACGCCTATTGGGAGCCCCTTGAGTTCGAACTACCTCCGGTTCTCAACGGTGACGGAGGCACCTGGCACCGATGGATCGATACGGCATGTGATTCGCCGCAGGACATCGTCCCGTGGGAAATCTCACCAGCGATTCCCGGTCAGACGTACCGCGCCCAGGAACGCTCAGTAGTGGTGGCGTTCGCGCGCATTGACGCCGGAAGACACTAGAGCCATTCCGCGGCTCGGGTTGCCGACAATATGAATTTTTAAAAATTTTTGTGGAGGCAGTATGAAAGACCGTCTCAAGGAAATTCTTGAACAATACGGGTGTGGACCGATCAAATTTTCCGGCACGAAGGATGCGCTCTATGAACGCCATCTCATCTTCGACCATGTCATTGATCCCAAGAAGGCCGAATTGCGAGACCAGTTTGAGGCAGTCACACGCTCGGTCCGCGACGTCATTTCCCAACGATGGCTCAAGACCGAAACCACCTACGAGAAAATAAATCCCAAGCGGGTGTATTACCTGTCGATGGAGTTCCTGCTCGGCCGGTCGCTGGCTAACAACCTTACCAACGGGCTGCTGGGGCCGTTGGCTCTTGAGGCCGCGAAAAAACGGGGGTTAGATCCCCTCGCCATAGCCGAGATGGAGCCGGATGCCGGGTTGGGGAACGGAGGGCTCGGTCGATTGGCGGCTTGTTTCATCGATTCGATGGCGACGATGCAGATCCCCGGTATGGGTTATGGACTCCGTTACGAATATGGAATGTTCAAGCAAACGGTCAAGGACGGGTGGCAATGCGAACAACCCGATAATTGGTTGCGGCGCCCCGATCCATGGGAAGTGACACGGCTCGAGGAAGCGGTGGAAGTGAAATTAAACTGTTCGTTCGAGCAACGTGAGGGGGACGTACGCTTGGTCCCCGGGCAGCCGTCCAGCATTATTGGCATCCCATTCGACCGTCCGGTTATCGGATATGGCGGCAAGACCATCAATACACTCAGACTCTGGGCTGCGGCCGTGCCGGATTACTTCGACTTTCAGCGCTTCAGCAGTGGTGATTTCACGGCCGCATTAGCCGGTACCCTTGCGGCCGAGTCGCTCACCCGGGTGTTGTATCCGGATGATTCCACCGTCCGTGGCCAGGGGTTGCGGTTTCTGCAGGAATATTTTCTCGTTGCCTGTTCGCTGGCTGATCTCGTGCGACGCTTCCGGCGCGGCAACACCGACTGGAACGACCTTCCCGGCAAAGTCGCCATCCAGATGAACGACACACATCCGACGATGGCGGTTCCCGAACTCATGCGGATCCTGCTTGATGATGCCCGCCTCGACTGGGACCGGGCCTGGAAACTGACCCAACGATCACTCGCCTATACCAACCATACACTGCTACCCGAAGCATTGGAAAAATGGCCCCTCGCCTGGTTCGAAACCATGTTGCCCCGTCATCTGGAAATAATCCTTGACATCAACGACCGGCATCTCGCCCAAGCGCGCGTCCACTTCGGCGCCGACGAAGGCCGCCTCGGCGGCGTGAGCCTCATTGAGGAAGGCGCCACGCGGAAAATTCGTATGGCCAACCTCGCCATTGTTGGAACCCATAGCACCAACGGTGTGGCCGCCATTCACTCCGGATTACTCCGCACGATGACCGTCAAAGATCTGGCTGAGATGTATCCCGCGCGCTTCAACAACAAGACCAACGGGGTGACTCCAAGACGCTGGTTGCTCCTGGCGAACCCCGCGCTCTCTCACGCCATTACCGACGCCATCGGAGACGGGTGGATCACCGATCTCAGCCAATTGGGCAAGCTCAAGAAACTGGCGGGGGACAAGGGATTCCGCCAGGCATTCCACAAGGCAAAGCGCGACGCCAAATCAACGTTTGCTCAGTGGCTCAAAACGACATCCGGGCAGTCGGTCGATCCGGACACGATCTTCGATTGCCAGGTCAAACGCATCCATGAATACAAACGGCAACTTCTCAACGCACTGCGCATCATCGTGCTCTATAACAGATTGAGGGAGAATCCTCAGCTCAAGATGATCCCACGGACATTTTTCTTTGCCGGCAAGGCGGCACCAGCCTATCACTTAGCGAAATTGCTTATAAAATTCCTGAACAATCTGGCCGGCACCATCGACGGCGATCCTCTCGTTCGCGGGAGACTCAAGGTCGTCTTCCTGCCGGAATATTGCGTCTCCCTCGCGGAGCGGCTCATTCCAGCCGCCGATGTTTCCAATCAAATTTCCACGGCCGGCTATGAGGCCAGCGGCACGAGCAACATGAAGTTCATGATGAACGGCGCGCTGACGTTAGGCACACGCGACGGCGCGACGATTGAAATGGCAGAAGAGGCGGGCGAAGAGAATTTTTTCCTTTTTGGTCTCACGGCGGACCAGGTGGTAGAAAGCAGAGGCTGGTATAGCCCGGGTTGGCATTATGACAACGACGCGGAAACGCGGGCCGCGCTGGACCTGATCTTCACCGGCTACTTCAGCCGGTTTGAACCGGGCGTGTTCGAACCGCTGCGGCACACCTTGCTGACCGGTGGAGACCACTACATGCACCTGGCGGATCTCACATCCTATCTTGAAGCCGATCACCGGCTCTGTGATGTGTACGCCGACCCGGATGGATGGGCACGCAAGGCCATTATGAACATCGCCGGCTCGGGAAAATTTTCCAGCGACCGGACCATCGCTGAGTACGCGGCGGACATCTGGGATGTCAAGCCATGCCCGGTACCGTAATCGTGGGCCTTGCGATCCACGCCCGCCTCTGAAGGCGGAACTCCATCATGATGAAACAGTCCTCTGAGGAGACGGGTGGCCGTGGAAATTGAGAAAAGCTGTTATCGAAGATTTTTATTCATGAGTAAATGAAGGGAGGCGAAACAGCCATGCCTAAGAAACAGAACGATCAACCCGAATCGAAGCTCAAACGCAAGGAATACGAGAAGGAGTTGCGCCGCCTTCAGGCCGAGCTATGCCACCTTCAAGCCTGGGTCAAAACCAAAGGACTACGCATCATGGTGGTATTCGAGGGCCGGGACGGCGCCGGGAAGGGTGGCACCATTCGCGCAATTACGGAGCGTGTAAGTCCCCGCATTTTCCGTGTCGTGGCGCTCCCTGCCCCCTCAGACCGGGAAAAGAGCCAGATGTACATTCAGCGCTACATGCAGCATTTTCCGGCGGCCGGGGAAATCGTCATTTGGGACCGCAGTTGGTATAACCGTGTCGGGGTTGAACACGTCATGGGCTTCTGTACCAAAGACCAATACGAAGGCTTTCTCGAACACGCCCCGAATGTCGAATGGTATTTCACAAAGTCCGGCATCATCCTGATCAAGTACTGGCTCGAGGTGAGCCACGAAGAGCAGAATCGGCGTTTTCAAGCCCGTGTGGATGATCCGGTACGCCAGTGGAAGCTCAGCCCCATGGATCTGCCGTCTCTTGAGAAATGGTACGAGTATTCACGCGCGCGTGACAAAATGTTGGAGGCCACGGACTCACAACATGCTCCCTGGTACATTGTGCGGTCGGACAATAAGAAGCGTGCTCGACTGAACTGCATCAGCCATCTGCTCAGCCTGATCCCCTACAAAAAGTTGAAGCGCGAAAAAGTGAAGCTGCCCGCACGATCAAAGAAATACCGGTACGACGACCAGGCTTCGCTGAAGGGGAAAAAGTTTATCCCGGAAATATTCTAAAAAACTACGTGGAGGAGTGATCGATGCCTTACCAGCCATCTGATCAACTCTGCATCACCTGAACCTCCTCCGAATCGGTCGGCACTCCTATTTTTTCCATTAAAGCTTGGGAGGGCACGTCATGACCAAGGAGCGATTGGCATATTTCCTATGGGGTTACCGGAACCATCGAAGGTAAGGAGGATGGTTTTGGTCGATGGTTGTATGACGTGACGGGGACCTATAATGATCCGATTACATTCGTCGGCAGTTATTCAAATTCCAACTGTCTATATTGCCATGAGGGAACGAGAATATCGGAACGGATCAAAAGCCACCATGCTTTACCAATTGATTTGGAACAAGACCTTATCGCGTGTATTCGGTGTCATGGGCCACCCGTCCACCAAACCGATGACTAATCCATCGCCATCGCATCTCCCGAACCGCTTTGTGAGGAGTTTTCCTGGCGTCTTTCTTTTGCGAACTACCGTATACACCACTTGGCAATCAAAACCGATGGCTTGTAGCAGTCCAATCAACATGGTCTGTGAGAAAATAATTATCTGATGATCCTTCTGTCCTTCTCCAACCCCCTGAACCGAACGCATGTCCAATAGAAGTATCAGGCAGGACACCATTTGAATCAGGGGGAAAAAGGAGAATAGACTTAAGGCAGTGGCTTCTCACATTTATCCTTAACAGATGAACCGGAAGAAAGTGTCCGATGAAAAAAAAACACGTTACAAGACCCGCTCTCGATGGCACTCCTCACATGGGTAAGGATGAAGGGGCGTTATATACCCCGGGACGTTTCCAGGTTGCACGATGGCTTTTGATGATGGGGATTCTGATCATGGTGGAAGGGATAGGGGGATGTGCTCAAACTGAACAGGCCAGGGAAGTGGAAACTTCGGGGTTTCTCGAAGACTACTCAATTCTTCAACCTGGAAAGGAAGGGGAAGCTCTTCTCATCTACAAAAATTCTCAAGCCGACTTTTCACAGTATCAGGCCGTATATGTGGCGCCTACCATCGTATTGATATCCAAACAATCCACCGTATCCCGGGAAAAGTTACACCGATTGGCAAATGATCTACGTTCGAAAGTCATTTGGAAACTGAAAGAAGATTTTCTTGTGGTTCCCAAACTTGTTCCGGGGGCGTTACAAATTGAACTCGCCCTGACGGAGGCTGAACCATCTGACGTCGGGATGGATATCATGTCGACGATTATTCCGCCTGCCGCGATGGCCTCCGAAGCGAAAGAACTGGCAACAGGGACGCAGGCGTTTGTGGGGCAGGCCAGCATCGAAGCAAAATTGACCGATGGCAACACGGGAACCTTATTGATGGCCGCTGCGGATCGCCGGGTGGGTGGCCGATCTCTGGATGGTTCCATGGATTCCTGGGACGATGTGCACCAGGCTTTTGAGTATTGGGCGGATCAATTGGCCAAACGGCTTCGTCAATAGCGGAAGAGCCCGCTTCCCGCACCGACATAATTAACTTGAAGTCCTTCATGATCGCTGCAGGGTCTGTTGAAAAAAGCCGCCAGCGGCATTCTCGCCATTTTCCCGTGCTCACGTACTCAGCGTAGGCTCCGCGCGTACAAACGGCTGCGGCCTTGCTGGACGGACCCTTCGGGAAGACTCAGGGCATGCTTTTTTGAACCGTCCCGGAGCCTTTGATGAGTAATCTTATCCTGGGCAAATTTGCCCTTGAACATCCTTATCATTCAACACTCAACCTTTCTGCCTCGTCTCGCACAAAACGACCTGGCGTACTATCGTGGGTACGGCACCCATCTGTATCTTCAATCAATATATATCGATTCATATAAAACTCTAATCCGCATCAGAACGTTCTATATAGTGTAATAAGTCACCGGTTCACTGCACATATTCATATGTCCAGCCGTGATTTTCCAGACATTGCTCCCTCATCATGTCCCCTCCTCCTCGATAGTTTCTTGGTCTGACGGTTTCATCTTCCGGACCAAAATGCTTAATACCTTCCCGATTGAAATGCCGGTTCTCCCGATCGCAGAGAGTAATCGTTGAACGTAGATCATCCTCTGTTGCCCCGGGCTTGACCCACTGTTTGGAAGGACCACAGGCTGACACCAGCAGGAGGGTCACTAACCCGTACCATACCCGTTTGTTCATCTCCTCACCCCTTCCAATAATTGTATCGGCCCTGGCTTACTCCATACCTTTTTTACCCGTGAATCTTGGGAAAAAAGGTAAAGCAATCCCCGGGTATTCACAGAACACAGATCGTGAATATCATGTCAGGGACCGACGCTTCTGTCGAAAGTGTCGAATCAGCGTATTCGTGGAGCTGTCATGGTCCAATTCCGGTTCCCCTGATACCGACAGTTCAGGAGCAATCCGTTTGGCGAGCACCTTGCCCAATTCCACTCCCCATTGGTCGAAAGAATTCAGATTCCAGATGGTTCCTTGAACAAAAACCTTATGTTCATAGAGGGCGATAAGTTTTCCCAGCATGGCCGGAGTCAGTTCCTCCGCCAGGAGAGTGTTCGTGGGATGGTTGCCACCAAAGGTTCGATGGGGAATGAGGGCCGGCGGAATTCCCTCCGCTGCCACCTCCTCGGGGGTCTTGCCGAAAGCGAGAGCTTCTGTTTGGGCGAAAAAATTCGCCATGAGCAGGTCATGGTGGTGTCCAAGGGGATTCAAAGAGCGGAAAAACCCGATGAAATCGCAAGGAATCAGTCTGGTGCCCTGGTGAATCAGTTGATAGTACGCGTGCTGGCCGTTGGTCCCGGGCTGACCCCAAATGATCGGCCCCGTTTGATAATCCACAAAGGTTCCGTCCAACGTGACCCGTTTGCCGTTGCTCTCCATATCGAGTTGCTGGCAATACGCGCTGAGCCGCCACAAGTATTGATCGTAGGGAAGGATGGCATGGGTTTCGGCTTGAAAAAAATTGACATACCAGACACCCAGAAGGCCAAGAAGAACGGGCAGATTTTTCGGGAACGGGGCCGATTGGAAATGCTCGTCCATCGCGTGAAAGCCGGCAAGCATGTCCCGGAAATGGTCTGGTCCGACAGCGATCATCAGCGACAGTCCGACGGCGGAATCCAGGGAATACCGCCCCCCGACCCAATCCCAGAATCCGAACATATTGGCCGGATCGATTCCGAATTTCTGGACCTCTGCCCGGTTTGTCGACACGGCGACGAAATGTCTCGCAATGGCTTGTTTGTCATGGAGAGCTTTCAGGCACCAGTCCCGGGCCGATTCCGCATTTGTAAGGGTTTCGATTGTCGTAAAGGTTTTCGAACAAACAACGAAGAGGGTCTCGGAAGGGTCGAGATCCCTCGTGGCTTCGGCCAGATCCGTCCCGTCAATGTTGGAGACGAAGCGGACGATCAGGTCGCGGTCACTGTAATGCTTTAACGCTTCATAGGCCATGACCGGTCCAAGGTCCGAACCCCCGATGCCGATGTTGATTATATTCCTCATCCGCTTTCCCGAATAGCCCTTCCATTCCCCGCTTCTGACCCTCCTGGAGAAGTCCGCCATCCGATCCAAGACCGCGTGAACATCCAACACCACATTTTTGCCGTCCACCAATATGGAGGTATTCCTGGGAGCCCTGAGGGCGGTATGGAGGACGGCGCGGTCTTCGGTGGTATTGATTTTTTCTCCCCGAAACATGGACTGGATGCGTCCCCGTAAATCTACGCTTTCTGCCAAGTCGGCCAGCAAGCGAAGCGTTTCACCGGTAATGCGGTTCTTCGAGTAATCCAGGTAGATCCCTTGGGCTTCCACACTCAGTCGTTGCCCCCTCGTCGGATCCTCAGCGAACATCGTGCGCAGGTGGAGGTCCTTGACCGATTGGTAATGTTTCTCCAGGGATTTCCAGGCAGGTTGTTGTATCAGCGAACTCATAAGGAAGGCTCCCTTTTATGGGTTAGTACCTTGGTAGATTTTTGGAAATTTTTCTTTTGAGAGGGAAAGGGTTTTGTAGGAAATTCTTGGCCCGTGATTGTAACAGTGTAATGAAAAGTGTCAATAGGTGCGGAGGGATAGAGGACATACTTGCAGACAGTCGTGGAATAATCGGAAGGAACCCCACCCCTCAGCCAATTAGGCTACAGAAATATCACTGCTGCGGTTGTGATTCAATGCCTTATAAAATCCACGAGCTAGAGGCTCGCAAAAACCTCCTGAATGAGGATAGAGGTCTCGAATGCCGAATTAGGACGTGAAATGGCTTTCCAGCCCTTTCCTACTCCCCTCCCCCTTCCAGACAGTTCCCAACATGAAGCTCCGTTTTTTGCTTTCTGTGTCTTTCTTGGCTGCACTCCTCAGCCTCGGCCGCATCAAAGCCATCCTGACCAGGAATCTCACCCCACAGTTGCCGGTGCTCTTGTGTTCTGGCCGGAGTGCTCAACCGATCTCTCCTCCAATCGCCAAGTGCGTATGGAATCTTAGGTCAATGGAATGGAGGCACCCTCCGTGTTCATTTCTCATTCATGACGAACAGGTGCATGACGCAAGGCCGATACAAGTCCGGAAATTCACAGGTCCGACACGGCGGTGGTACTGATACTTTTTTTTAGTTGGACAGCAGTGACATAATCGGCGTGGTTAAAATCACCGGAAACCCCAAACGGGGAAATTAAGGGAATATCGCCGGGGAAAAGTAGAAACTATTCTTATTGAGTAGGTGAGGATTTTTGCCTCTCATCCTTTTAAGATTTGTGTCCTAAAATGCCCCATGAATTGCTGTTTTTGTATTTGAGCCTTTTTCAAAACCTTTATATAATGACGATGTTTATGCCCATAGAAAAGCACATGGTTCAACAGGCCTGTGTACTAAGAGGCTCTTGTGAATAGAAAAATTCTCACGACTGGAATGGGGCAAGTGCCCTGTTGTCTCGTCTGATCTTGTTTGTAAATCAAAACTGTTTCTAGCCTACCATTAAAAAATTTTCGAAATTGGTGGCTAAAGTCAAAAATTTGTAGTTTCCTGATTATCAGATGAGAGCTCAAAGAAATCCAGCATAATACCGGGATCACGACGTAACGGACCCATTGGTTTCCAACCGCTGCACCACGTGCATTAGGCGATAGGAACGGTCAAACTTCACCTGCTGGATAGGACCGAACCCAAAGGGCAATGGGTCATTGAAAAAAATTTGGCTGGTTACGGTGAGACAATGCACCATCGGCAGTTGATACCCAGTGTGCAAACGCGAATGGGAGAAGGGCGATCGTTATCCCTACTCTGGCGACTCATCAAAGCGGGCCATGTGGATCGTATCTGTTTCGAGCCGCCGGTGAAGAGGTTAATCCACAAACACTCGATGACCACATATTCGGAATTGGCAAGCCTCGAGGGCTGAACAAGCTGGTAACAATTTTCAAACTTTAGGGGAATCCAATGCCAAACATTGATGGTGAGGACAGGTTCGCCTGATGATGACTAATTTCTATGATTTTTTTATGGTCATAGGAGGAAACTCGGTTCAAACATACAACCATAAGGAGGTGAACTCAATGAACCCGTGGAAGATGAAAACCCGCTTGATCACCGCGCTGCTGATATGGGGGTGTCTGTTGCTGCCCATGACCGTGGATGCCGCTGAAAACACAAAGCCCAACATCGTGATCATTTGGGGCGATGACATCGGACAGTCGAACATCAGCGCCTACTCGCACGGCGTGATGGGCTACCAGACGCCTAACATTGATCGAATCGCCAAGGAAGGCATGATGTTTACCGACTATTATGCCGAACAGAGCTGCACCGCCGGGCGGGCATCGTTCATCACCGGTCAGTCCGGATTACGCACCGGCCTGACCAAGGTCGGCTTGCCGGGAGCTACGTTAGGCTTGCAGAAGGAAGATCCGACCATTGCGGAGTTGTTGAAGGCACAAGGCTATGCCACCGGCCAGTTCGGCAAAAACCATCTGGGGGATCGCAACGAGTTCCTGCCTACCGTCCACGGCTTCGACGAGTTCTACGGCAACCTGTACCACCTGAACGCGGAGGAAGAGCCGGAGTTGCCCGATTATCCGAAAAGTCCCGAGTTCCGTGCCAAATTCGGTCCACGTGGTGTGATGGACTGCAAGGCCTCGAAACAGGACGACCCCACCGAAGATCCACGCTTCGGCAAAGTCGGCAAGCAGGTCTGCGAGGACACCGGCCCGCTCACCAAAAAACGCATGGAAACCATCGACGACGACATTGCGGACCGGGCCGTGGATTTTATTCAGCGGCAAAACAAAGCGGGTAAACCGGCCTTTGTCTGGGTGAATTTCACCCACATGCACTTCCGGACGCATACCAAGCCGGAGAGCGTCGGCCAGTCCGGGCGCTGGCAAAGCCCGTACCATGACACCATGATCGACCACGACAAAAATGTCGGTGAAGTCCTCAAGGCATTGGACGATCTGGGCATTGCAAACAATACCTTTGTCATGTACAGCACCGACAACGGTCCGCACATGAATTCCTGGCCGGACGCAGCGATGACACCATTTCGAAACGAGAAAAACTCGAACTGGGAAGGGGCCTACCGGGTACCAGCCATGGTCCGCTGGCCGGGCAAGATCAAACCGGGCCAGGTGTCCAATGAGATGGTCGCCCATCACGACTGGCTGCCTACCCTGGTGGCGATCGGCGGCGATACGCAAGTAAAAGAAAAGCTGAAGAAAGGCTACAAGGTCGGCGATATGACCTACAGGGTCCACCTCGACGGTGAGAATCTCGTGCCGTACCTCACAGGGCAAGTCGCAAAGACTCCGCGGGAATCGTTCCTGTATATCAATGACGACCAGCAACTGACCGGTTTACGTTACGACAACTGGAAGCTGGTGTTCATGGAGCAACAAGTGCCGGGAACATTGCGCATCTGGGCCGAGCCGTTCGTCTCTCTCCGGATTCCGAAAATCTTCAATCTCCGAACGGACCCCTACGAGCGGGCGGATATCACGTCGAACACGTATTACGACTGGCTAATTGATCACGTCTTCCTGCTGGTGCCGGCACAGGCCTATGTTGGCAAGTTCCTGGCCACGTTCAAGGACTATCCGCAGCGGCAGAAGTCGGCCAGCTTCAACCTGGATGAGGTCATGACTAAACTTCAGGAGAGCGGTGGATCGAAATAAAACATGGGAGTTCTCATGCAGGGCGGCCCGAATGGGCCGCCCTGCTTCCATTCCCTGCTTCAATCCAATTAACACATACGACAACAAGACCCCGGACGGGGACAAATGGAGCATCCCCATCGAGCTGGTGTTGCCAAGACCAAAAAGATCGGGAACCGGCCGGTGAAGCTCCAATGCGGCGTGGAAAACTCGGTCGTCAGTCAGGAGACCTTCGGCCAGCGCCTCTTGGACACCTCTAAAAACGCCGGGAGTGCCTCGTGTTCTTGTTGATATGTCAGCCGAGTCTGGAAACTGGATGATGGAGCGGGAGGAGGAGGGGCTTCCTTTGTCTTGTTTGAGCATCCTATTCTTCCCCCACTCACCGATTTATGCGGGTTGCGGATGAGCTGAGCGTGTCAGCCAGAGGAATCGGTGAAAATTATACGCGAGGTTGCGGAGTCCGAGTTTCGCCCGCGCTCGAACCAGGCCAATCGTGCGCAAGAGTTTGCCCCCCCATGGCCATGACGTGGTGGCCGAAGACATGTTCCACGCGGGCTCGCGTCCGCGCACGCTTCTGATTGCTGGCCTTCTGCCGGGCCGTTACGGGGGTGAGCCGATAGCCTTTGGACTGAATGCGAGCGCGCAACTGCCGCCGCGTGAGGTGGGCTTCGATGGCCTGCGAACGATACGCCGCATCTGCCCAGACATCACGACCTGCGGGCCGGGCCAGCAATACGTCCTCGAGGACTTGCCTGCCATGCACCGCCGCATCGGTCCCTGTATAGCGCCGAATGAGGTTATGCTGGTTGTCCATATTCACATGATTCTTTTAGCCATAGTGCCTCACGCCATGCTTGACGGTCCACCGCGACTGCGTATCTTTCTGGCGCCGCTTGGCCGGCTGCGCCTCCCACCCGGCCGGACAGGCTCCAGCTTGAAGGGTGGTGTTTTCTTCCCGCGTGTTGCGTTGGGTGGGGACCGGGACCAGCGAGGCATCGATCACTTGCCCGCCGCAAGCTTGCAAGCCCTGCTGAGCCGGATAGCTATCAAATTGCTGAAAGAGCCGCTCGACGACCCCGGCTTGGGCCAAGGTCTCGCGAAACAGCCAGATCGTTTTGGCATCGGGAATCCGCTGATGGAGATCAAGGTCTAAGAAGCGCATGAAGGAGAGCCGATCCCGGATTTGATACTCCGTTGGCTCATCGGACAGGTTATAGAGGGCTTGCAGGACGAGAACTTTGAACATGAGGACGGCTTCAAAGGGCGGCCGCCCGCCCTTCTCCCGCTTGGAGCGGCGCAAACATTTTTCCAGCGGTTTCCAAAAGTGAGCCCAGGGGATTTGCTGCGCGAGGCGTTCTAAGGGATCACCCTGGTGACTGAGAGCCTCGTAGCGGCGGGCAAGATCAAAAAAGCCGAGTTGGTTGGGTAGCGCCATTGGTCAATCCTCCTTCCGAGGACTTATGCCAGAGTCGGCGGGCATTGTCGGTAGTTTTTAGAGGTGCCCTCTTGTTAAAACTGAACGTCATCCCCGTGATTCAATCGTTGACCACAAAACCGCTGTTCGGCCGGAGCTGAACCCCGGAAAGTCGAACAGATGCCGACGCCACAATCGTGTAATGCCGTTGGGCACGCGACGTTTTGCCAAAGCTGCGTGATGCGGGCATGAAATAAGAAAAAAGGAGGAGGAATACAACCATGAAAAAAAGCGTCCCCATCGCATGCTTTCTCGTCCTGGCTAGCGGGGGGCCTGGCTTCTTTTCGACGCCGGCTCATGCAGGAGAGAGGGGTGCCCATGTTCACAAGATGTCGGCGGCCCCTGATCAATCCTGGGAGGAGTCCTTCAAGGACATCTGGAATCGTGACAAGCTTACCGGCAATTGGGGGAGGGATCTACACGACCACGGGCTTGACGTCGGCCTCAGGCTGTCACAGTACTATCAAAATGTCGCCAGCGGGGGTGTCAACGAGAACGGCGAGTATGGCGGGACGATGGACTATCGGGTCAACCTTGACGGAAAAAAGGTGTTCGGCTTGTGGGAAGGCTTGTCGTTCAACCTCCATGCCAGAACGCGGTTTGGGAAAGATGTCAACGCCGATGCCGGTCCCTTTGTCCTTCAGAACACAGGGATGCTCAGCCCGCTTCCGGGTGACTACCACGGCACGGACATTACCGGACTCATCGCTTCGCAGTATTTCCCGTTCTTCTATGATCGGCTCGCCCTCGTCACCCTTGGCCAAGTGTCCCTCCTCGATACGTTGACCATGTTCTGGCCCAATCTGGGCTTCGGACAGGAAGGCTTTTGGAATATCAACTCCACAATCAGCGCCCTGCCCTGGTTCGGCGCCGCTCGGGGCCTCTCCCTGTATGGGGGTTATGCGACAACCATCAATCAAACATACCAGGGGCCCGAAACCGGATTTGTCGTCCTCGGGACGGAAAACGAATCGACATCGTGGGGCAGCCTCGGCAACGCATTCGAGGAAGTCTGGCTGGCCGCGTTCCAGAGGCTCTATTGGGACCTGGACGACAAAATGGGTTACTTCATGGTCTTCGGCGGATACTCGACGAAGGGCCAACCCTCCAACGACCCCAACGACATTGTCGTGATACCGGGGCAGAATCTGGTAAACACCAAAGAGAAAAAGCCCTGGGACATTGCCCTCTATCTCTACCAGGACTTCTGGCAGGCGGAGGGCAACCCCGATCGAAAGGCCACTCTTCTCATCGGTGGGACGGTGGGCCCCGACAATCCGCAGTTTGCGCAATATAATCTCTTCGCTAACGTAGAGTTTTTCGGGGTCATGGCCTCACGTCCGCATGACCGAATGGGCGTAGCCTGGTGGAAAAACTGGCTCTCGGATGATTTCAAGGATCTGGTGTCTCCGGTGGTTGATCTTCAAAATTTATGGGGCGTGGAACTCTACTATAACATCGCGCTCAACAAGTGGCTCCACCTGACCCCGGACCTCCAGCTCGTCGAGAACGCGCGGAAGCGCAACGACCTTGCGGTCATTTCCGGTGTACGGCTGGTCATGGATTTCTGAATGTCGGGAAATTCGTGGTGCCGGAACACCCATTTCGGAGGATGACCTATGAGGGTATTATACGCGAGCGATCCGTAACGGATATGGGGCTGTTGAAAAAAGCCGCCAGCGGCGTTCTCGCCATTTTTCCGTGCTCACGTACTAGAAGTACGCTCTGCGCGCAAAAATGACTGCGGCCTTGCTGGACAACTTTTTTGAACAGCCCCGAGGCCTCTCATATGCAACGTACCTGTGGGTTAATATGCCCTTGGAAATTATTATTATTCAACACTCCCGATATTGAAAAATGCCTTCGGTTCGTAGGGTGTTGTTAAACACGATCACGGCTATGGAAGGGGGTACAATCGACGGTAATCTGAATGCCGGATTGGAGCGGGAATGCTATCGCTTCGACTCCAACCGGTGATCTGATCACGTTTGGACCGGGGAGTGATGCTTGGCTCCCCCTGGTTGGGGCCACTATCAATTTAGACTACGAAGCGAATGAAGCTTTCTATAATAACCGGTTCCTCCGAAGGAAATTTTTCCTTAGAGTTCTGTTGATATAAATCGAATATCTTCCCCGTGCGCATGGGATCGCCGCGTCTCCGAAAAAACCCGAGACCGGAATTAAGCCAAAATTGGCGATTCCCAATCCATGTTACCAAAACGGGAATGAGTGGGATGGTCACGGCCAACCGGCATGACTGACTAATTCCGAGGAAAAACGATCTCGGTGATAGCCGGGTGTTTTCCTTGTCATCGCACCATAGGAGAAGGGACCAACCGGGGAAGCTTCCAGGATGCTGGATAGTAATCCTGCGCCTAAAAACGCTAACGGGCATTCATGCAGGATTAGATAGAGACCGTCGGATTGAGCCAGCCGTCAGGAGGCACCACGTTTGACTCGACTTCCATGGGCCCCCAGCTTTGTGGCTCGTAGTCATAGACCGGTGTAACCCGTTTCACAATCGGATCCACGATTCGCCAGGCCTCTTCCACGTAATCCTGACGGGCAAACAACGTGGCATCTCCGGCCATCGCGTCCGTCAACACCCGTTCATACGCATCTGTTTCATCAGGTTGGGCCTGGCGGCTGACCATCGCTTCGAACGCCTGCCCTTCCATATCCTCCCCGACTTTTGGGGTCATCAGGCCAAAGGCGAGGGACGTGTCGGGACTGACCCGGAATCGAAGATGATTCGGAGCCAGGTTCGCAGACGGATAGGCTGTGGGCGGCTGGCGGAGCCGGACCAGGATTTCCGTGCATGTGACCGGCAAACATTTACCCGCACGAATAAAAAATGGTACTCCCTGCCAACGCCACGAATGTATCTCCAATCGCAGAGCGGCGAAGGTTTCTGTCTGTGAGTCCGGCGCCACCCCCTTCTCCGCCCGGTACCCGCGGAACTGTCCGCGAATGAGATTGCGTTCGTCGAGCGGTGGAATGGCCTTCAGAACTTTTACCTTTTCGTCCCGAATGGATTCACTGTCTATTCCGATCGGAGGTTCCATGGCGAGGTTGGCCAATATCTGGAATAAGTGATTCTGGATCACATCACGAATAACGCCGGTTTTATCATAAAAGGCGCCTCGGCCTTGGACGCCGAATTCCTCGGCCATCGTCATCTGTACGCTCTGCACATGGGTACGATTCCAAAAGGTCTCGGGAAGGGCATTCGCGAAGCGGAAATACAACATGTTTTTGATGGGCCGCTTTCCAAGATAGTGATCGATGCGAAACACCGACTTCTCCGGAAACGTGCGGAGAAGAATGCGGTTGAGTTCCTGCGCCGATGCGAGATCGGTCCCGAAGGGCTTTTCAACCACCACGCCTCCGCCTTCATGGCAGCCGGACTGTCCCAATTGCTCCACCACCGTCCCGAACAGCAATGGAGGAATCGCCAGATAGTGAAGAGGACGCGTCGCGGATCCCAGTTCCCGGCGAATCGCCCGAAACGTCGCAGAATCCTGATAATCCCCGTCCACATAACGCAGCAGGCCGCACAACTTCTCGAAGGCCGAACGGTCGAGGCCCCTGCTGTCCCTTTCGAGACTGTCCCGCATCCGATCCCGCATCTGCTGGAGATTCCACCCGCTATTGGCCACGCCAATAACCGGGACATCAAGATTGCCGCGTTTAACCATGGCCTGGAGAGACGGGAAGATTTTCTTGTATGCGAGGTCACCCGTGGCCCCGAAAAAGACCAGGGCGTTCGATTGAAGCGTGTTCATGGGAAACTCATGGTTTGCCGGGTTTTTCGTTCTGGCCGCCGAAGGGGAATCGCATGGCTGACAACAGGTTGACCTGGGAATACGCTTCCCCGCGTAAGATACATGGCTGGAGATGGCTTCTCTTGAGCCGCCGCACCATATTCGCCCCCATCCAGTCTAGTCCAAATTATTCCACAGTGGTTCACGATCCATTTATCTTTAAACGGAGTCTTCATTGCGTCACCAAAGTGGATTAGGTCAAGCGATCCACTCCGGAGATATGAAAATCGGCCGTGTCCTTTTCTTCATCCGTGCCCGTGCGCCCCTCTGGACTTCGTCGCGAACAGTCCGGTTCGAGGACCCAGTGTACATCAGAATAAAAGCCAGAGGGAACAGGGTTTCGAGATCGATACCGTCAGGCTTTTGATGGTACATTTATATGATATTCAGGATTGCGACTTGAGAATTGACTGAAAACATGAAACAATGCGCCCCTTTCCTTTTTCGCCCGGAGAGATACCCAACCGGGGAAGACATGGAGTGAGAGATCGATGAGAATCATGCAGATAGTTTCTTCTTTGCAGCACTCAACACCCTTTATCGCGAGAATTTTCTCCCGTCCGGTCTTTCGTTCCCACAGTCTGCCTTGCGGTCTGGTGGTCCCCCTCTTGTTGGCCATGGTCTTCGGGTGCGATCGGAAAGAAGTGGAATCCACACCGCCGCCGCCTGAGGTGCTGGTCGCTGAGGTAATACAAAAGGACGTGCCGATATACGGGGAGTGGGTGGGAACCACTGTCGGGTACGTGGATGCCCAGATTCGTGCCAGAATTCAGGGCTATCTGTTGTCCCGCGATTACACCGAAGGGTCCGTGGTGAAAGCCGGTGACCTGTTGTTTACCATCGATCCACGACCGTACAAGGCTGCCCTGGATCAAGCAAAGGCCGAACTTGCCCGGGCTGAAGCGGCTTTCAAAAAGAGCCTGCTGGACGTCAAACGGAACACTCCCCTTGCCGCAGAAGGCGCGATCAGCCAGAAGGAACTGGATGATGCCATGCAGGCAAGTGCTGCCAACCGGGCCTCGGTGGCCTCCGCACGGGCTAAGCTTGATAATGCTCAATTGAACTATGGTTGGACTCGTGTGACGTCTCCGATCGATGGGATAGCAGGAATCGCCACGGCGCAAATCGGTGACCTCATCCTTGAAAATACGGCGATGACGACTGTTTCTCAAGTAGACCCGATCAAAGTCAACTTTCCCATCAGCGAGCAGGAGTACCTAAAACTCGCCGAACGGATCGAAAAGGTCGGTGGTCAGAAAAAATACAATCCCTCCCGTGACCTTGAGCTGATTCTTGCCAATGGAAGCGTGTACCCGCATAAAGGAAGGGCCGTCCTCGCCGATCGCCAGGTTGATGTCAAGACGGGGACAATCACGATTGTCAGTTATTTCCCGAATCCCGGGAACCTCCTGCGACCAGGCCTTTTCGCCAAGGTACGAATTCCCATCGAAACCCGCCCCGGAGGACTATTGGTCCAACAGCGAGCCATCCAGGAACTCCAAGGCACCTATCAAGTCGCGGTGATCGGAGAGGAAAACAAAGTGGCATTTCGAAAAGTGACTCTCGGCCCCAGGATCGATTCCTTCTGGCTGATCAACGAGGGCCTTCAACCTGGCGAGATGGTCGTCGTCGAGGGACTTCTCAAGGTTCGTGAAGGAATGATGGTCACACCAAAAACGATTTCGGAAGAATCGCAACCCGACGCTGAGAGTGCTCCCGAACAACCCTCCGCTACCTAATACCCATGGCAAAATTCTTCATTGACCGGCCGATCGTCGCCATCGTCATTTCGATCATCATGACGATTCTCGGCCTGATCGCCATGGTGCAACTCCCCATAGCCTTATTCCCTAACATCGCCCCTCCGGAAATCCAACTGCAGGGCACCTATGTCGGGGCGGACGCGGTCACGGTCGAACAGTCGGTTGCCACCCCCATCGAACAGCAGATGGCGGGGGTGGACAACTCGATCTACATGTACTCCACGAACGCCAGTAATGGGCAGATGACGTTGCGCGTGAACTTCGACGTCAACACCGTCCCTAACGACGACCAGATCCTGACCCAGATGCGGTACATGCAGGCCGAATCCAAGTTGCCCACCGACGTGAGGAACTTCGGGGTCACCATCAAAAAATCCACCACCAGCCCTCTCATGCTCTTCAGCCTGTATTCCCCGAATGGCACCTATGACGAGATCTTTCTGGCCAACTATGCGTATGTGAACATCAACGATCCCCTTTCGCGGGTACCTGGAGTGGGGCAGGTCACGATCTTCGGGGCGGGCGAATATGCCATGCGTTTCTGGGTGGAACCGGATCATCTCGCCAAACTGGGCATTACCGTCACCGAGATCCTCGACGCCATCAAAAAGCAGAACACGGTCAACCCTGCCGGTCAGATCGGAGCTCAACCGGTTCCCCAAGGTCAGGAATTCACGTATACGGTCCGATCACAAGGACGCCTGCTTAACGAAGAAGAGTTTGGACAGATTATTGTTCGGGCCGATCCCGACGGCTCCATTATCCGGCTGAAGGATGTAGCCCGAGTGGAATTAGGCGCGCAAACCTACAGTATGATCGGCCGTCTCAACGGAAAACCCAGTGCCCTCATTGCCGTCTATCAGCTTCCGGGGTCCAATGCGATTGAAACGGTGGATCGGGCGAAAAAGCTGATGGAGGAGCTAAAACAGCGGTTTCCCGAGGACCTTGATTACGCCGTTTCCCTGGACACAACGCTCGCAGTCAGAGAGGGAATTAAGGAAATCGTGCATACCCTCTTTGAAGCCGTCGTGCTCGTGATCATTGTGGTGTTCATTTTTCTACAGGGATGGCGGGCCACGCTCATTCCTCTGTTAGCCGTTCCCGTCTCGCTGGTGGGGACGTTCGCCATCTTCCCGTTGTTGGATTTCTCGATCAACACGCTCTCGTTATTCGGTCTGGTCCTGGCTATCGGGCTCGTGGTAGACGATGCCATCGTGGTGGTCGAGGCGGTGGAGCATCATATCGAGAACGGCCTATCCCCTAGGGATGCGACCAGGAAAGCAATGGAGGAAGTTTCCGGGCCGGTAATCGCGATCGCACTGATTCTCGCGGCGGTCTTCGTGCCCACCGCGTTCATTCCGGGAATTACGGGGCGACTCTACCAACAGTTCGCACTCACGATTGCCTTATCGGTGATCATCTCCGCCTTCAATGCCCTGACGCTCAGCCCCGCGCTTTCCGCAATGATTCTGAAGCCAAGAACTCCCGCCAGGGGCCCAATGGGGGCATTTTTCAGATGGTTTAACCATTGGTTCGGGCGTGCCACCGACGGGTATGTCGGGTACTGCCACCACTTGATCCGTAAGTCGGGCCGGGCGATGATCTTTTTGCTTGTGGCTGCGGTAGGCGCCGGTCTGCTTGGTGCCAAACTTCCAACCGGATTTCTTCCGATGGAGGATCAGGGGTATGTCTATTTAAACGTCCAACTGCCCTTGGCGGCGTCCCTTCAACGAACGGATGAAGTCTGTAAGAAAATCGAAGCCATTCTTGCAGACACTCCCGGCATTCAGTTTGTGAGTACCATCGTAGGATTTAGTCTGTTAAGCACGGTCCAAACGACGTATAACGGATTCTTTTTTGTCACCCTCGATCCATGGGAGGAACGAACCGAACCCGAGGAAAAACTTCAGGCTATTTTCAAAAATGTGAACAAGAAACTCGCCGGATTGCCCGAAGCGAACGCCTTTCTTTTCCCACCGCCGGCCATTCCCGGCGTAGGCACATCAGGCGGCGTATCTTTCATTCTCGAAGACCGTGCCGGACAGGATGTGGCCTTCCTGGCCGACAACCTCAAGACATTCATGGAAGCCGGACGACAGCGTCCCGAAATCGCGTCCATGAACACCACCTTCATCCCCGACGTCCCACAGGTCTTTGCCCGGGTCGATCGGGACAAAGTGCTTAAACAAGGTGTCAAACTTGAAGATGTCTATAAAACCCTGCAAACCTTTATGGGCGGGGTGATGGTGAACTATTTCAACCGGTTCGGCCGTGTCTGGCAGGTATATGTGCAGGCTGAAGGGGAATTCCGGACCAAGGCTGAAAACGTGGGGCAATTTTATGTCCGGAATGAATCCGACGAAATGGTCCCGCTTTCCACGCTGGTAACAATGGAAAAAAGTTCCGGACCGGAATTCACGATGCGATTTAACGGCTACCGGTCGGCCCAGGTTTTTGTTTCGCCCTCACCCGGATACACCTCCGGTCAGGTTATGCAGGCCCTGGAAGAGGTCTTTGCCGAAACCATGCCCCGTGAGATGGGATATGACTTCATCGGCATGTCTTTTCAAGAGAAAGTTGCCGCCGAAGGAGTCCCGGCCAGCGTGATCTTCGGCTTCTCTCTGCTCTTTGTCTTTCTTATTCTTGCAGCCCAGTATGAGAGTTGGGGGCTTCCGTTCAGTGTTCTCATCTGTACGCCGATTGCCGTCGTCGGTGCCTTCGGCGCCTTGTTGGCCCTTGGCATGGAAAACGATGTGTTCACCCAGATCGGTCTCGTCATGCTTATCGGACTGTCGGCGAAAAACGCGATCCTGATTGTGGAATTTGCCAAAATGGAGTATGAAAAGGGTCGTTCTCTCGTCGATGCGGCTCTGACCGGAGCCCGCCTGCGGTTGCGACCGATCCTCATGACATCCCTTGCCTTTATCTTCGGAGTGGTTCCACTTGTCCTCTCTTCGGGATCAGGGGCACATGGGAGAATCCTTCTGGGCGTCACCGTGATCGGTGGAATGATCGCCGCCAGCTTTATTGCCATTTTCCTGATCCCTGTCGCGTTTTATGTGATAGAGCGGTTGATCCACCGCCATGAGGACCCCCCTGACCACAATCCCGACGGCCATGAAATTGAGGATTCCGAATTACTGGAAGATGATGAAGAATCCTTGGTTTCCCCGCAGACAAAACACGCCAGGACTCAATTCAAACTCCAGGGAGGCCATTAGTATGCCTAGAAGATCTGCCCCTATCCTGTTGAGTCTTCTGATCGCCTGGGGCTGTACCATGGGACCGGACTATAAGCGACCCGATGTTCCGACATCCGATTCCTGGCGCCTCGCGCCCGGTACCTCGGAATCCATCGCCAATATGCCCTGGTGGGAATTGTTCAAGGATGAAGAACTTCAGAAACTGATCCGCACGGCCTTAGAGGAAAACCTTGACCTGCGGGTTGCCGCCGCGGCTGTTGAGCAGTTCAACAACCAACTCATCATTGCCAAATTCGATCTTGCCCCATCCCTCGGGTATCAAGGAGAGGCAATGTACTACCACAATACGAATAACGGGTTGTCGACCGGAAACGGGGCCGTTATTCCAGGTGAAGCCGGCGGAAAAAGTGGACGGGGTGACCTTGACTTTTCGAGGGAATCCTTCGTGGGTGGCGTCAAATGGGAAATCGATCTCTGGGGCCGGATTCGCCGGAATGTCGAAGCCACACGGGCGGAGTTACTGGCGCGGGTGGAAAACCAGCGGGGGGTGGTCATCGCCCTGGTCAGCGACGTGGCACAATCCTACTTTACCCTCCGGGCTCTGGATCTCAAGGTGCAGATTGCCGAACGCACGCTCAAAGTCTGGAATGAGGCCGTGAGGTTGAGCCGGTCACAATATAAACACGGGTATACTTCTAAACTTGATCTGGATCGCTTCGAAGCCGAACAAGCCGGCACCAGAGCACAGTTGGCAAATCTGGAGCAGCAGGTGGTACAAGCGGAGAACCGGATCAGCGTCCTGTTGGGACACCGACCGAATGCGATCCCCCGCGGGTTGGTCCTCACGGAACAGCCTCTCCCGCCTGAAGTGCCGGTCGGATTACCTTCCAGTCTCCTGAGTCAACGCCCGGATATCCTTGAAGCGGAACAAAAACTTGCCGCGGCGACCGCCAACATCGGCGTGGCGCAGGCCCAACGGTTTCCGCAATTCAGTATCAATGCCGGCGGAGGGGTAGCCGGCTTTCAGTTGAACTCAATGGGGACGGGGCCGTTTGCGACTGTTGGCGCATCAGGCACCTTAACCGGTCCGCTTCTCAACGCGACGGCACTTGGCTACGGTGTCGGGGTCCAGACCGCTAAAGAGCAACAGGCCCTGGCCCGGTACGAGTTGGCCATTCTCAATGCCTTTAGAGAAGTTGAGGACTCGCTCATCACGATCGAGAAGACCCACGAGCAAACCGAAGCACAGGAATCTCAGGTGGCATCTCTCAAGTCCGCGTTGAACTTTGCGGACAAACGGTATCGCGGAGGGTTCGCGTCTTATCTGGATGTCTTAACAGCCCAACGGGATCTCTTTCAGGCCGAACTAGGGCTGGTGTCAACCCAGCAGCAACACCTGAGTTCCATTGTCCGGTTGTACAAAGCCCTGGGAGGCGGTTGGTCACCGACTGAGAACGAAATTCAGCCTGTCTCCACACCTTCTTCTTCCGATCAGGGTCCAAGGGACCGTGAAATGGAGCCGGAACTAAACAGTTGAACACACGACGTCTTTGGTGCAAATACGGTTTGTTGATGTAACCGGCAATCATAAAATTTCAGTGCCGATCGGCTTCACGATTCCCGTGAAGTCGTCCCATTGAGTTTCTCATCACATCCTCTTGCAACATTCCTTCATTCCATGCACAATGTTTTTCCGCATTCCTGTCTCATGGGGTTAAATCGCCGTCTCTATCTGTTTTACTTTTCGATTTGCCATGGGCCCCCTTAAAAAGGGAAAAAGGGTTTTTAGAATCCGATCGGGTAGCACACGGTTCTAGTCCGCAGATTTTCTGCGTCTGATCATGATCAGAATGAGAGGGCATGGAATTCCATGTAGGGAGAATGGCAGAATTAGAAAAAAGGTAAGAATAAGAAAATAGGAAACCAATGATTCAGTTTACAAGATTATATTCAAGATGTGGGAGGATGGGGGATGGCAAGTCTTCAAGCTTTGCGCCGTAAAATCGGGTCGGTCAAAAATACGCAAAAAATCACGAAAGCGATGAAGTTGGTGGCTTCATCAAAGCTCCGTCGGGCCCAACAACGGATTTTGGCTTATCGCACATATGGCCAGCAATTACGTCGGGTCCTCGCAAATCTGAGTGGTCGGGTTAATCCATCCATCCACTCTGTTTTTGAAAAACGCCCGGTCAAGGTTATCCAGGTGACCGTGGTCTCAAGCGACCGAGGACTGTGCGGGGCGTTCAATATGAACGTGTTTCGAAAGGCATTCGAGGTGATCCATGAATGTGAGGCGAGGGGTGCCAAAGTAACCGTCGGCGTCGTCGGGAGAAAAGCCAACGATTTTTTTCGACGGCGTCATTGGCCTATTCGCGACCCGAATGTCAACGTGTTTCAGCGATTAACCTATGAGCATGCTCTTGAAATCGGACTGAACGGGGTAGAAGCGTTTAAGGAAGGCCACTTTGATGAGTTGTATATTGTCTATAATGAATTTAAATCCCTCATTCAACAGCGGGTGATTGTGGAAAAACTTTTCCCCATCGAGCCACTGAAAGAATTCGGGGCGGCTGAGGTCCAAACCGGAGGTGGGTATCTGTATGAACCCGACCAGGAGGAATTGATCGAAACCCTGCTACCCAAGTATGCACAGGCTCAGGTTTTCCGCATTTTGTTGGAATCATCGGCCGCCGAACAAGCCGCAAGGATGGCTGCCATGGATGGCGCCACTCGCAACGCCGGTGAACTCATCAAGCAACTCAGCCTCAAATATAACCGGAGCCGTCAGGAGGCCATTACCAAGGAGCTGATGGATATTGTAGGCGGGGCGGAAGCGCTGAAATAACTTTTTTAATTTCGATACCGGACGGGAGCGATACGTATCGAGAGTTGATTGTCGGAAATTGGTGGATCGTGATATCGAACCCTGAATGATACCGTGCCCCTTGTACCCCTCTTTTATGGGACACAGTTTCTGCAGTTGGCATCAACATCAACTCGTTTCAGTCTTCAGGAATGTCCTGAAGACGTTGCATGACCTTCTTCATAGAGGAAGAGGTTCCTTCAGGGCTTGCTCTATTGGCCTACCTGACTCATTCAGAACGGACAGGTTGATGACGCAAGGCTGATATCAGTCCGGAAAGCCCCGGTTCCGACACGGCGTTGGCGCTGATAATCTCCTTAGGTTGGAAGGACCTGCCATAATAGGCTTGGTTGAAATCATTGGAAACCGCAATGCGTATTCCTTGTACCGGAAGATCTGTATAAGTTTTTTGGGACTGTAATTTGGTAAAGGCCACCACATCCCCCTTGAGATCGCCGATGGGAGGGTCACCGGCCATCGGTCCCCTGGCAAGACGCAAATCACTGCCTAAAATAAAGCTTCCGCTATAAAAAGAAGTCAAACCCAGGTGGGTATTTATAAGAAGCACGATCGCAACTCGATCAGATCCTAACTGTAAACCTAAATCAGGAACTTCCACCCTGTAGAACGCTTTTCGGGACCAGCCGTTTTCCCGGCGAACGAGAAGCACACCACTTCCTCCTGTCAGCACTCGGCCTCGATACAATTGGGGAGCGATAAAAACGGCTTTGGCTTCCTTTGCATGTCTGTTAAACCATTGGTTATTGGCTGCTAAATCGAGAATCACCAACTCAGCTTGATAGGCAACGTTTTGCTCCTCCTGTTCATCAACCAGATCGTCTTCCGCCCATGCTCGGGAACTAAAGTCTGTTCCAAGGCCTTGACTGATCAGGAAACTCATAGCCAACAATCCCCATACCCACAGACTCATCAGACGCGTTCTTTGTGCACAAAGAAAAATCGCATAGAGATTGTGTTTCTTCATGGTCTTGCCCTCCTGATTCATGTGTTCTTGAGAGCCCTCAAGGTCCCAAACGTCAGACCGAATTGGCAAAGTACCTTTCCCACATCACCCAAATCATTTCATGTTTCAGGACAACCTCTTTCTCATGGTCATTCCTTCTGCCAACCGTAAATAATGGTGACGATCTCCCACGCCAAACCCATTATCCTTTACCGGGGAAGCATAATCCAGTCCTTTGATGCACCACGCATGTCTCTGGTCGCCTCCTTATGGCCTTTGCTTGAGCACTCCACAATGCGCGCTCAGTTCTTCAACATGGCTTTCCTATATGAGGCTGTTGAATATTCCGCGTGCTTTGCCTTTTCATCTTTAGATTTTTTAACAGAACCTCGCACGTGGAAAAACAAGGGAGTGTTCAAAAAGGCTCGTCCAGCAAGGCCGCAGCAGTTTGGGCGAGCGGAGCGTACGAAGGAGTACGTGAGCACGACCACGCGGCGAGAAGGCCGCTGGCGGCCTTTTTCAACACTCCCTATTTGGCAAACCTCAAGGGAAAGAATCCCTAATCGCATTGACCCACAGTTGTCACATTCGTCCGGATTCCGATCTGGGCCGCTCCCGAGCTTGGTCAAGACCGCAGGATGATAGGGAAGAAGTGGGTTGCACAAGAAAACAGTATGGTCCGTTTTTCATACCCAGGGGAAATCTGTGCCGGAAAATATTTCCTAAGAAGATAAAGAGAAAAACTCGTTCTCTGATTAAAAAGGCCTGTGTGGGACGTGATTTTAAAGATCTCGGTATGGTATTTTCTTTTTGCCAGGAAAAGGATTTGGCGAGCACGCCCTTCAGTGAACTGAAATTGGAATGTAGAGATAGTCAGTCGGCTTACCTGAAAACATCCGGAAGGTAAGTTGTGATGAGAATGGCTATTCATGAATGGACAACAAAATTCATTTCACCCTTCGGGATGTTGGGGTGAGGTCAAAGGAGGAATTATGAGAAGTTTGCAGGTCCTTGTCGGCGTGCTTGGATTGGCCTTGGTGAGCGGAGGATGTGCCAAAACCTATCAAGTGGAAGGCGATGTAGGACAAACGGGTTTTCTAGTCAATACGTATCCGCTTATGAAACCAGGAAAAGAGGGAGAAGCCAACCTGGTCTATCTCAACCCCGACGCGCGATGGAAAACATACAATAAAATGATGCTTGACCCGGTAACCGTTTGGCTCGGAAAAGGTTCCGTGGCCGAAGATACAGGGGTGGTGCCACCGGAGGATGTTCGAGACCTTGCCAATTTGTTCTATCAAAAACTCTCTGCCGAGTTGTCTAAGGATTATACCCTTGTCCAGGAATCTGGACCGGAAGTGATGCGACTTTCAACCGCCCTTTCGGATGTGGAGCATGGGATGCCGGTGTTGGATACGATTTCCACCCTTCATCCCGTTTCGCATATTGCCTCCGAAGGAAAGAAACTGGCTTCAGGAACTCACGCGTTTGTAGGTGGGGCCAGTGTTGAGGTCAGGGCGGTCGATTCGCAATCCGGTAAGATTTTGGGCGCAGGTATTGACCGGCGAGCGGGCGGTAAGACCCTTACAAAAGGATTCGGCTACTGGGCTGACGTGGAAAATATCTTTGACTATTGGGCAGCCAAAATCCGCTGGCGTCTGTGCAAACAGCGTGGCGAAACAAACTGTCAAAGCCCTGACTGAATGATGAGAGGTGAGGTCGGCACAGAACATCCATTCCCCTGGAGAAACTTGTCGGCCTCACCCCCTTTCCTACCCTATGGCCTCAAGGCCCTTTCCCGATGTGTTGTTTCTTTCCCCAATGCTCCGATCTCTGTTACCGATTCGATAGTCGGGTTTTTACTCCATCCACAATGGGAGTGTTGAATTATAAGGATGTTCAAGGGAAAATTTGCGCAGGATGAGATTATTCATCAAAGGCTACGGGTCGGTTCAAAAAAGCATGCCCTGAGTCTTCCCGAAGGGTCCGTCCAGTAATGCCGCAGCCGTTTGTACGCGCGGAGCGTACGCGTAGTACGTGAGCACGGGAAAATGGCGAGAACGCCGCTGGCGGCTTTTTTCAACAGACCCACAATGTAAATAGTAAGTGACAATTTCCCTTCGAGCTGAAAAAGGGTTCCCTCCCAAACCCAAATATCGTAGGATGGAATCAGGGAGCCAAAAAGGATATGAACCACTGTGCCCCTTGTCCAAATTGAGCGGCATGGCATAAAGCAATAGATCCTTGAGAATCAGTGGATTGAATATTTTGGCTTGCGGCTTTCAGGAATTCAGTTGAACGAACCTGGATTGTTTGGTAAAAGGGACCGATCCTCACAACACGAATGGCCGGATGATGAGAATTCGCACCCACCGAACAATTCCAATCCATTATTCGCTTGATGTCCTTCTCTAGGAGGTAACCCATGAACACGGTGAACAAGAGTGCTTGGAGCAAAGTCATCCATGGAGCATGGATGGGTACAGGAATACTCATCCTGTCCGGCATTCTGACGCTGCTGCTCATCATGGATGGGAAGACGTTGCTTCCCCACATTGGGGAAGCTCGGGGTGCGATGCCTACTGGTGAATATGGGAAGGATTGGGGTGATCCGAATGGGGAAGAATGTGTGGTCTGTCATCGCAAGCATACCCCGGGTCTCTATATGGAATGGAATCAAAGCAGGCATGGGCAACGAGGGGTGAATTGCCTTGATTGCCACAAAGCGGATGGGAAAGACAAGGACGGGTTCAGGCACAAGGGACAATTGATCTCCATTATTGTAACGCCCAAGGATTGTGCACGCTGTCATTCCACGGAATTCCAAGAGATGGATGGCTCCCATCATTCGAAGGCGGGCGAAATTCTCGCATCATTTGACAATCTTTTGGGGGAGGTTGTAGGCGGCCCGGAAGCTGTGAACGCCGGATGCAAACAATGTCACGGCTCAACCATTGAAATTGGTGAAGATGGGAAACCTCTACCCACCACTTGGCCCAACACCGGGATTGGACGAATCAATCCAGACGGGTCTAAGGGGTCCTGTACGGCTTGTCACGGGCGGCACCGCTTCTCCAAAGCGCAGGCACGAACTCCGGATACCTGCGGAAAATGTCACGTCGGTCCTGATCATCCTCAGATTGAAGTCTATAACGAATCCAAGCATGGCATTATTTACCACGCCAAAACGACCGAGATGAATCTCGAATCGGATAAATGGGAAGCGGGCGTGGATTATTCGGCGGCGCCCACCTGCGCCACTTGCCATATGAGCGCCGGGGGAGGAGAAAAGCCGACACACAATGTGGGCGAACGGATCTCCTGGACATTGCGGCCACCCATTTCCGTCAAAAACAATCTTGTCAAACTGAAAGACGGCAATGAATTTGATGTACCGGAAGGGCAACCATTGCCCAAGGTTGGAGATAAGGCCAGGGGATCAGCAGTGGTTGAGGTGCTGACGTGGAAAGAACGTCGCCTCAAAATGCAAAATGTGTGTACGGCATGTCACACGGATTCAGTGATACTGGGCCATTACAACCAGTTTGATAAAGTGGTGGACCTTTATAACGATAAATTTGCCAAGCCCATTGCCGCCATCATGGGTGACTTAAAGAAGGCCGGCACCATCACGCCGGCCCCGTTCGATGAAAAGATCGAATGGATCTGGTGGGAAATCTGGCATCATGAAGGTCGTCGAGCGCGGCATGGTGCCTCCATGAGTGGTCCCGATTACACGTGGTGGCATGGGATGTATGAAGTAGCCAAGCACACCTATTTCGAATTCATTCCAGAACTCAAAAAAGTCGCGGGTGAAAAAGACGCGAACGCATTACTCGAAAAGCATTTTAAACCCATCCCCGGGCATGCCTGGTACTTCGAGGGGATGGACCCTGCTCAACTTGACGCCGTTCGAAAGGGTTTTGAATCCCGTTACGGGAAGAACTCATTGAAATAAACATGAATCCGCATGTAGGGTTCACATAACTCAATGCTCGGAAAATTCTGGAAATGGTTTTGGAGCCCCACCAGCAAATATTCCTGGGGAGCGATTTTCATCGTTGGCGGGATAGCGGGGATTATTTTCTGGGGGGGGTTCAACACCGCCATGGAGGAGTCCAATTCGCTTTACTTCTGCGCCAACGCCTGCCATGAAATGACCGATTTCATCGTGCCGGAATATCAGCAATCCATCCACTTCACCAACGCTCAAGGGGTACGCGCCATTTGCGCCGACTGCCATGTGCCCAAAGAGTGGGGACCGAAAGTCATCAGGAAAATTAAGGCGACATGGGAGTTATGGGGTAAAATTACCGGATCCATCAACACGAGAGAAAAATTCGAGGCCAAGCGTGAAGCGCTTGCTGTCAAAGTTTGGCTGGAGATGAAAGAAAATAATTCACAAGAATGCCGGAATTGTCATTCGTATGAGGCGATGGACTGGCACGCCCAGTCGCTTGTGGCCCAACGTGAAATGCAGAAAGCCATGAGGGAAGGAAAAACCTGCATCGATTGCCATAAGGGGATTGCCCACAAGCTACCGGAAGGCTATGAAGAAGATTCCCCTGTTTATGAAGAGGACCTCAAAAACCTTTAGTGAAGGAACGTAATTAAATTACCCGTGTTGTCGTTCCCCCCTCACAAGTAGGCAGGCAGATTATCGATAGGGTGGATTCGAATTGCCCTTGTGTCCTATCAAGTAACGCACGGCATCCGGCTAAATGTTGGGAGGCTGCGAAAAACATGATACCTGAGATGGTGGCGCAATCCTTCGCCTGAGGCGAAGGATTGCGCCCTATTTCGAACCGGAGATCGGATTGAGCCAAGTAGAGAATTCGTCAGACGTAGCCTGTCAAGGCAACCTCAGAGTATGAGAAATTCTAGACATCTTCATACTTCTCAATCCTTCATTCGCTTTTTTCTATGAAGGTTTCAGTGGCTTCCTTATAAGAGGCGCACTTTTCCGAAACGTCTTTCTTCCCTTCATACTTAGCCAGACATTCACTGTATTGCTTCATGAGTTTGACTTTTTCTTCTGAAATTTGGGCATCGGCCTCTGCTTTTCGTTCTTCAGGACTGGAGCCGCACCCCGCCAATCCTATAATCAAAAAGGCCATCACAACGGCAAATGTTCGAACCATTTTTTTCTCCTTTTTTGAATCGTCCTCTGCGATAATGAGTGTTGACTACGATAAATACTATACTATCGAACTTCTTTTAGAATCAATAAATTTTCATCCCTCTCCCTTACCCATCAACCAGACCAGGCCATCGGATTTTTGATATCTACTCCATTTCCGTGCCCTTCTTATGGGATTTCCCATGGCTCGCTTCATCCACTGGCTGGAAGCGTTGAGTGCCAACCTGAGAGAACCAAAGACGCTCGAAACCTACAAGCTCTGACTTCCGAAAACAGTGGGGAAGATCCTGGGGATCCATCTTCGTGAAAATCATGACAGCATGGTCGAACGTAGATTGGATTCGTCAAGAGAAATACACTAAAATGCCAGGGTAATTTCTCACCATAACGCCAATCTCCGATACTCATGAAATCGGTGACGTTTAAATAAAGAGGATAACTTTCTGTATTTCCCACCTGTATGGCCTTCATTGGTGGCAACCCGATTGAATTGAAAATGAGACGTATGCGCCAGGATGAAATCACTAAAAGTGCGTTGGAAGCTGTCACAAAAATCGGCCTGATAGCCCTCCTCATCGTGTGGTGTTTTCAAATCATTCACCCCTTTGCAGGACCTATTTTATGGGGGATCATTATATCGGTGGGAATTTTTCCGATATATGGCTGGGTGCGCCAGTGGGTAACAGAACGGAACTGGCTGGCAGCCACTTTGATAACCCTGGGTTTACTGCTGATCCTGGTTTTCCCCGTAGTGTTTCTGTTCACAGTGCTGATCGATAATCTCCGCGTGGTCTCTGATCAATTACGTCAAGGCCTGCTGGTCGTACCCCCGCCTCCTCAAGAAATCAAAGGGTGGCCGATGATCGGCGATTCGATTGAAAAGGTCTGGAGTATGGCATCTGAAAATCTTGAGGTTGCTATTCAACAGATCACCCCACAGCTGCGTGCATTTGTCTCTCCCCTCCTTGGGGCAGCGGCAACAGTGGGGATAAATATCCTGCAATTAATCGTGGCGGTGATATTGTCAGGGGTCTTTCTAGCGTATTCGGAAGAGGGCTATCGACTATTCAGGGCCATTGGCAGGAGGTTGGCGGATCAGCAGGGAGTTGAGCTGGTAGACCTTGCCGAAGCCACCATGCGTAATGTCGTACGAGGGGTCCTTGGCGTAGCCCTGATCCAGTCAAGTGCCGCGGGTCTCGGTCTGGTCGTGGCCGGAGTACCGCTTGCAGGTTTATGGACGGTGATCGCCCTGATTCTGTGCATTATTCAAATCGGCCCCCTGCTCATCATGGGTCCGGCTGTGGTCTACATGTTTTTGACCAGTGACACGCTTCCGGCAGTATTGTTTTTAATATGGAGCATTTTTACCGGACTACTTGATAACTTTTTGAAGCCGTTGTTGCTGGGCCGTGGTCTCGACGTGCCGATGATCGTGATATTCTTGGGCGCGATCGGTGGCCTCTTAATGTTCGGCATCATCGGTTTGTTCGTCGGTGCCGTCGTGTTGGCACTGGGATTCAAGGTATTCAACGCCTGGCTCGAGGTCGAATCATCCACTCCAGCGGGGGGCGGCACTACGTGAACCATACCCAGCAATGAAGGAAAACGGTCAGGACTTAGATGTGACCGATGATGTGCGACAATGAGAAATATCACAACAGCCTGATCGGGCAACCAACCAGATAATGAAATCAATTCTGGGTTATATACCCAAGATGACAGAATTTTCACCAGACGGTGAATCAACTCATCCGATGAATCACACGCTCCAAACACCAGCGACCCTTTTTCCACACTCGTTTAAACAGTAACAGTGCTACAAACATGTTGGGACTGGGCTTAAGATGAATTGAGATACGACCCTCCTCGATCCGGCCAGGTAACGAGAAGGGGCCCGGATCACCAGAACCGAACAGATGGGCGAACTCTTTCATTCCGCGACCGCATGATCGTGAACCAACAATAGAGAGTGACCCATGGACAGGAAAACACATTGGGAAGACGTGTATCGGACCACGGCCTCCCCGGCATTAGAATGGTATCAAGCCCACCCTACCCTATCATTGAACCTGATTCAGGCCACAGGTATTCAGAAAACCGGACGCCTCATCGATGTGGGAGGAGGCGATTCGACACTGGTTGACCATCTCCTCGAGCAGCAGTTCGGTCACGTCACCGTACTCGATATTTCCGGAGTGGCTTTAGAACGAGCCAAAGCCAGGTTAGGCGATCGCGCGAATCACGTGACGTGGATCGAAACCGATGTCACTGATTTTCACTCAACGGGAACGTATGATGTGTGGCACGATCGAGCCGTGTTTCATTTTCTGACGGAGGCAGAGGATCGGGAAAAATATTGCGAGACCATGAACAGGGCTGTGAGTGCGCACGGCCATGTGATCATTGCGACGTTTGCGTACGAGGCTCCACCCACATGCAGTGGATTACCGGTCGTACGCTATTCCCCGGAATTTCTGACCTTAGCCATCGGGAGCAACTTTGTCTTTATTGAGTCTTTCGAAGAACTCCACACGACACCGGAAGGTACCAAGCAACCGTTTATCTATTGCCGTTTTACCAGGCGGAAGCCCTGATATCTTTGTGGGCATAGGAGATGGCAATGTCTGTCTGAGGGGACAAAAGGCCACATCATGAATCAGCTTTGAAAACGCCAAACCTCTCCTGCCATCGCCATCCTGCCGGATACTCCCTGAACCTCCAATGTTCCCCCAGAATAGGCACGGCAGCCAAAGCGCCGAAATACGGAGACGTAGAGAAAAATGCGGCTTTTCGGGTTGTACCGGAAATGCGCAGAGCATAAATGTCCGACACAACACTGACTCCATATCCCACAAATCCCACAACCAACATCATACTGATTGTCGTCATATCCGGAAATGGCTATTAGATTTCCCCGCCAATCGAACGCTCAAGTTGGGTGAGCGCAATGGAAAGGTCGTATTGCGCTTGCGCATACCCTAGTATGGTCTGCCAGAAAATACGTTGCGCGTCCAGAACTTCAAGAAGACTGGCCTGGCCATATTGGAAACTGACTTTGGCAATTCGTACGGCTTCTTTAGCTTGTTTGAGTAAACCATTTTTATAGGTGTTGATTTGTGCCGCGGCAGCCTGCGACTGATAAAAACTCCCGGCGACGTCTTTCATCGTATTCTGCTTCCATTGCAAAAGATCAGCTTCGATTTCGTGTTGTGTGCTTAACGCGTCGGCGATTTCGCCGTCGCGCTGATACCAAAGCGGAAGCGGAACGGTCAACCCTCCCAGAAAAGCTTCCCGTCCGGCATCTCGCTGATAAGAGCCGCTAAGGGTGACATTTGGGACAACAGCTTCCTTTTCTTGAATAAGGCTGTGCCGGGCCTGCTTCAGGAGTTTCTGAAATTTCTCTCGTGTGGGGTGCTGGTTTAATGCTTGGGTTGTAAGAACCCGTAAATCCAAATTCTCAGGCCAGGCCTTAAAACGCCCATGAATACTAAACTGCAACCCCAGTGTCCCAGCTGTAAGGGAGTCGAGGGCCGCCTTTGCGGCATGGACAGCACCCTGCGCACCCGTAATTTCTTTTTGGACCTTTAACAGCTCCACGTTAATCTTCACTTCCTCGAACGGCGGCGCATCTCCGGCCTTCACACGACTTCTCACCGCTTGCTGTAATTCCTTTACAACTTTCAAATTCTGAATGGCCAACTCAGTCCGCTTCTCCGCCAGAAAGAGGTCATAAAACGCCAGCCTCGCAGCCGCTTTTAAATGAATCTGTGTTTCTTCAAATGCTTTTTTGGCACTCCCAAGCCCTTCCAGCGCAGCCTGCTTCCGGGCCTCACGCTTGGGTCGCCATTCCAGTGGCTGACTGAGAGTCACATACCGTTCAATCGTGGTGATCGAGTCTGCAGAGTCACGAAATTCTGAATAGCCGGATTGCACATTCAGTCTCGGGTTTGGATATGCCCCAGCGATGACCTGTTGGCTTTGCTTCTGTTCAATAAAGGCTTCCCCTTTTTTCACGAGGGGGTTGTGGCGTAAGGTAAGTTGAATGATTTCATCAAGCG
>BQIW01000029.1 GCA_021604105.1 Nitrospirales bacterium | reverse complement strand
CCTGTCGATCCTGCTCTCCATGCCTATCTGATTCAAGCCCCCGCTTGTGATCGGCCGCTGTTCCCTCTGGAGCCGGCTCGGTCGGCCTTTCCTGGCAGGCGATGCCCAGTAACAGGAATAAAATAAGTACAGAGCCCAGTATTGGATTGTTCATACGCCTTCCTCTTCCTTAAGACGATTCCCCCACGGCCTGCGCTAAATTCACTTCAGCCTCACGATACTGGCCAAGAGAATTCACATAGGAAAGTTGAGCAACGATCAAATCGTCTTGAACCACAATAAGTTGCAATAAACCGATTTTACCCTCACGGTAAGCATCCTCGATAAACCGGAAATTTTCCTCAATTCGTTCAAGCACCTCTGCTTCAAACACCTCCACAGATTGGCGAGCGGCTTCGTACGCTTGAAAAGCCCTTTTTATTTCCTGCTCGATATTCCGGGTCACCGCCACAATTTGATGACGCCCTTGATTGAGTTCTCCGCCCTGTGTGACCAACTCACCTTGCTTTCGATCAAACACTGGAAGAGGTATGCTGATCCCTCCACCCACCAATTTGCTTGCACCTTGAGGTCCTTCAGTTTCCGTCCAATAGATTCCTTGCAATGTGGGATTTGGTACGATGAGCCGGCGGGTCAAATCCATTGCAGCTTTCGCTCGGGCCACCTCCCTTTTCGCCGCCATGAGATCCGGTCGTTGGATTTGGGCACGTTGAAGCAGGTCTGGCAATGAAAGGACTTTGGTTGAAGCCCTGAGTTGGCCGTTCAGTTCTATTGAGCGATCAGGCTTCCACCCCAATAAGCGGCGAAGGTCCACTAAGCTATTTTGGAATGAGGCCTCCGCGGCGAACGCTTCTTTCCGGGCTTGCCCATACCGGATTTCCGCTAAATTGTACTCCATGATCGGAATCACCCCTGCCTTGAACCGTGCTTGAGAGGCATCGCGGATACGTCGGTTCAAGGTTTCGATTTTCTCCCTCAGGCTTAAAGCTTTTTTCAGGGTGAGAGCCTGAAAGAAGGCACGTTTTACCTGTCCGATGATAAGTCGCTCGCGATTTTGTATTTGAGCTGCGACTCGGGACATATTTCGATCGGCCTCCTCCCTTCGAAGTCCTCGTTGCCCGGCAACTTCGACTTCCTGTTGGAGCATCACCTGGGAGTCGATTTCGTTATCTGACCCCGGGTTATTCCGATTCCAAAGCCGGCCTCCGATCCTTGGATTAAACCGGTTGAACAGAAAGGCATTCACTTTCCGTCCTCGCGCGACTTCAAGGTCCTGGCGGGCGGCCAAAAGATCGGGATTCGCCTCCAGAGCCGCCTGGACGGCCTGCTCAACAGTCAAAGACTCGGAAGCCTTAACAGGATAGGACTGCAGGTTACAGAACAGGAAAGAAAACAATATGGCTACAAAATATTTTTGCTTCATTATGCCACTCCACCTTGCCAGGAGATCCAACAATGACTCTTTAAAAGATTGACCAGAATTTTCTGACTCCACAAATGGGTATTTGTCCGTTTGACCTGAAGAACTTGAACCTTACCTCTCAGGAAATTGGACCATGAATCACACGAGGAACATAATAATCTCCCCCACTACGCACATTCGGAGCGTTCATAGTGTTGAGGAGTCAGAAATTTGAAGAAAATTTAGAAGGAAAGGAAGGGAGGAGCACGAGGCGAAAGGATATAGGACAAAACGAACAATTGCATTTCGGGCAAAAAGAGATCAATTCTCGAAACAAAAAATGTACCGGGCGTCTCCGGCCTCCTAGAAACTGCGGCAGCACTAATGGTGGATGACCCATTTCCTTCAATAATGGGATCAATCGACGAGTTGAGGACAGAAAAACTATAGGTAGAGTGTTCCAAACCATGAAGAGGGTGGGCTGAGGAACCAGGAGTTCCAAACGGCTTCCCTGCGGAGTAAGAATCATGATGATGTCGATGATCCTCATATGCACAAACTGGAGAATCGGTCAAATCGGTGTGAAAGGTTCCCCCATGAACATGTCCAGGCATCCCATGGGCATGATCGGCTTCTGGATGGATGTGAATTAAGGGTAGACAAATAACCCAGAGGATCAACCAGACCTTTCCACTTACCGTGAGAAAGGTACGACGTGTGTTCACCTGATATGCCATATTTCTTATTTTATCTGATCGGTTATCAAAATTGGATGCTTAAAGCTTAGCACAAAGCTAGAGATGACAAAACACCATTTTTCCGACCGGCAAAGGTTCATTGAGGCCTGGTTAGTAAAATGGGGAGAGTCTTATAGTTATTGATGGATTAGATTAAACCCATGATACCTTTAATCAATAGGAAGAAAACAGACAGCCCGTTCAAAGGAGCGAGGGATGAGATTACCCGGAATAGAATCGTTTCCAGAGCTTTCTATTATACAGATTAGTTAAGATACTGGAGGTGATGAAACGAATCGCGCCTGCCCTGATATGCAAAACCGTAATAGCCACTCTGCTCGCACCGGTGGTCATCACCAGTCTGTATTTCATCTGACATCAAAGCAGATAAAGGATCAACCTGTTTGACCAAAATTCAGCCATTTTTTAATCCACTCATATGCGCCCTAAAATGGCATTCAACCGAAGTTTCAACAAACTTAGTTCATGAACGGCAAAACCTCGAGATATCGTCCTTGGGTGAGCGCCCTTTTTGCTTTATGGTTCATAGGAGCCTGTGCCACCGCACCTCCACCGCCGCAAAACGAACCCCTCCCGCCACCCGGGAATGCGACTCCAGTGGCCGCACAACTGCTCCTGGATGGCAATCGTCTGTTTGCCGAACACCGGTGGACCTCTGCGATTATGAAGTTCGAAGAAGCCGTTCAAGCCCAACCAACATTGGCGGAAGCCCATTACAACCTTGGGATGGCCCTCTACAAGAAAGGGCCCGTTTCAGCCGCGAGCCCACATTTTATCGAAGCAGCCGATTTAGCGCCTGGTCACCCCGTCATTTGGAATGCTCCCCCGTTCAGAAAATATGGCACGGTTGAGTCGAGCACGCCAACATCGGCACCAGATGGTCATTTTGGACATCAGCATTGATCCGAAACCCAACGATTTTTTATATGGCCGGAATATAATGAAAGTTCAACCATGAGCATTAACAGGGATAGTCAAGACACCCGAATGACACGGCGTTCGTTACTGAAAGGGGTCGGTGCGCTGGGAATCATGACCGCTGTTGGTCGCCTCCTTCCTTCCTATGTTCTGGCCGGCACAACCATGGCAAAAGCGGGATCTCCTTCAGAACTACAGGGAAAGACCATTGATTTACGCATTTCCAAATCTCCGGTTCAAATCGGAGAGTTGACCGGAATAGCCAAGACCATTAACGGCACGTTACCCGGTCCATTAATTCGTTTGAAGGAAGGTGACAATGTGACACTCAATGTCACGAACCGGTTAATGGAAGATACCTCCATTCACTGGCATGGATTGCTTCTTCCGCCGGACATGGACGGTGTGCCGGGCGTCAGTTTCGGCGGCATCAAGCCGGCCTCAACCTTTAGCTACCGCTACCCCATCCGGCAAAGCGGAACCTATTGGTACCACAGTCATTCCGGCTTCCAGGAACAATCGGGTGTATACGGACCGCTCATCATCGATCCGATTGAGCCGGAGCCGGTTCACTACGATCGGGATTATGTTGTGGTGCTCTCGGATTGGACCTTCGAGTCGCCGGAATCGGTTTTTGCCAATCTCAAAAAGCAAAGTGACTACTATAATTTCCAGAAGCGCGCCGCTCCCGAGTTCTTTTCCGATGTGTCACGAATGGGATTGGGGCCGGCATTGCAGAACTATCTGATGTGGGACCGGATGCGGATGGACCCCACGGACTTCGCGGACGTCACCGGGTATACCTATACCTATTTAATGAATGGATTGGCACCTGACCAAAATTGGACCGGATTGTTTAGGCCCGGCGAACGGGTGCGATTGCGCTTCATCGCCGCCACCGCTATGACCTTTTATGACGTACGTCTGCCTGGACTTACCATGACCGTTGTTCAGGCCGACGGACAAAATGTGCAGCCTGTGGCGGTGGATGAATTTCGTATCGGACCGGCAGAAACCTACGATGTGATCGTCCAACCCACCGAGGAGCGGGCCTATACCATCTTTGCCGAAACGATGGATCGGAGCGGGTACGCGCGCGGCACACTGGCCCCGCGCACAGGAATGACCGCCCCACTCCCCGACCGTCGTCCTCGGCCGCTCCGGACCATGGCCGCCATGGGCATGCACATGGACGGCATGGACATGGCCGACATGAAGAATCTCAATCATCATGAAGAGACACCGTTGAACAACCAGGAATTGAACGGGTCACAAAGACACGCCAAGGAACACATGCATGACAAGCACGACATGTCAGACCTTCCACCTGGTGAATCGCGTCATTCGATGATTCCCGGCAGCACACCGGTCCGGCACGCTCCAGGCCACCATGGTACCGGCAATCAATCCGTCGCCGAATTTTCGCGTCAACAGCTGGATGAGCCTGGCATCGGGTTGACAGATACCGGCACACGGGTGCTGGTTTACACCGACTTAAAAAGTCTTGCGCCCTACCCGGACCAGCGGGAGCCTGGGCGCGAAATTGAGGTCCACCTCACGGGTCACATGGAACGTTACATGTGGTCATTCGACGGCAAAAAATATTCAGAAGCCAAGGAGCCCATTTTCTTTCGTCACGGCGAACGGCTGCGCTTCACCTTCGTCAACGATACGATGATGGAGCATCCCCTTCACTTGCACGGGATGTGGATGCACCTTGAGAACGGAGCAGGGGCATTCCTGCCCCGCAAACACACTGTCATCGTCAAACCGGCCGAGCGGGTCTCCGTCGCCATCACGGCGGACGCTCCCGGACGTTGGGCCTTTCACTGCCATCTCCTCTTCCATATGGAAGCCGGCATGTTCCGCGTCGTCGAGGTTTCCGCCGAGGAACCTACAGGGCGTTCATGAGGAAATTTTTTCGATGCATCCTCTCACTCATGATCATCAGTCTTCTTATTTGGGATTTCAATTCGTCAGTTATCTTTTCCCAATCCATCCCCGACGAATTAATGTCCACTCATAAACACAAATCCCACCCCCAAACGATACAGCCAGAAGGCCAGACTGACACCCGATCCGGGGTATTCAGAGAAATGTCGGACACGGGATCACCTGTATCCCAAAAAGCGGACTGGCCCAGTCCTGTCATGGATGAAGAGAACCACGGGTTTTTCCTTGCCGACGTCCTTGAATACCGACCGAACATTGGTGGGGACGGAAGTCATGACGACTACCGGTGGGACATCGAAGGCTGGTACGGCGGTGATTACAATCGAATCTGGTTCAAAAGCGAGGGCCAGCGGGACACGGCATTTAAGGCCGACTACGACATAGATTCACAACTCCTCTTCGGACGCTTCATTCAGCAGTATTACGATTTCCAAGCAGGGGGGCGCATCGAAACACAATCCTATCGGGGACGGAACGTCACACGAGGGCTGGCGGTGATCGGTCTACAAGGTCTCGTCCCGTATAACTATGAACTTCAGCCCGCTATCTTCATGAGTCAACATGGGGACCTGTCTGCACGATTGACCGCGACCAAAGACCTCTCCCTCACGCAACGGCTGATCCTTCAGCCTCGCTTTGAGACGAATGCCGCGATTCAACGTGTACGAAAGTTCACAACGGGTTCAGGACTGAATAACCTTGAATTGGGGTTTCGGCTGCGTTATGAAATCCGACGGGAATTTGCCCCCTACGTGGGAATCTCCTTGGACAAAAGTTTTGGAGATACCGCCTCACTCGTGCGGGAGGAAGGGGGAAATCCAAGTCAAATTCGATTCGTGGTGGGCGTAAGGCTCTGGTTTTAACGCAAGCCCTGCTCGCACACTAGTGGCAAGGTGGAATATGTCCTCGTTCCATCCCTCACGAGATGGTGTAGCAGCTCAACTATAAAAAGTGTTGCCTTTAGGGACTTCTAGCAATTCACCCTTTGGGTAGAATTGCTACACTTTGGTTTAATCTTTGGCCTATGGCAATCCAAAAAAGCTTTTAAAATGAACATGAGCTTCTGTGTGGCATTACGTTTGCCTTTCTATCTAAGGAGATGTCTAAACCTCACATTGACGCTGTCGAATAATGTCAAAAGAAAAAACCGGCCAATGAAGAAAGACTACCAAAAGAAGGCCCGAGTTTTGGTTCCCATCGTGGTTATCATGTCTTTTGTCCTATGCGGGATAGCGGGTGTGTACTGCCCGATGTCCTCTTCTGCAGCAGCCGGTCACTCTTCGCAGCCGGCATCCCCCCACTCTCCCTCGGACCACAGCAAGGTGTGCCCGGAACAACTCAGCACCGCCAACGAGCAATTGAAGGAATTAACTCCTGTCGCTTTGCCCGTCACACATTTCCACATTCTTGATCTCTTCACCAATGCCTCTACTCAGAAAATCGCGTTTGCACACACGACACCATCCTCATCCTATCCGCTCCTCTTCCTGCGTTTTTCTGTTCTTCTGAATTGAGTTCTCCATACAAACGAGCTTTGTAATGATCCGGGAGCCGCCACAACCAGGCTCACCCATTATCTGTCCTTCATTCCGTGAGGGAAATTTATGCAACTTTTCCAGAGCCGACATGTATTCATGTCGGTTGCCATCACCAGTCTACTGTTGTTCATCGTTCTTCTTAGACCGCCACTCTTGGCTGCCGAGACCCAGCTCAAACTTCAGACGCTCATTGAAGAAGCGGAGCAGCAGAATCCTGAGATTCAAGCGGCTCGACAGCGATGGGAAGCGGCGAAGGCCCTGATTCCCCAGGTACAGACCCTGCCCGATCCCATTATCGGGTTTGCCTACCGTGGCCCTGACATTATGCGGGAGGGAAGAATCGCGTTTCAGCAGGAATTTCCCTTTTTTGGCAAGTTAGGTCTTCGCGGACAGGTGGCGGGGAATGTGGCCGATCAGGTGCGTGAAGAATATAAAGCGACGGGACTGCGAGTCCTGGCCCAACTGCAAGAGGCTTACTACACCCTTCACTTTATTCATCAGTCTATTGAGATCGTCCAGAAAAACATCAAAATTCTGGATGAGTTCGAAAAAACGGCGGAAGCGCGCTACAAAGTTGGAAAAGGTATTCAGCAGGACCTCTTCCGGGCTCAAGTCGAACTTTCCCGGGAATTAGAACGGCTCACGACCCTCGAACAAGAAAAGGAGACGTTACATGCCGACATTAATCGGTTGCTGAACCGTCCCCCTGCCGCCCCCTTGGGCACTCCCGAGGAGGTGAACATCACGCCGCTTCCATATTCGCTGGATCAACTCAACGAGCAAGCCCTCCAACACTCTCCACTCCTTAAAGCCCAGGTCAAAAGTGTGGAAAGTGGGAAATCAGCTCTCGATTTGGCCCACCGTGAGTATTATCCCGATTTCTTTGTGGGCCTCGGGGCCATGCAATCCTTTCGCTCCAGTGACCTAACGGATGCCTTTGGGACATTGGGGATTAAAGTCCCCCTCTATTATGCGACCAAACAACGGTATGGGGTGGAGGAAGCCTTAGCCAAGCTCGAAGGAGCTCGGAAAAATTATCAGACGGTCAGTCAGGATCTTCTCTTTCGGGTGAAGGACAACTTTGCCCGAGTGCAGCGTGCCACTCGACTCATCAAGTTGTTAGGCAATGCGATTCTTTCGCAGGCGGGGTTGGCTTTGGAGTCTTCTATCGCGGGTTATTCCGTCGGGAATGTGGACTTCCTCACCATGCTCGACAACCTTCTCAAACTGCAGCGGGATGAAATTGATCTCCATCAGGAGCGGGCCGCCCATGAAATCGCTATTGCACGACTGGAGGAAGCCGTGGGGATTCCCTTGCACAAGGTCCAGCCGTGAAAGAGCCATCAACGATGCCTGATCGTTCCGATACAGCCCAACAGCATAACCAGAATCCTCATCCGCCGCCTGCCAAGCCTACCGGAACGCCCTCTCGCCGGATGTGGGTGATCGGGGGCCTCATCGTAGCAGCAGTAGCGTTGCTCGGCCTGCTGTATTGGCTTGGGAAAGGAGGCGAAGGCCCCATGAGCGGGCTGACAGAAATCGTTGGCTCGTCTGCTCCGACTACACAACGCGATACTCCGGCCCCGTCAACAAACGGACCACGAAATGCCATGTCATCTCCCGGCATCATGGTCAGTCCTCGAAAGCAGCAAATGATCGGAGTGGAAACCGAACAAGTCCGAGTCCGCACACTCACGCGGACCATCCGTACCGTCGGACTGGTAGAGGTGGACGAGCGGCTATTGGAACACGTGCACACCAAACTCAAAGGGTGGATCGAAAAATTATATGTCAAATTCACGGGAGAAAAAGTTCGAAAAGATCAAAAGTTGTTCGAGATTTATAGTCCGGAATTAGTGGCGACGCAGGAAGAATACTTGCTCGCGTTGAAAGCGGTTCGTGCCTTAGGAGCAAGTGAATTCCCTCAAGTCGCCAACGCCTCGAAACGCGTGCTGCAATCGACCCGTGAACGCTTCGCGCTCTGGGATATCACCCCGAATCATATTAGAGATCTGGAAAAGTCAGGAATGGTCCTCCGAACCCTACCGCTGCACGCCCCCATGTCCGGCTATGTGCTGAAGATGCATGTTCGCGATGGGATGTATGTGACTCCGGAGATGGAGGTCTATACCCTGGCTGATCTTTCCAGAGTATGGGTACTGGCGGACCTCTATGAATATGAAATTCAAGACGTGGAACTGGGCCAGGAGGCGACTATCACGTTGCCCTATTTTTCCGGTGAAGTCTTTGAGGGAAAAGTGACATACATCTATCCTGTCCTCGAGCCCAAGACCAGGACCGTGAAAGTACGATATGAGCTTCCGAATCCGAAATGGAAACTGAAGCCTCAAATGTTTGCCAACGTGGAAATGAAGATTCCACTGGGTGAACGCCTGGTGGTACCTAACACGGCTGTCCTGGATTCAGGAACCGAGCAGCTCGTCTTCGTCGATACAGGAGAGGGCATGTTTGATCCCCGACCGGTGAAAACCGGTATACGCACCAGAGACTGGTACGAAATCATTGAAGGTCTGGAGCCGGACGAACAAGTCGTGACCTATGGGAACTTCCTGATTGACTCTGAAAGTAGCCTGAAAGCTGCAACGGGGATGATGCATGGCGGCCATGAAAAGAAACCCTCGAAGGAACCCACCTCTTCATCTCAAATGTCGCGAGGGGAAAAGTAACATGCACGTGTCCTGTTTTTCTCACACATCCTCCGACAAAATTTTCAGCGACGGGTCATTAACCCTCAAGCGAGGATGTCAGCGTGATTGAAAAAATCATCGAACGGAGTGCCAGGAATCCTTTTTTGGTGTTGCTGATGGTTGGATTTCTGGCCGCATGGGGAGTCTGGGCTGTGAACTCGACGCCTTTGGATGCTATTCCCGACCTCTCCGACGTCCAGGTAATTATTTTCACCGAATGGGTAGGACGAGCTCCCCAATTAGTGGAAGATCAAATTACGTATCCGATCGTGACCACGATGCTGGCGGCTCCACAAGTGAAAGTCGTTCGCGGCTATTCCTACTTCGGCCTTTCATTCATCTATGTCATTTTTGAAGACGGGACCGACATGTACTGGGCTCGCAGCCGCATTCTGGAATACATGAACGAAGCCCTGAAATCCTTACCCGACGGCGTCACCCCCACGCTGGGCCCTGATGCCACCGGCGTCGGATGGGGATTCGAATATGCCGTGGTCGATACAACCGGGAAACAGACCCTTGCGGATCTCCGAACCTTACAGGACTGGTATATCCGCTATTGGCTCAAGGCCGTTCCCGGCGTGTCAGACGTGGCCAGCATCGGTGGCTATGTGCAGCAATATCAGGTCAACATCGATCCCAACGCGATGCTGGCCTACAATTTGCCGGTTGATAAGGTCGTTCGGGCCATTCGGACGAGCAATAACGATGTCGGAGGGCGGGTGGTCGAGTTTACCGGACGGGAATACATGGTCTGGGGCCGAGGCTATGTGGAGTCTGTCCAAGACCTTGAGCAGGTCGCCGTCGGCACCGATGCCAAGGGAACACCCATTCTGCTCAAAGATATCGCTCAAATAGAGCTGGGACCCGATATCCGGCGAGGCTTCGTCGAATTGAACGGCAACGGGGAAGTCGCGGGCGGCATCGTCGTCATCCGCTACGGAGTCAGCACCCTGGACGTGATCGAACGGGTCAAAGCCAAGATTGAAGAAATTTCCCCCGCCCTGCCGGAAGGCGTCAAGATTATTCCAACCTATGATCGTTCCCAATTGATTCATCGTTCCATCGCTACCCTCAAAGAAACCCTCATTGAGGAGAGCCTCATCGTCAGCGTCATCATTATCCTATTCCTCTTTCATATTCGAAGTGCCCTCGTGGCCATCTTGACACTTCCATTGGCCATTCTCATGTCCATCACCGCCATGTATTACTTGGGGGTGAGTTCGAACATTATGTCTCTCGCCGGCATCGCGATTGCGATCGGCGCCATGTTGGATGGCGCCATCGTCATGGTCGAGAACGCACATAAGAAATTGGAGCAGGGAGGGCCGGAGGCCAATCGAGTCGATCTCATCATTGAGGCGGCCAAGGAAGTCGGCAAGCCGTTATTTTTCTCCCTGCTGATTATCACCGTCTCCTTTCTTCCCGTCTTTACGCTGGAAGCCCAGGAAGGCCGGCTGTTTCGTCCCCTGGCGTTTACAAAAACTTTCGCCATGGGCTCCGCGGCGTTTTTGGCGATCACGTTGGTGCCGCTGCTCATGGTCCTCCTGATTCGAGGACGCATGTTCAAAGAAGACCGCAATCCGATGACTCGCGTGTTGATGGCGCTCTATAAGCCTCTCGCGCAGTTGGTCTTTCGTTTCCGGAAAACCACCATCCTCCTTGCGATGGTGTGCCTTCTTGCCACATGGCCGGTATTCGCCAAACTTGGATCGGAATTTATGCCTCCGTTGTATGAAGGGACGTTGATGTACATGCCTGTCACGCTTCCCGGGGCCTCCATTACACAAATGCAACAACTCGTCCAAGTGACCGACCGCATCATCAAACAATTCCCCGAAGTCGAGCAGGTCTTCGGAAAGGCGGGCCGAGCCAGGACGGCAACCGATCCCGCCCCGCTCACCATGATCGAGACCGTGATTAACTTGAAGCCCGATGACCAATGGCGGCCGGGAATGACTGCGGACCGGCTGGAGGACGAACTCGATCGAGCCCTTCAAGTTCCGGGACTCGCGAATTCTTGGACCATGCCCATCAAAGGCCGCATCGATATGCTCACCACGGGAATCCGGACACCACTGGGCATTAAGATTTTTGGGAACAACCTGGAAACGATCCAACAGATCGGAGGGAACATTGAAAACGCGCTTCGGGAAGTACCTGGCACACGAAATATTTACGCTGAGCGGACGGCGGGCGGGTATTATGTCTATTTTAAAATTAAACGTGACCAAATCGCCAGATATGGGTTGACCATCGGCGATGTCGGACAAGTCATCGAATCCGCCATCGGCGGAACAAATATCTCCACAACGATTGAAGGTCGGGAACGGTTTCCGGTGAACCTCCGGTATTCCCGGGGATTTCGCAACAGCCTGGAAGATCTCAAACGGGTTCTCGTCTCCACAGAGGAGGGGCAACAAATTCCCATCACGCAACTGGCCGATGTCCGGCTCATCACCGGGCCGGCCGTCGTAAAAAGCGAGGGCTCGATGCTCGTCGGGTATGTTTACGTGGATGTCGCCGGACGTGATCTCGGCAGTTATGTGGAAGAGGCCAAGAAGGTGGTTGCTGATACCGTGGAATTGCCCAAAGGATATTATCTGGGCTGGAGTGGACAATACGAATACATGCAACGCGCCAAAGCCCGGCTCCTCTATGTCGTCCCGCTGACTCTTCTCCTTGTGTTTCTGTTGCTCTACCTCAATTTCAAATCTGTGGCTCGAACACTCATCGTGCTCCTTTCGGTTCCCTTCGCAGCAGTGGGGGCCATTTGGTCCCTGTATTTGTTGGAATATAACCTCAGTGTCGCCGTCTGGGTTGGGATCATCGCCTTGATCGGGGTAGCAGCCGAGACGGGGGTCATCATGATCACCTACCTCGACCAATCGTATACCAAGTGGAAGACAGAAGGGCGCCTGCAATCCATCCAGAACCTGATCGAATCGGTATTTGACGGAAGTGTGAAACGGGTTCGACCGATCACAATGACGGTCGCATCAACAATCCTGGGCCTCCTCCCCATCATGTGGACCCAAGCCAGTGGCGCGGATGTGGCCAAACGAATCGCCGCTCCCATGGTGGGAGGCATGCTCACCACCATCATTCTGACGCTTCTCGTCATTCCCTGTATCTATATTATTTGGAGAGGCTGGGAACTCAAACACCAACACAAGGCTTCGGCCGAAGATAGGAATTCAACACCATGAAACAGATCAACATCCTTCAATATGTTGTAAGTATGATCGTAGTCGTGTTGCTAGTGAGCTGTGGAGGGGTAACTCAATCCCCTCAAGACGACCCCCTCCCGCCACCTGAGAACGCAACCCCCCTGGTCGCACAACTGATTATCGAGGGCAATCGCCTGTTTACGGAACACCGGTGGACGGCGGCGATTGGGAAGTACGAAGAAGCCATTCAAGCCCAGCCCAAATTGGCAGAGGCCCATTACAATCTGGGAATGGCCCTTTACAAGAAAGGGCCTGTTTCAGGCGCGCGGCCTCATTTTATCGAAGCGGCCGATTTGGCTCCCGGCCACCCCGTCATTTGGAATGCTCCCCCGTTCCGAAAATATGGCACGGTTGAATCAAGTACTCCCGCATCCTCGTCCGATGGCCACATGGGACATCAGCATTAATAGGAATTGGACCAAAAGAAAGCAGGGCCCCTAAAGATGAGCAAGTTTAGCGCCAACCCCAAAAAGATGGCTCTAAAAATGACCAGCAAAAAAGCGACATCAAAAGCCGCATCCCGTTCGGGGCGCTCTACATCGGACCCAATTTTAAAGATGGCTCTTATTCAGAATCGTCAAGCCTTCCTTCACTTTCTCAACCGACGCGTGGGAAATATGGAAATTGCCGAGGAGATACTACAGCAATTCTGCATGAGAGCCCTCTCTAAAGGAGGCGATCTCAAAAAACCGGAAAGTGTGGTGGCTTGGTTGTATCGCGTGCTGAACAGCACGCTGGCGGACTTTCATCGTCGCCAAGAAAAGAGACGTCAAGGGGAGGCCGAATATGCTCGCCTGCAACCTCTTCATTCACAAAATTTCGATGTGGATCCTGCGTCAGTCTGTACCTGCTTCTATACGCTTATCCCGACGCTCAAACCGGAGTATTCCGATATCTTGCAGCGGATCGATCTTGATGGAAAATCACACGCAACCGTTGCCGGTGAACTAGGAATCACCCCCATCTTGGTGAAAGTTCGTCTCCATAGGGCCCGACGGGCCCTTAAGCGAGTACTACTCATGTCTTGCTGTAAGTCCTGTCATGATTCAGGTTTTATGAACTGCGAATGTGAGCACGAAAAAAAAGGGGGGAAGAACCTGTATTCATCAAGTCAACTGTAACCCGGCGAGGCAATTCCCGTCTTATGTTAGGTGAGTTTTACTCAAACGGGGGAAAAAGCTTGTTGAGTGGAGTAAGAGGGCACCATTGATAGAGATTATGCCCACACACGCAAGGCCATGTGTATGTGTCGGCTTAGGGAGGCAGGGAACTTTAGCAAGGAGAAGCATCATGAAAAATCGACTGTTCAAGAAGGAACGTCCCAATGAGGGAGTCCCAGAGGCACCACAGGGCGGTCAGGAAGCACCGGGAGTGGATGATCTTCAAGCCTGCATCGCCCAACGGGCCTATGAGCTTTATGAGCAAGGGGGTTGTTGTCACGGACATGATCTTGACCACTGGCTAAACGCAGAACAAGAAATCCTAAAGGTTAAACTCTAGAAAATCCCAGGCTGTTGGTGCGAAAAAGGGAGAGTAGCAGCGGCTAAAACTGCTGACAAAAATTTTCCACACAGTTTAAGATCCGCTCGTGCGGAGAAGGATGAATGGGCCAAGTAAACGTCCCGTTGAACTCTCACGAGTTTGCCTGAAAGTCCGTTTGATTTTCGCAGGGGGGTTTAACAGTTGATTCTGTTTTCCCAAAAAAGGGAAGGCACTTGTGAAGGATAAATTTGACCAGATTCCTGTCTTCTATTTGCAAGGGATTGAGAAGAGAACAAAATATTGAAAAGGCTTAATGAAAGAAGGCACTGGCTATGAACATGGTTAAAGACCCTGTATGCGGCATGATGGTCGACCCGGATACCAGTCTTACAGTGGTTTATCAAAAAGAGTCTTTTCATTTTTGCTCTGATCTCTGCAAGCGGACTTTCCTAGAAGATACTGAGAAATTTGTGGGTACGGGTGCTAGCCTTCCTTCTGTCCTGGGAAAAATCTCCAGACGGATTGCGTATTTTTCCATGGAGGTTGGAGTGGAATCCAGCATGCCCATATATAGTGGCGGCTTGGGAATCCTGGCCGGAGATACATTAAAATCCTGCTCCGATCTGAAGATTCCGACCGTCGGGGTCACCTTGCTGTATGCCCATGGATATTTTGATCAAAAACTGGATGAATCCGGCAATCAACAAGAATTGCCCACGAGCTGGGATCCCTCTCGCTTCGCGCAGCTTCTCCCCGGGCAGATTCAGATTCCTCTCGAAGGTCGATCGGTCACCGTCCGGGCCTGGCAATATGACATCGTCGGCTCCTCCGGCTTTACGGTGCCCCTGATTCTGCTTGATACCAATGTTGAAGAAAATTCCCCATCCGATAAGGAGTTGACCGGCTGGTTGTACGGTGGAGACAACGGGTATCGGATAGCCCAGGAAATCGTGTTAGGCATCGGAGGCATGCGCATGCTTCATGCGTTAGGATACACCGAGATCGAGCGATTCCATATGAATGAAGGGCACGCCGCCTTCCTGGTGTTGAAACTTTTAGCAGACCATAAACATGGAGGAACGTTGGACTGGGATTTTTCGGGTATTCGCAACCAATGCATCTTTACCACCCACACCCCTGTTCCTGCCGGGCACGACCGGTTTTCGTACGATCTCGTGAAGCAGGTGTTGGGGGATTCCCTGCCTCTGGAACTCCTACAAATGCTCGGAGGACAAGATCAGTTGAATATGACGCTTCTTGCCTTGAACATGAGCGATTATGTCAATGGGGTAGCCAAAAGGCATGGGGAGGTCTCCCAGGAGATGTTCCCTGGTTACGCAATTGATTCTATTACCAATGGCGTGCATTCAGCCACATGGACATGCCCTAGCTTCAAAACCTTGTATGATCGGCACATTCCGGGGTGGACAAAGGACCCGTTCTCACTTCGACATGCCATCAGCATTCCGAAACAAGAAATTTGGAAAGCCCACGTGGAAGCCAAGGCTCAGCTCATCAAAGAAATCAACAATCAAACCGACCTCTCTTTCAAACCTGAAATACTGACCATCGGATTTGCTCGCCGAGCGGCCTTGTATAAACGGGCTGATCTCATCTTTTCTGATCCTAACCAATTACAAGACATTGCACGAAACGCCGGCCCGATTCAGATTATCTTCGCAGGGAAGGCGCACCCTAAAGATGGTGGAGGAAAAGAGGTTATCCAACGAATTTTTAGGATGGCCCAACAGCTTCAAGCCGAGGTGGCAATTGCGTATTTGGAGAATTATGACATCGCGTTAGCCAAACTCATTATTTCCGGTGTTGATCTCTGGCTGAACACCCCACATCGACCCTTAGAAGCTTCGGGAACTTCAGGCATGAAAGCCACGCATAACGGCATACCAAATTTTAGCGTGCTGGACGGCTGGTGGATCGAAGGTCATATTGAAGGCGTCACAGGCTGGTCGATTGGGCCTGCCGCTCTTAACCAAACCAAGCCCGAAGAGACGGCCCATGAAGATGCCATGGATCTCTACCAAAAATTGAGAAACGTCATTGTCCCCATGTTTTACCAGGACCGAGAGCGATGGATTGATATGATGCGGCAATCCATCGCCTTTAATGCGTCGTTTTTCAACACACATCGGATGGTTCAGCAATATGCGGCGAATGCTTATGTCTAAGATAATGGCCCAACAACTTTTAAAAGGAAGTGCATAGTAAGGATGATGTGCATCTGATTCCTGTGAGAAAAACTTAACTTTTGAAAAGAGAGGTTTGACCTACGAGTTGTTTTTACGATTAAGGCTTCTAAACGGAAGGAGGCTCTATAATGGGAAAGTCCAGAAAACCAGTTGTTTCTGATGGCCAGTCAGAAAATTTGGGTACGGTAGAAATGTTAAAAACCTTTGTCAATAAGCACCAGGTTTGTTGGGAAGTGTTACCTGAACAAATACCGGTCGTTGAGGACAGGCCGCTCCAAGTTGGGTTTGACCTAAGGCTTTATGGAACGCATGCGATCGAAGATCACCCGCTTCCAGGCTGTGAAAAATGTAAGGCAATTTACAAAGGCCTTCGAAAAATCGCGACGCGGATTATTCCGAAGAAAAACCGTGCTTCTCGCTATGAAATAGAAATATTTGATAGCGCGATCCGGTTTGACCGGGTTCGGAGCAATCGCCCGGACGTCACCCTCACCATTAAGATTTTGCATCGTTCCGACTTCGATCAACCTATCGATGAGTGTGAAGTGCAATGTCTCAATGAAATGAAGGAAGGACTTTCATTGTTGGGGGCCAGAGAAATGCAATGGAAGAGTTCTTAAATTTTGACTATTCTGTTCCTAAGACCAGGTGATGTTTGACCTGCAAGAAATGAAGAATGGAGATTCATGTCCTTTTAAGCCAGTGGAGTGTTGAGCATATGACGAGGGGTCTGATCATGGACATTTACGCCAATCCGAACATTGCCAATTTTACCATTCCATCTCGCAGAATTATTCCAAAAGCCGTTCTCGACGTGAGCCAGGATTAATTCCATCATGACTTGTAGTTGCCCTATCCTGACCCTCTCTCCAAGGGATTACGACGCCGTATTGTTCGATCTGGACGGTGTCTTGACTAAAACGGCTCGCGTCCATGCGGGGGCCTGGAAAAGGCTGTTCGACCGTTTTCTGAAATTACGATCTGCAGAGACGGGAAAACTTTTCGTTCCCTTCGATCTCGATGCGGACTATCGACGCTACGTCGATGGCAAACCCCGCTATGACGGGGTGGCAGCTTTCCTTGAGTCGCGTGGGATTACGCTTCCCTATGGCACCCCTGCAGACGGACTCGAAGCCAACACCATCTGCGCACTTGGCAATCTCAAAGACCAGTATTTTCTGCATCACCTGAAACAGGATGGAATTGAACTATATGAGGCGGCAATTGCCTTGGTGCGAATGCTTCGGGTCACAGAACTCAAGACTGGCGTGGTATCCTCCAGCAACAACTGCGCGGCCGTGCTCGAGGCAGCAGGCGTCGCCACGCTGTTCGACACGCGAGTGGATGGGAAAGACCTCATCCACCTGAAACTTAAGGGCAAGCCGTCACCGGATGCCTTTCTGGAAGGAACTCGTCGCCTCGGGGTGGAGCCTTCTCGAACCGTGGTGGTGGAGGACGCAATCGCCGGTGTTGAGGCGGGACGCGCAGGCGGGTTCGGTTGCGTCATCGGCGTTAACCGAAGCGGGCACCCTCAGGCACTCCATAAGGCCGGGGCCGATGTCGTGGTCACCAATCTGGGGCAAGTGCACATATCCGTCGAGCCCCCTTCTTCATGGTCCCTGGTGTTTGAGGGCTTCGATCCTGCCGAGGAAGGCACGCGCGAAGCCTTATGTGCCTTGGGCAATGGGTATTTCACCACGCGCGGGGCTGCAGCATGGGCCGTGGCGGATGGCACACATTATCCGGGAACGTACCTTTCCGGCGGCTATAACCGTTTGCGCACCGACATTAATGGCGAAGTTGTCGAGAATGAGGATTTGGTGAATTTTCCCAATTGGCTCGCCCTCGAATTTCGTATCGCCAATCAGCCGTGGTTCGATGTGAAGACGGTAAAACTCCTGTCCTACCGCCAGGAACTGGATCTCAAGCACGCCAGGCTCTTGCGGTCCATCCGGTTCGAAGACGCACAAGGGCGACGCAGTCGCTTGGATGAAGAACGGCTGGTTTCCATGCGACAGATGCATGTGGGAGCGCTACAACTCGCGCTGACTGCCGAGAACTGGTCCGGACGCGTCACCGTCCGTTCGGCGATAGATGGCCGTGTGGTCAACGCCGGTGCCACGCTCTATCGACCATTCAACAATTCTCACATGGAGCCGCTGGCAAGTGAGGTTGTGAACGAGGAGACCGTCTTTCTGCTGGTACGAACCTGCCAGTCACAGATACACGTCGCCCAGGCAGCACGAACACACATATTCGTCAACGGAACACAGGTGAAGGGGCAGCGTCGAATAGTCGAGGAACCGGGTTATATCGGGCAGGAACTGCAGGTGAACCTTCATGAAGGGGAGCGATTGGTGCTGGAAAAGCTGATCACGCTCCATACTTCCCGCGACCATGCCACTTCGGAATGCGGGCTGGAGGCGCGCAAGGCCATCGCACGCACCGGAACTTTTGCGGCCGTCACGGCGGATCATCAGCTCGCGTGGAAGTATTTGTGGCGCCATTTCGATATTCATCTCCAGCCTGCGGCTCCCGAGTTTCAATTAAATGTTCCCATGCTGCTTCGACTGAACATGTTTCACCTGCTGCAGACGATTTCGCCGAATTCCATCGGACGTGATATCGGGGTCCCGCCCCGGGGTTGGACCGGAGAGGCTTACCAGGGCCATATTTTTTGGGATGAATTGTTTATCTTTCCTTTCTTTAATTACCGCATGCCCGAAATTACCCGCTCGCTGTTGATGTACCGGTATCGCCGCCTTGGTGAGGCACGTGCAGCCGCCCGCCAGGCCGGTTATAAGGGCGCCATGTTTCCCTGGCAAAGCGGAAGTGACGGTCAGGAAGAAACTCAGACATTTAATCTGAATTCACGATCCCAACGATGGATGCGGGATCATACCTACCTGCAGCGCCACGTGGGCAGTGCCGTGGCGTACAACGTCTGGCAATATTTCCAGGTCACGCACGACCTTGAATTTCTCCAGTCCTATGGGGCCGAGATGATTCTGGACATTGCTCGATTCTGGTCGAGCATCGCGACTTTCAATGACGCCCGCGGGCGGTATGAAATTCACGGCGTCATGGGTCCGGACGAGTTCCATGACGGGTATCCCGATGCCACTACACCCGGTCTTAATAACAATGCCTATACCAACTTGATGGCCGTATGGGTCCTGTGCCGGGCTCTGGAGATCCTCGACATTCTTTCTGATGTGCGTCGTACCGAACTGACGATGCAGCTGGGAATATCACGGCATGACATTGACCGTTGGGAAGATATCAGTCGCCGCATGTACCTGCCGTTCCATCGGGATGGAATGATCAGTCAATTCGAGGGCTATGAAACATTGCACGAGTTTAACTGGGAGGACTACCGGACCCGGTATGGCAACATCCAACGGCTGGACCTCATTCTGGAAGCGGAGCATGACAGTCCCAACCATTATAAGCTTTCTAAGCAAGCCGACGTGCTCATGTTGTTTTACCTGTTTTCCTCCGAGGAACTGGGGGAATTGTTTGCACGACTGGGCTATCCGTTCGAATACGACACGATTCCCCGCAACATCGCCTATTATACCGACCGATTGTCCCATGGTTCGACGCTGTGCCGCGTGGTGTGCGCCTGGGTCCTGGCACGGTCCGACCGTCCACGTGCCATGAACCTGTTTACCGAGGCGCTGCAGAGCGATGTGAACGATATCCAGCAAGGTACGACGGCCGAAGGCATTCATTTGGGCGCCATGGCGGGCACGGTCGATTTGGTGCAGCGCGTCTCAACGGGCATTGAGGTCAAAAACGATGTTCTGCGGCTTAATCCGGAATTGCCTCAAGAAATTGCACGCATGGATATGCGAGTTCGTTATCGAGGGCAGACGTTCGAATTGCGGTTGACGCACAATGATCTCACCGTGCGAGGGCGTGACGGAATAAAATCTCCGATTTTCTTATGCATCAATGACCAGATTGAAACATTCTCAAGTGGCATGACGCGAACTTATTCCCTACCTACACCATCCCAAAAACCCTAAGGGTTATATTATTCTCATCACGAAAAATTTGTGTCCCTTAATCCCGAATAGGAGAAGGCACATATGTTGTGACGCTCGTCCCCTAGCAAGCAGGATTGCCTGTTTTTTGGGAATGGCGAGAAGAACCTCCGTGGGCCAGGGACGTACCTACACAAAGGCACTATCCACAGAGCTCTATCCGGAGATATGCGCGGCTTGCGAGAAGACTCCGACACATTCACTACTTCGTGATATACACGTTTTCACGCTATGTCGATGGAGAAGAATCTCTGCTCAGACATCCTTTCCATGGCCAACTCAACTCTTATTTTACCCAGAATGCCATTCGGACAAAGTATGTATCCCATACTAAATTTTTAATTTTGTCCAATTACATCGATTGCCCCTCCAGGTATTCTCACGTTCATGGGCTGTAATCGTAAAAGCCTACCGTATGAAAGGGAATTCTGGAGGTGATCCCGGGATTGTATCTTTTTTTGTTTATCATAGGGCTGGGTTTGCCTGGATGCCTTTCCATTCCTTTTTATCAGAATGAGATGGACGAATTGCCTGAACCGACCATATCCCCAAACGAAGGGATCCCATCTCCCTTTCCCGATCTCCGGAATGAGGATCCCCGGGGCGACGTACTGACAGAAAACCCGACGCAGACTGAAGTTGGTCTCTCCGACAGGGATCCGCTCTCTCTTCAGCGACTCAAGAAACTCGCACGGAAACATAATCCTACATTGGTCCAAGCCTGGTCGTTAGTTGAAGTTGAACGGGCCAAAGCCCTTCAGGCGGGTCTTTATCCAAATCCTATCGGGGGGTATATAGGTGATCAGGTCAATGTAAGAAAAACCATTGGCGAGTTTCAAGGGGGATTCATTCAGCAGGAATTTGTCACGGCGGGAAAATTGGAATTGAGCCGGCAAAAATATTTGGCGCGCGCGTCCGCCTCGGAATATCAGGCCCTTGCCCAGGAGTACCGGGTAATAAATGCGATTGTCATTCAATATTATCGCCTTCTGGGATCTCAGGAACGCGTGGGGATTCACAAGGAACTTCTGAAAAGCTGGCAGGATGAATTGGTCACAATGCAAGAACGATTAAATGTCGGCCAAGCCAATAAAGCTGATATCCATCGAGCCAGGGTCCAGGTTCAACGGCAGCAGTTGAGTCTGATGATGGCCAACAACGATCTGCAGTTGGAACGGGAACGACTGCTCGCTCTTGTGGGAACGTCGCTTCCCTCCGAACCGGTCGCAGGTAAATTGGCAGAAGAGTTGCCCCCCCTGACATTTGATGCATCGCTTCGGCGATTGATCCAGGAGAGTCCAGAGTTGGGTTTGGCCCGGGCCAATGTGCGATCGGATCAAATCATGGTCCAACGGGAAAAAATGGAACCCATACCGAATATCAAGATTCGGGGTTCAGCCGGGCGAAACTATGTGGAAACCCAGACCGTCTATGGCGTGATGGCCTTTATTGAAGTTCCGATCTTCGACTGGAATCAAGGCACGATTCAGCAGGCCCGGGCCGACCTCCGTCGGCAGGAGTCCGAAGTCACCCTCATCGAACTCCGGCTTCGTCGAAGCCTGGCCGAACAATTTCAGCGATATCTGACGGCCCTCCAGCACATCATCGGGTATCGGGATGAAATCCTCCCGGAATCGGAGGCGCGATATCGAACGGAATTACTCAGCTATCAAGCGGACCGCGAAGCCTGGCCGGCGGTCTTGGAAGCGCAACGGGATTTCTTCATGTTCCGACTGGAATACATTGATCAATTAATTGCCTGGCGAACCGCCAGAGTGGCCATTGAAGGACTTTTACTCGTTGATGGCCTCCAGGCTCCGCAGGGTGTGACGCCGCCAGGCCATATCGATGCGAATCCTAAGCCTCGATAGAAGGATGCCCGGCAAGTCTAATTTTTGCCAGATATGAAAGTTATGGCAGATGGAGGGTAGAAGATGAATGAGGGTATAACACGACGGCAGGTTTTACTCACCGGTGCGGCCGCCGCGGCTGGTTCTCTCTCGACCCGAGCGAGTCGTAGCGAACAAACACAGGCATCGGAATCATCGGACCATCCACCCCAGGATGCAGAAAAATCCTCGAATAATCCCAATTCCAAATTTTCTCGGTATTCACGCTATCATCCCAGCTTCGGCGGACCTCCGGATTCCGATGAGTATCTAGGAAAACTCGTCCCCGGTTTTCGGCCTTCAGGCCGGGAACCTGTCCCTTTTTTCGCTCCGGATCTGGAAAAATTGTCATGGAAAATGGTCAATGGCGTGAAAGAATTTGAATTGCGTTGTACACCGGTCAAACAGGAATTTCTTCCCGGAAAGTATATGAACGTCTGGGGGTATAACAACAGCATGCCCGGTCCGACCATGGAGGCCGTTCAAGGGGATCGAGTCCGAATCATTGTTCATAACGAACTACCGGAACCGACGTCGGTACATTGGCACGGACTGGAACTTCCGGTGGAATTTGACGGGGTCCCGGGTGTCACCCAAAACTTGATCCCACCTGGCGGAACGTATGTCTATGAATACGACCTGCATCAGACGGGAACATTTTTTTATCACAGCCATGTCGCGATGCAGGAAGCCTTCGGGATGGTGGGGTTTTTCATCATTCATCCCCGCATTGCCTATGACCCGCCCGTTGACCGGGATTTCGGACTTATTTTTCAGAACTTTTTCATCCCGCCCAATGCCTCGACGCCGGATTCCATGGGCATGGACTGGAACTGGCATACCATTAACGGGCGTAGCGGCCCCTATACCACCCCGCTGGTGTGCAAACATGGGGAACGGGTCCGCATTCGATTGATCGATTTCAGTCCCATGCAACATCACCCTATTCATATTCACGGCCACACGTTTTGGTTGACAGGAACCGAAGGGGGACGCATTCCCTTCAGTGCCTGGATTCCCAGAAACACAACATTGGTGGGGGTAGCATTGGCCCAGGATTTTGAATTTGTGGCGTTCAATCCCGGCGATTGGATCTTTCATTGCCATATGGTACACCACATGATGAACCATATGGTGCGACAGGTGGGTCCGCGCATCCGCGGCGAAGAAGACGTGTCAACATATCTGAATGCTCTGCCTAACCGTCCTCCGGCTGATCCCGCCTTCGAGAATCCGGCGTTCGGCGTGCCCGGCTACCCGCAGAAAATGCAAAGTCAGGAAATGGGTGAGGAAGCCATGCAGAAAATCAACGGCAGGCGGGAAACTCGCGGAATGCGAAGGAAATGGCATGAAGGAGTAAAAGGACTGATGACGGTTATGCGGGTCCTGCCGGAAGAATTCTATGACCTCGTGATGCATAGCGATGAACACATTCCTCCCGGTGCCATTTTTGAAGCCATCGCCAAAGGCAAATATCGCACCCATAATATGTAAAGGCTCCTGCGCGCAGGTCGTCACATTTTTTCCTTAATGCCCTTTTTGATTAACCACCAGTTGACGGGAATACTAGTCAGGAATCCCGCAAACATGGCGATCTGCATCATAAACCAAAAGACGGAATTCGTCTTTTCCATTTCATGCCCGATGATCACGAAAATAATCAACGCCATCCATCCCTATATGCCCGCCTGCCATGGTGTCAGAGAAAGCGTATCCGCCTTCAGGGCTTCACGGAGTCCGTCTTTGGCCGACAGCCCTTTCATGGGTTTGATCGTAAAATATTGAAAAGCGATTCCGAAAAGAAAGGCCAGGATGTAATCGATCACCCATGCCGCGAACACCGTTTTTCCAAATAGCGTTACCGGCACGAGAACAGTAAACCACTCCGCCACAATATCTTCCAGCGTACAGCCACTTTGTGACTTCAGAAATCCTTAGCCGGCAAGCAACCCACCGATCAACCAGACCAATGCCATGATAGCCAACCAGAACAAGATTTTATCTCCCAACGATTTTTCTTCCATGTCATGTCCACCATTGCCCTTTATCTTCCATCCCACAAATCCCGCGCTCATCAATAGAAATCCCATATTGAGGTACAGCGTATAGTCAATGTTAAAAAATTCTCTGTCCGTCACACTTTTTGCCACACTGGAATCCGGCAACATCCCCATGAATGAAAATCCGAAATGTATAAGAATGGCGGTCCCGATCAGGACCGTCAAAAACACCACAAGAATATAGAGGGCCATTTTCCACCCATAATATTCTGCCTGAATTCTTAGGACGGGAAATACCACGAGATCACTAAAAATAAACGCCAGGATTCCGGCAAAACTCACCCCATTGCTAAACAAGACAGCGGCTAGGGGAATGTTTCCCATCGAGCCAATAAAGGTAAAAAAAGCCGCGACCGGGCCAACAATCGTCTGCACCAAAATCTCCCACATAGCGGGATGGGAACTGCCTGCACCCACAAACAAGGTTTGAAAAAAACTTTTTGGCACAAAGGCCGCAATAATCCCGGCGACCGTAAATCCAATGGTGACATCTTTCCAGACCATGGCCCATTCCATGGCATATCGGTTGGCCACTTTGCGCCAGCCTTCTGTCGTGCGGATTAATTTTTTCCAATCGGGAATGTTTTCTTCCTGGCTTTCTCCCATAGCCTCTTTCGCATGTTGGCGGGCCTGGTCTTCAAGATGTTGGGGGAGGGTCAGCTTGACCATGATCCACATCAGCAGGATCAAAAGGAGGCCTCCCACGTATTCGCCTACCACAAATTGCCAGGAGAGAAACACGGCGATGATAATCCCCAGCTCAATGACCAAATTGGTCGAGGCCAGCAGAAATGCCAGTGCCGGAACGAGCCCTGCCCCTTTGGTGAAAAGCGAGCGGGTTGTCGCCAAGGCAGCAAAACTACAAGAGCTGGAAATAAACCCGAAAAACGTGGCGAGCGCCACACTTTTAGCACCGGCCTCTCCCATCCCCTTTTTCATCCGCTCACGGGTGACAAACACTTGGATCATACTGCTAATAAGATAACCCAATCCAAAGGCCCAGAAGGCCATCCAAAATAATCCCAAACTGGTGACGGCTGCCTCATGATAAGATTTCAAGAAAGCTTCCATGGAATTACATACCGCGGTGATAGGTTGCCCTCTTTCCCCAACCTACTGAAGGCATAACCTAAGAACGACATTTTTTCTTGTCGAACACCTCTTCCTTCGTTCGTAAAGTTTTCACCAGGCCAATACAGGCCATAATTAATAAAAGACTTTGCGGAAGACCGGCGGAAACAGATGCCGACTGGAGGGCCTGAAGCCCTCCTGCTAAAAGCAGGACTGCAGCCGCGGCTCCTTCTGATATTCCCCAAAATACCCGATTGGCGACCGGAGGATTTGGATTACCTCCGGACGTGACCATATCATCAACGAATGATCCGGAATCCGAGGATGTAATAAAGAAAATCACAATAAGGCCTAAGGCTATCCACTGCATAAATTGAGTCCACGGAAGATGTTCCAGTAAGAGATGTAAAGACATGGCGACATTCTCCGTCACGGGTTCCAGCAGCTGTCCGGCTCCAAAGCGTTCCACATACAAAGCCGTGCCGCCAAAAACGGAAAACCACAGACAATTGATAAGAGCAGGAACGAGGAGAACATAGGAGACAAATTCTCGTATGGTCCGGCCCCTCGAGATTCGAGCAATAAAAATACCTACAAAAGGACTCCAGGACATCCACCATCCCCAATAAAATAACGTCCAATTCGCTTGCCAATCCGAATTTTGACGAGTGTCCAACCATAAACTCGTGCTAATCAGGTTTTGGAGATAATCACCTAAGCCCGTGACCAGCAATTTGACTTGAAATAACGTAGGACCGGTCAGGAAAACAAACAGTAACAAACAGACGAACACGGCTGAATTAAAGAGACTCAAATATTTAATTCCCCGCGACACACCGGTAACGGTCGATATCGTCGCCACGAGGGAGATAAGAACGATGATCCATATTTGGGCATGTTTGTCATAAGCAATTTCCGTGACCTGGCTCAATCCCGCGTTAATTTGCATGGCACCTAATCCTAAAGAGGTTGCCACGCCCAGCAATGTCCCAATGGTGCAAAAGGCATCGATCACATGCCCCACCCAGCCATGGATTCGTTCTCCCAACACCGGATATAACAACGAGCGTGGAGCAAGTGGCAGGTTATAACGAAAGTGAAACAAGGCAATGCCAAGACCGAAGATGACATAGACTGCCCATGGATGAAGAGCCCAATGAAAGAAACTGAAACGGATGGCTTCCTGGACAGCAGCTGTACTCAATGACTCCGCCCGAGGTGGATTTTGGTAATGATGCAAGGGTTCGGCAACACCCCAAAAAACCAAGCCCATTCCCATTCCCGCTGCAAACAACATGGAAAGCCAGGCAGGCAAACTAAAATGGGGTTCTTCATCGGGATTTCCTAAGCGAATGTCCCCATAGCGGCTGACAAGTAACCACAAGACAACCCCCAACAAAAAGGCCATTGTGAGCACATAGTACCAACCGAATGATGTGGTAATGAAAGAAAGGAGATGCTGAAACACTCTCCCGGCCGTTTCGGTAAAGACCCCTCCGAATGCGATGAGAAGAATATTAAAGCCCGCGGCAAGTAAAAATACGGGAAGACTCACACCTTCCCGCCATTCTCGTAACGATGTAGCAATATTGAACATCATAGATTGTCAACGAGCAGCACTCCCTCGTCGCAAAAGCATCAAGGAATGCGCATCTGGTGCTATACGTACAAACCAGTCTTTCTTGCAGGGATTCAGGCTCTGTTGACCATACATACCCTCTCGTTAGACGGTAGCTTGTTAAAAAGGTAGGGAAAACCCATAAAAACCCTGGATTCTTATTCTTGATATGTGAAGTTTTTCAGTGGTGAATTCGAGAATTGTTGTTATCCAGGGTTTTGGCCGGTTTTGGTTTCGACAGCTGATCACGCATACTGGCTAATTGTGCGGGTAAGATGTTCTCGCTTCAGAATTCTTCTTTAATACGGAAACGGCCCTTCCCATTGTTGAGAAAGAAGGCAACACAAGGAACGTTAAAAGATATCCAGTCGTGTGCGACTGAATCCCAACGCTCAGGTTGCCTTTCCCATCATTGAAGTATTTCTTTATACTGAATAAATATTAAGGGAAAGTTGGACACCGTTTGGCTTCAGGAACATTCTCTTGTGTTCTTGCAGTTGTATGGCATTGATTACCGTTCATGGCTTGCGTTTCTATGATCAATTACAAGGACGATGAAGATGGAACAAGAACCCACGATTTCAAAAGATAAGCCCCGGCGACGGGAACTGAGCATGGCCAAGGTTGAACAGGTCAAAGACCCGGTCTGTGGGATGATGGTGGATCCGCTCACCGCTGCCGGCAAATTCGAGCATGCGGGCACCATGTACTACTTCTGTAATCCCCGCTGTCTGGACCGGTTTAGCCATGATCCGGAAGGCTATCTGACCGGCAAACATGAGCAGTCGATGGAAGCGGAACCGGTCAAGCCCGGGGCGAAATACATCTGCCCGATGTGTCCGGGTGTGGAATCTGCCAAACCGGCGGCTTGTCCGAAATGTGGCATGGCGCTGGAGCCGGATATCGCAGCCGCCCCGGCCACTAAAACAGAATATGTCTGTCCCATGCATCCTGAAGTGGTACAGGACCAGCCGGGCTCCTGTCCCAAATGCGGGATGGCTCTCGAACCCCGGGAAATCACACTTGAAGAAGAAGAGAATCCCGAACTGAAAGACATGACGCGTCGATTCTGGATTGGTCTCGTGTTGGCCTTCCCGGTCTTTTTCCTGGCCATGTCCGAAATGATTCCCGGCCAACCTATTCAGGAAATCCTGCCATTTTCGGTTATGTCATGGGTACAGTGGGCATTAGCCACGCCCGTGGTCTTATGGTGTGGATGGCCGTTTTTTCAGCGCGCGTGGGCGTCCCTCGTGAACCGCAGTCTCAACATGTTTACGCTGATTGCGTTAGGAACCGGCACGGCCTATGTCTATAGCACCGTGGCGACGCTTGCGCCTCAATTATTTCCTGCCTCCTTCAGAGGAGAGGACGGTGAGGTCGCCGTGTATTTTGAGGCTGCCGCCGTGATCACCGTTCTCGTGCTATTGGGCCAGGTCCTGGAATTGCGGGCTCGCAGCCAGACAGGCAGCGCCTTAAAAGCCTTGCTTGGCCTGGCCCCAAAAACTGCCCGGCGAATTCTCGAGAATGGCGAGGAAGAGGACGTCTCCGTGGATTCTGTGCATCCAGGAGACAAGCTTCGGATCCGACCCGGAGAAAAAATTCCGATCGACGGAGTCATCCTTGAAGGTCAAAGTGCCGTGGATGAATCGATGATTACCGGAGAATCAATCCCGGTGGAAAAAGAGGCAGAGGCCCAGGTCACCGGGGGAACCGTCAATGGGACGGGAACGTTGGTGATGCGAGTTGAACGAGTGGGCCGGGATACCGTCCTGGCGCAAATAGTTCGCATGGTCAGCGAAGCCCAACGCAGTCGTGCGCCCATTCAACGGATGGCCGATCTGGTAGCCGGCTACTTTGTCCCGATTGTCGTCGGGGTGGCGTTCCTGACCTTTTTGATCTGGGCGATGGTCGGTCCGGAGCCTCGCATGGCTCACGCACTTGTCAATGCCGTCGCCGTTCTCATCATTGCCTGTCCCTGCGCGTTGGGGTTGGCCACTCCTATGTCGATTATGGTGGGGACCGGACGAGGAGCCACAGCCGGGGTCCTCATGAAGAATGCTGAAGCCCTGGAGCAATTGGAAAAAGTGGATACTCTCGTCGTCGATAAAACGGGAACTCTCACAGAAGGCAAACCCAAGCTGATGTCAGTCATTTCCCTTTCCGATATGGCGGAAGAGGACCTGCTGCGATTGGTCGCCAGCCTGGAACGCAACAGCGAACATCCTCTGGCCTCCGCCATTGTGAACGGCGCGAAAGACAAAGGGCTGGAGTTAGGGAAGACTCAGGACTTTCAGTCGAAAACCGGCAAAGGCGTGACCGGAACCGTCCAGGGACACAGCATGGCACTCGGCACACGGAAGTTTTTGGAAGAAGAGTATCACGTGAAGCCCGAGGCCTTCGGGCGATTGACGGACAAGGCAGAAGACCTGCGCCGTGACGGCCAAACCGTCATGTTTGTGGCCATCGCCAATCAAATCGCCGGACTCATCGGAGTCGCCGACCCGATTAAACCATCAACGTCGGAAGCCATTCGCCTGTTGCATGAAGAAGGGATTCACGTGGTCATGGTGTCCGGCGATCATCAGCAAACAGCGCAGGCGGTCGCACAGAAGCTCGGCATCGATGAGGTGAAAGCGGAAGTGTTGCCCGAGGAGAAAAGCCGGATCATTCAACAACTTCAGGCACAAGGAAAAATCGTGGCCATGGCCGGAGACGGCATCAATGACGCACCCGCCCTCGCTCAAGCCCAGGTCGGCATTGCCATGGGGACCGGCACCGATGTGGCCATGGAAAGTGCCGGAGTCACCCTGGTCAAAGGCGATCTACTTGGCATCGCCCGCGCCCGACGACTCAGCCAGGCCACCATGCGCAACATTCGTCAAAATCTCTTCTTTGCTTTTTTCTACAACGCCATTGGGGTGCCGATTGCGGCCGGTATTCTCTATCCGACATTCGGCATACTTTTAAGTCCGATGATTGCGGCAACCGCCATGACGTTTAGCTCGGTTTCGGTCATTACCAATGCCCTCCGATTACGAACAGTCAACCTTTAACACGATCGTGAACAGGGCCTGATCGTGCCGAAGGTTAAGTCGCGACTGCACCAAACGTCCGCAAACGAACCGGCTACACTCTCTGAAAAAATGATAAGTGGTTTCCGTGGTCGTCCCGGCCGAGATTTCTAGCGCCAAAACAGTCGGAATCCTGCATGATGCGACCCGATGAAGGTCTTTGGCGTCACATTCAGCAAAGCCTCCTTCCATCCACTTATCAAATGGGGCCAATGTGTTCAAAAAAACGGAGCCACCTCTGTTCGTTTGGTTCAAGCAGCCATTTATCCCTTCTTAGGTAAGACACAGGAACCAGTCCCGGTGTCCAAAGGTGGTTTTCCTCCAACGGGCAAGAATTCCCAGTTGTACCGATCGGAATAGAGTTGGAGCTTCAGAACGCCAAACGTGTCTGCTTGGAAGAATTCACTATTTTTTTGTCGTGTTTCAAGGGAGTGCAAGGGAGCGCCACCCGTGCCCACGACAAACGCGCGAAAGCCGCGTGCGGGATCAAGGTCTCCTTCGGCATTCTGGGGGGCAAACCGTTCGTAATCATGGTCATGGCCCTTGAGCACCACGCTGACCCCACTAGCATAGAGTGTTTGCAAAATATTTTTCATCCTTTGAGATCCCCCATGTTTGCCGGAGCTGAACACGGGGTGATGCCAATAGGCGAGGATACATTTGGCGTCGGTGGCCGCTAAATCTTGTTGAAGCCACGCATGTTGTATTGAGATCGTGTCGCGATATTGGCTCTTTTCCAATTTGCTGTTTAAGGCGATGATGTGCCATCCACCCAAATCAAAACTGTAATACCCTTTCCCCGCCTCCCCGGCCCTGCGGCCCCAGTAAGCGAAATAGGGCACGGCGTTCTTGGTTTTGTATTCATGGTTGCCTGGTACCGGATAGGTTCTGTCCTTGAGCCTTCCCCACGTCCGGTCATAACATTTATTGAATACCCTGGGGGACCCTGTGGGGTACCCAAGATCACCCAATGCGAGAATTCTGCCCTTTCGACCATAAAGCAGGTTGGCGGTTTTTTCTGCATTCGTGTGATAGTCGGTCTCCTCAATCCAACCTACGAGTTCGAGAAGCTTGTGGAGAGCGGGCTCCTTCTCTTCTTTCTCTTCCCCCACGCTTTCGGGCAAAAGACCCACCACCTGCAGAAACTCCTCCCACTTTGAGTGGTCGCCATTACATTTTGCAATGTCACCCGCTGCAAAAATGGTTTCCGGAATCTCGGGTACGAAAGAAGAGGAGGTTGTTCGTTGGGCATGTGCCGGATTAGCCATTGAAAACAGCGCCACCGTGACAATCATGGCAAGTAGCCAGGAACTAATCTTTGTCATCGCCATGCATTCTTTCAATAGCATTCCTTGAACACCTCCGCCTTTGAAAAGAGGTAATTCAGATTTTCCAGAGTTTTTTCTTGCTCCATTCATTGGGCTTCCTGAAAATGCAATTTGGTGCAGGGATACAGACTGCCCACAAAAAACCCTGTCAGAGGACTCAACAAGCCCATTATCACAAGTGCTCAATGACAACTAAATCAAAAACAGGATGTATGTCCCACTTGGTAATGTTGTGCTGCAAAGTATATTCCTTGACTTCCTGATGTCATTGATAGTCTCTCTACAGCTCTAAGGCATTGAAGTTTTGCGCGTTTTTCTTTTGTCACACCCCTTCCACAGCAATCTGCCTGTTGGAGTTCGCTGGGGTTGAGCGATTTCGCTCTGTGGCTAGAGTGGAAGATTGCACGTTTAAAAAAAATTGCAATAGCCGGCTCCATAAAAATAATTTCTCCAAGCAGATATTTAAATGCAATCACGGCAATGGTAATCTTCCCAATTCAAAGCACCGGAAAGGCATGCATGGCTCACAACAGCTATTTGAGCGGAAAACATTTCCTCTTTTTCTTAATCATACTTGGTCAATATGAAGATGCCATGAATTTGTCATGAAGATGTTTTCATACAGAAGAGAATACGCTCAATTCCAGAGCGGGCATGAAGATGAAAATACGGCAGACGACTCCACTACGAACCATGAGGGATAAGGCGACCAGCAGCGTGGTGACTAATAAGGTCAGAAACATGTATGCCCGTGGTCAACGACGGTTCAATCCAAAAGAAAATCAAAATCTTTTTGTGAGAGAGACGCTCCGCCGCCATGAGGGGTGGCCCCTTCAAGAACGGGTCCCGGTTTCCTGTTATCAACGGCGGCCGTTTGAGTCGGGCTGTTGCGGGTGGGAACACAGCCTTGGGCGTAAGGGCCGCGTGCAAGCACACCAAGGCGAGGATGTAGGTTGCTGCGGCATAACCTGATGCCGCTGATCTGACTTGGACATTCTGGTACAATGCTCTTATGTTCCCATTCGGAGCTTAAACATTCATGAGATCCATGAGCAGATACCTTCTCTCTATTGTGGCGGTTATTGGGCTGGGGGGCGCCCTCACAGCGGGTCAACTCCTGGCCCAGCCTGGCGAAATTGACATTTTCAATCAACAGGACACCAGAGTATTCAAGGCGGGGGCCTGTACAAAAGATCGCCGGCCGGTTGAAGCGCTGTACTACATCGTGGCCAGCCGGTCCGATCTGGCTAATGGAAAATCGTCTCCATCATCGCACCTGATGAAAGAAGCAGTGGATGGTAACTGGCGACAGATTGCCTCCCGGTTGACGATGGAGCAAGTGACGAAAGAACGCTTTGCCGATACCTATAACGCTCTCTTGAGCGAAATGATCCCACTTTTGCAGCAGGCAGTTGAGGAGAAGAGTGGCGTGTCCATCTCCGTCTCTGAAGTCAACAGCAGATCGATGGACCAGACCAAGGATCAGGACGTTCCAGCTTGTGGTTAGGGACACAGTGCCTTCCCTCTCACTCCACGGAAATTCGGTGCGGCCATAAGCTGTTCTTCCGCAAAAACCCTCACCAGATGCGTAGCCAATCGTAGAACAATCAATGTTCTCAGCCAACGCCCTGGTCGGTTGGTTTGAGTGTGATTCCGTAGTTCGGGAGGACTCCCTGTTCTCCCTGTTGCAAAAGACCGGCGCCTGGGTGGGATGACGGTGTACGAGGGGGATCGAGAAGACCTGTCGCTTGATCTGAAGCGGATTTATATGGTGGCGGTGACCAACCCGGCCGCGACTTCCAACCCCAGAGCAGAAGAAATCCTGCACGATGCCACCCGGTTAAAGTCTTTGACGAATTATTCACCAGGGCCTCCTTCCATGCGAACCCGTATGAGAGCAGCACCAGTATCAATCTCGTTATCGAAGCGTCTCGGTCTCACTTGTCGCTTTTAGTAGGAGGCCAGCTGTTTCCTCAGGAAGAAATTTTCCGCAGCCAAAGCTGTACGGGATCGTGCACATAAGGAAATACAATGCATGCCGTCTGTAAAGAGCGTGCGAACGAGATGGGAAAGCACACCGAACCCGTTGAATGTACGTGACAATGATTTCAAGTGCTGAACATACACCCAACTATCTAGGCATGGCTAGCTCACATCATCAAACCGACGCAACGGTGGGGTCGGGAAATAGTTGCGGAGCACAAGGGCTGAGTTGTCTTCCTCGGTCACCTCATCTGACGCGTCCGGTTTGGTTGTCAGGTGTTGTGTGGCTAAGAAGAAATCTGAGAACTGATTGCTCCTGATAAGCTCTGTTTGATTTTTGAGTATATTTTTGACATGTTGAAGGGCTCTCAAAGGCGATTATGGGAAATATGTCGCGTTGCTTCATCTCTTTTCTTAAGCGTGAGAAAGAAATTATTGTCCGATGATTGTCAGACGAACGTTTCCGTTCAAGTGGTTTCTGCAAATTGACGGGTGGGCTGTCTTGTTTTATACCCTCTATGGCTACGGAATCTGCTATCTTCATTTAGAATTCTTTTTTGAAAAACTCGCATTTCCTTTTACCGGGATGAGTGTATTTGGAACGGCTATCGCAATTTTATTAGCGTTTCGAAATAATTCTGCCTATGAACGGTATTGGGAAGCCAGAATCACCTGGGGTGAATTGACAAATTATTCAAGAAATTTTGCCTCCCAAGTGATTGTCTATATTCAACCGCCCCAAGGGGATGCCCAGCCCGGGAAAGCCGAGGAACTCCATCGAGAGTTTATTTATCGGCACCTGGCATTTTTGGTGGCCTTGCGCTTACAACTGCGAGAAGGATATACCTCGAACGCCCTTTCTTCGTTCATCACGAAGGCTGAGTTGGTTCGGTTGGAGGGTGTTGCCAATAGAGCCACGCAGCTAACTCATTGGCAAGCGAAGCGATTACAGGAAGTGTTTGATGCTGGCTGGATTACTCCACGTGCCTATGTGATGGGATTAATGGAATCTCTCAAGGATTTTTATATTGCTCAAGGTAAATGTGAACGCATTAAGAATACACCCTTGCCTCGTCAGTATGGGTTTTTCACCAAGGTGTTTGTGTGGACATTTCTCTTACTTCTTCCCTTCTCATTGGTGCAACATTTGGGATGGGAAACACTGCCTATTTATGTAATGCTGGCGTTCATGTTTACGGTTATGGAACGAGTGGGAAGTCGAACAGAAGATCCCTTTGATGGGAAAAACGAAGATGTTCCGATGACGGCGATTTGCCGAACCATTGAAATTGATTTGCGGCAACAATTGGGCGAAACGTCTGTTCCGCCTAAAATTGAACCGATCGATGGTGTGTTGATGTAGTGGTAGAAACATTGGACCCACCGGGTTCAGGCAGGCTCTTCAATGGGTCTGCATTTGAACGAACGATTCTTGGTGTGGTGCCCGTGCGAATTTGTGTGCTTAACCTGTTGGACGTTATTGAAGCGACTAAAGCTGTGTAGCTAATTAATGCTTCCTGGACGATCCCCACCGGGTAAATGTGATAGCTCACCCTGAAAGTTTGAAAGCCTCAGGAGGCAGCAGAGCCTGGCCATCTCCAATGGTCACTATCGCATTCCTCCTCCTCATGACCAAATTTAGGTGTTTCAATACGACAACAATCCAAAATGACCGTCACTGAGGATCATACGGAAATGATGGCCCGAGCCCTTTGACATTACTCTCCGGACAAACTCTAAAAGGCCCCGTGCTTCTGCTTGTCATGCTGGGAGAAACGAGAATCTGAGCCCGGCGGAACCAGGGCATGGCTCACCCAGATGCTTCTCTCTGCTCAGCAGACCAATTCTGTTGAGGGTGTCTCCCATCTGGTTTCTTCTCATCCTTAATCGTGTATGAACCCCATCAGGATTCATCTGTGCAGAATGGTCAGCTGTAGGGGCTAGAATCCATTATGTTGTATGATTCGTAGCGGACAATCGGTCAGTCCAAAAGAAAATCAAAATCCTTTTGTGAGAGAGACGCTGCGCCGCCATGAGGGGTGGCCCCTTCCAGAACCGCGTGATAGAGATCCAATTTCTTCTGCTTCAATTCCATCATTTTCTCTTCAATGGTATGTCGCATGAGTAACCGCATGATAGACACATTCTGCGTTTGCCCGATGCGATGCGCGCGGTCGGACGCTTGGTTTTCCACAGCGGGATTCCACCAGGGGTCGAGGTGAAATACATAGGACGCTTTGGTGAGGTTCAGCCCTTGCCCGCCGGCTTTCAGACTCAATAAAAAGATAGACGGGTTCGCTCCCTCCTGGAATTTCTGAACCAGTTTTTTTCGGGTGGGCGTCGGTGTGGAGCCATCCAATCGGACATGAGGAATTTCATGCGTATCGAAAGCTTGTTCGACGATATCCAGAAACGATGTAAATTGGGAGAAGACGAGCGCACTATGCCCTTCATCAAGAAGTTCCGTGAGCCGATCAAGGAGGCATTCAAGCTTCGGGGAAAGTTCAGTATGAGCCGGATTGAGCAATTGCGGTGACAGGCAGATTTGACGGAGTTTGAGAATCGCCGTCAGTGCGATGATCCGGGCCTGCGCGGGTGTTTGACTTCGGTAGGCGGCAGCAATGGTCGAACGAATTTTGGTGACCGTCTGTTGATATAAACTCTTTTGGCGATCTGTCAATTCCAGATACAGATCCGTCTCAATTTTCGGTGGCAGTTCTTTGAGAATTTGACGTTTGGTTCGACGCAACACAAAGGGTCTGCTCCGCTGCATGATGGTCTCTAACAACGCCGGTGATGGCGTTTTCATTTTCCCCTTGATCTCTTCATAGTCTCCCAGCAGACCCGGCACGCACAAATCCATCAGAGCATAATATTCTCCCACATGATTTTCCAAGGGTGTTCCGGTCATCACGCATTTAAAATACCCTTTGAGACGTCTTGCGGCACCGGTGGTCCTGGCCACAATGTTTTTGACCGCCTGGGCTTCATCGAACAGAATGACATTGAAAGGGATCTTTTCGAGGATGGCAATGTCCCGACGAATCAGGCCGTAGGTCGTGAGCACCACATCGGTTCCGGCAAATGAAGGCCTCCGTTCCTTCCCGGTATACGACTGTACAGTCAGTGTCGGATAAAATCTGGAAATTTCATGTTCCCAATTAAATAAGAGGCTGGGAGGAAGCACCACGAGGTGTGGGCCTTGAACCGGTTCCGGTGCTGTGATAAGGCCTTCCTTAATCCCGGCGAATAAACAAATGGCTTGCAGGGTCTTTCCCAATCCCATGTCATCCGCCAGGCACGCACCCAGGCGATGTTGATAGAGAAACCCCAGCCATCGATACCCTTCTTGTTGATAGGGGCGAACCGTCGCATTCAGGACGTGAGGAAGGGGAAGAGCCTCAATCTGCTCAAAGTGCAGCAACCGGTTAATCAAGGCTTCATCCGCCGGAGGGAGCATGACCGTCACTCCCCGTTTTCTCAAGGCCACCCAATCCAGGATTTGCAGTTTCGGTACACGAACGACAGCCTTTTGTTCCCGGTGCTCCATACTGGGCTTATTGGAGAGGAAGGAAAACGCACGCAAAATGGCCTGTGTGTTCTGGTCCACAATCCGGATGATGCCGTCCGCTTCCATCATTCCACCACGTTCAAGAATTTTTTCAATATCTTTCGCTTCGATCCGCACCCCGTCACATAATAGTTCCGGTCGAAGCTCAAACCAATCAATGCTTGCCCCCCGTCGCGCATCAATCGAGCAATCCCACTGCGACGTGGTAATGGGCTGGTCTTGATAGAAAAGCCCGATGCCGACTTCCTGCAATTTGGCATGAAGCTCGGGAAGCAGGGGATAGAGGGTGGCGAGCGGCAGGGTCATTTCATCATGTTCCTCCATGCCCTCAAATAGCGATGGTCCCCACAGCGTATACGGAATGGCATAGAGCAAGGCTTCTTTCGCCCAATCGTTTCTCACCACACACCAGTTCCCGTCATGGATAACCAGCCGTACACTGGGCACCAACGCGGGGGAGGAAAATCGCTGAAGAATCTGTTCGGCTTCCGCCTTCAGTTTGAATGGGCGGAATTCATCCTGGGCAATGCAGGCTTTTACCAGTTTCCTGACATCCGTTGGTTTATGCTGACCGATCAATTGGAAAAAGGTGTCATAGAGGAGTGCACGACGTTTCTTCGCCTTCAATCCACTCGAGACGGTTTTGGCACGTTCAAGAAATGGAAATATCCGGAAAATTGGCACACTGGGTCGCCCCTGACTTTCCCCGAGCCAACATTCCGCACGGAGAACCCCGGTTCTCAGGTCTAACACCGAGGCATCTATCGGAATGGCCTCCGGGATGAACGTGAGGCGATACTGGTAGGTCGGCGCCTTGCCGGAATGGCCGTGATCAGTGAGTGAAACTTCCTGGCCGGCACACTTCAGCAACACCAACCGCAGGATTTGATCTTGTTCTTGAAGGGGGATATCCAGTTGTAAGGACATAAATTGTTCCACCGGAATGGAAAACGTGGGTCTCGCCATTCCAGCGGGGCGTTCCGAGGGAAGCCAGCCGTCACGAGAATACGGTGTAGGCGGTAGGGCCAATGGTCGGCTCAGAGGATCCGCGGGTTCAATGACCTGTTCACGCTGACTATTTTCATACAGTAAATCGTATACGGCCCATCCACCTTCATGTTCGAGTGGCCCAAGTTTTTTGGCATGTAAATCTGCCGCAAATCCCAGACAGGCGTGGGTATTTGGTTGCACCTCACCAAAGCGTAAACAACAGGCGGCAATCGAAACCTGCGACCCGAGAAGGTCCAGTTCCGTTTTTGTGGTATACAGCGCATCCGGCGCCCATTCCAGAGGAACTCGTCCATTCGCATTTTCGAAAAACAACGCATGATGCTGTCCGTGATGTTTCAGGAAATCCCGCAATCCTTCCTGAACGGACCATGCGGGGTCCTGCGTGGCCCGAAGCAGCACGGCTAACTCGGTTGGCATCCCTGCAAAGGATTGGCAAATATTTCCATGGTTGGTAATACGAATGGATGACCCTCCATGATAGTTGCAGAGTGTGATCTCGAACTGTGGAGGAACTGCCGGGGTAGATGGTTTTGACGCCAAAGGGCTCTCGGCGCGTTCCATGAGTTGCCGTAGGAGCAGGGCTCGTTGAGTGGAATTGGATGAGGGCATGCGGAAAGTATCGGGGAGCAGGAGATTGACTGTGGTCAGGAGGGCACAAATGACATGCTTGCAATGCGACTCCGGGGTCCACACCGGGCAGTTACAGGAAAAGGTCAGCTGCCCGTTGTGCACACCAAACCGAACCAGATACTGGGTTGCCCCTCGCACCGTAGCCGACAGGAAGGTCTGCGTCCGGTCCCAGCTATAAGACTCAAGCCTTCCTTGGGCATAATACTCATATCCGCGAAGGACAAACGCCTTGGAGGCCAGGAAGTAGACATGATTCGGAGAGAGGACTTTCAGGTGTTCCAGAACACCAAAAGGTTCTACGGACATCGTTTCCCTATCATCGTACACAACCCTGAGCAATCAACAAACCGGCAGGAGTTCTGACACCCGAACATTCCCGGTCGTGATGAACAACGCATCACCTTATGTCCTTGGTAACAATTCTGAGGAGACATAGGGGTATTCTGCAAAGCACAGGTACCACACGACCATCCATCCCGAGTTGTTGTCACAACTTTACGGGTTTTCTTATTCCGGATTCACATCGGCAAAGCTTTCATTATACACCACTCATCTTCTGATGTATGCCGTCTGAACTGAGCAGATATCAAAAATCGTTTCAGCAGCTCAAAACGTTTCGTGAACAGGAGATCAGGCGCATGGGAAACAGCTCCGTTGAATAGGCCGTCCTGGAAGGGGCGCCCTCTCCCCCAGGGTCTTGTACATGGCAAAGGCAATTTTGTGCACTGAATTTCCAGGGTGGTTCACAAAAAAATGGCTTTCCGAATTCAATGTTTTTTAATAGGACCGTGCGTACTCCAGATTCCCGATTCAGCCAGGAATCCGCCACCAAATCCCCCGTTTCCCAGCCAACGGGGGGAAATGCAGCTTTCGCTCCAGCAGAAGCCCCAACAGCCCCACCCCATTCATTAAACCCATAAGCCTGCCGTACATCCCGGGTTTTTTGATAATTGCACGTCATCTGATGAAAGGCTCTCCCTCCATGAGTCAATGAGTAATTTTCACTCATTTGATCTGAGGATTTCAGGGAAATTCCTTCATTTCAAACAACGAAATGCCGAAATCAATGAAAGGCAACCTTTCGCAACGCACAGACATGCCTTTTTTATCAAGGGTAAAATTTCCCCAGCACTCCGGGGGAGCATCTTTTTCATGGTAGATCGAATTACATGTGGATATTCCCCCGCTCAGCTATCTGAAGGGTATTCTGTGCTGTTCGTATGAAGCCATACCATACTCCCTGTACTTCTTTTCGCACCATCGCCACGGGATTATTCGCATGATGGGTTAACCAATCTCATGTCCGGTAATTATTCAACCATTGATATTTTATGGCTACTGATCTGTGCGGTCCTCGTCATGCTCATGCAAGGAGGGTTTACCTGTTTGGAAACAGGTTTTGTCCGAGCCAAGAATAGTATCAACGTCGCGATCAAAAACCTGATTGACTTCTGTATTTCTTCACTCGCCTTTTGGGTGGCAGGCTTTGCCTTCATGCACGGACCAACGGCAGCGGGCATCATCGGCACAGAGGGATTTCTTTTTGATGCCCATGAGCAGGGTTGGTTGTGGGCGTTTTTTTTCTTTCAGATGGTATTTTGTGGCACCGCCACAACACTCGTCTCAGGTGCTGTTGCCGAGCGCATGCGCTTTACGGGGTATTTGTTCACCAGCCTTATCGTGTCTCTTCTCATCTATCCCGTTGTTGGCCATTGGATATGGGGGGGAGTGGCCACAGGGCAGAACACAGGATGGCTGAACCAACTCGGATTTCTTGACTTTGCCGGCTCAACCGTCGTCCATTCAACGGGAGGGTGGGTGGCGTTGGCAGCCATTATGGTGATTGGAACTCGACATGGTCGCTTTTCCGGCACGGCCGTCCCGATCCAGGGGCAGAATCTTCCGTTAGCCACGCTTGGAGTTTTGCTGCTGTGGTTCGGATGGTACGGTTTTAACGGGGGGAGTAGTCTCGAGTTTACCCAGAACGCCTCACAGATTCTGGTGAATACAACCCTTGCCGGAGCCACCGGTGCTCTGGCAGCCCTTGGATTAAGCTGGTATCACTTGAAACGACCCGATGTCGGTCACGCCCTTAACGGTGTCCTGGCCGGTCTGGTCAGCATTACCGCTTCCGCCAATATCATGTCGCCCGAAGGCACGATCCTCATCGGGGTCGGGGCCGGGATGATCTATGTCGGCGCGACCAGCCTTTTAGAACGTTTCCACATTGATGACGCGATTGGCGTCGTACCTGTTCATGCCTGCGTGGGGGTGTGGGGCACCATCGTCTTCCCCCTCTTGAGTACTCCCGACTCCTGGGGCACAGGGCTTACCGTCTGGGAACAAATAGGCATTCAGATCCTAGGAAGCACCGTCTGTTTCATCTGGGCATTTGGTATGGGTTTCGCCCTCCTCTGGCTTATCAATCAATGGATTCCCCTGCGTGTCACAGCCGAGGAGGAACGAACCGGTCTTAATATGGCCGAACATGGGGCCAGCACTGCCATTTTTGATCTCCTTGTCCAAATGGAAGAGCAACGAAACCGTCATGACTTTACCCGTCATGTCCTCTCAGAACCTCATACGGAGGTTGGTCAAATCGCAGAAGAATATAACCGGGTATTAGACACGATCAATACGGAGCAACGACGACGAGAGGATGTGGATGCCGCCCTGGCCTATGGGGCCAGACTTAATGCCCTTTTTCAGGAGATCGCCAAAGCCACAAACGAATCCTCGACAATTGAAGACGCGATGCAACTGACGATGGAGTTGATCTGTCAGAATACCGGTTGGCCTGTCGGGCACTTGTACCTCCTATCTGACGATAACAGCCACACACTCATTCCCACCACCCTCTGGCATTTTGAACACCCTGAGCGGTTTGAGCCCTTTCGTGCCATGACCGAACGAACCGACTTTTACTACGGCGAAAGTCTTCCCGGTCGGGTACTGGCCAGTGGCAAGCCCATTTGGATTCGGGATGTAACTCAAGACCACAATTTTCTCAGATCCCAACAGGCCAATGGTATTGACGTGAGAGCTGGGTTTGGACTTCCAATTGTCATCGGGGAACAGGTGGTCGGCGTATTGGAGTTTTTTTCGACGGATGAGAGAGAACCGGATGGCAAATTATTAGAAGTCATGGGGTATGTGGGAGCACAACTTGGCCGCGTGGTTGAACGCAAACGAGGAGAAGCCACCTTGATTCGTGCCAAAGCCGAAGCCGAGGCCGCAACTAAAATGAAAGCCGATTTTCTGGCCACGATGAGTCATGAAATCCGAACGCCCATGAATGGCATCATCGGCATGGCGGATATTTTGCTCGGCACCCATCTCACGGAAGACCAGCAAGACTGTCTCCTCACAATCAAGGATTCAGGTGATGCGCTTCTCACCATCATCAATGACATACTCGATTTCTCAAAAATCGAATCCGGAAAGTTGACAATCGAAACCATAGACTTTGACTTTCGGGAGACGGTGGATGCCGTGATCGATCTGTTAGGCTTTCAGGCGCAAGGCAAGGGATTAGAATTGATGAGCCTGATCAATCCGGAAATTCCCACCACCGTCCAGGGTGATCCAGTAAGACTCCGCCAGATCCTGATGAACCTCATTGGCAATGCGATTAAGTTCACCGCACAGGGAGAAATTATGGTTCGGATTTTCCCCGAAGAGGAAACCTCCGGAACAGCCCTCTTACGGTTTAATATTACCGACACCGGTATAGGGATATCCCCTGAAAGCCAGGCTCGCCTGTTTCAGGCCTTTAGCCAGGAAGACAGCTCCACAACCCGGAAATACGGAGGGACAGGATTAGGTCTCTCCATATCCAAAAAGCTGGCAGAGCTCATGGGAGGGACCATCGGAGTCCACAGCGAACTGGGCCAAGGGAGTTGCTTCTGGTTCACCACCCGTTTCGGCAATCAACATTCTCACCCGGTCGTTGAGATTTTGCCTCGTGAACTTGAAGGTGTTCGTATTGGCATCATTGATGATAACGCCACAAATCGAATGGTACTCCAAAAATATACACGCTATTGGGGCATGCAAAGTATCCAAGCGGAAAATGGCGAGAAGGCCTTGACCATCTTCCGGGAACTGGCAGGGAAAGGAGAACCCTGTCACCTTGCGCTCATAGATATGAACATGCCGGGCATGGATGGTCTCGAACTGGCGAATGCCATCAAAGCCGATCCGCAGTTGGCGTCCATTCGTTTGATCCTGCTCAATCCTTTGGTCAGCCGGATCGAACAGACCCACATCAATCAAAGGCATTTCGCGGCCTTTGTCAACAAACCGGTTCGGTACAAGCAATTGAACCAATGTCTGTTAAATGTCCTGAGACGATCTGACGTGGCCCCTTCGCCCATCACGATTCAATCGCCCGCAAAGGAGATGAGCAAAGGCTCAGGGCACCGACTCCTCCTGGCCGATGATAATCTCGTCAACCAAAAAGTCGGGGTTCGCATGCTGCAAACACTGGGATATCAAGTGGATATTGCAGAGAATGGACGTGAAGCTGTTGAAGCCATCACACGGACCAGCTATTCCGGTGTCCTCATGGATTGTCAAATGCCGGAGATGGACGGATTTGAAGCCACCAGAGAAATACGGAAACGTGAAGGTACCCCTCCACACTTGCCTATCATTGCCATGACGGCCACCGCCATGGCTGGTGATCGGGAAAAATGCTTGGAAGCCGGCATGAATGATTTTTTATCCAAACCGGTGAAATTAGAGGATCTGGGTCGAGTTTTGGAGAAATGGCTCACCCAAACTGCTTCAACCCTACACCATGAGGGTGAAGCAGGATCTCATCAACCAGACAATCGAGAGACCTCACTCCAATCCGGAACATCCGCACTAGACCCTTCGCCACCTTTGGATTCGGCGACTCTCGCAGACCTACGCCGATTGGGGGGAGATGAGGATCCCACATTTGTTATTTCCGTCATTGACCAATTTTGTCGGGATTCCGTTACACACATGAATGGAATCAATCTGGCGATACAGGAAAACAAGAGTGATTCCCTTCTCAGGGTGGCGCATGCGCTCAAAGGATGCTCACGAACCATTGGCGCCAAACCACTTGCCGAATTAGCCTTTCAACTTGAGCAAATGGGCCAAACTCAAAACCTTGAAAAAGCTCAATCCATTTTCGTGTCGCTTCAATCTGAATTCGAGCGGGTACAAGCGGCTCTGCAAGATGAATTAAAGCAGTCCTCTCCGACCCTTTCATAATAGACAAAGTGGGAGTGTTAAATAATAAGGATGGTCAAGGGCAAATTTGCGCAGGATGAGATTCCTCATCAAAGGCTCCGGGTCGGTTCAAAAAAGCATGCCCTGAGTCTTCCCGAAGGGTCCGTCCAGCAAGGCCGCAGCCGTTTGTACGCGCGGAGCATACGCTTCGTACGTGAGCACGGGAAAATGGCGAGAACGCCGCTGGCGGCTTTTTTCAACAGACCCAGAGTGGAAAAGCATGCCCTCTCAGCTTTCCGAAGGATGGGATCTTCATTTAGTCGTAATATCAAGTGAACAATCCTGCACCAAATCCGGCCGATAATGACCATACAACTTTCTTCTCTCCTTGTTATTTGTTGAAAAAGGCCTCCGTGTCTTCTCTTTCACGGACCAACAGGCACATAGACGTCCTGGAAGAAAGCCTTGTACCTTATCCATCCAAAACGGAATTTTTCTATCATTCAGAAGGGAGGGCATTAGATTGATTGGATTGAAGCTGGAAAAAATCCCCGCCTTTATGCAATTCATCGTCCGTTCCCCAATGAAGTTCCTTTTCAACCTTTTTCATTCGAGGAACGTGCTTGGAACAATGAATATAGGCTTCTTCGACTTCTACGATTACCCAGCATTCGGGATGTTGCCCCCCTTTCATCTGTGAAGCGTCACGCATGGCTTGAGGAATTTCCGACATAGCGATGACTTCTTCATTGGTTACCACACGTGCCTTTCCATTGACATGCAGACCGACCGTACTTTGTAAAAAATCGATGAACATCAGCCCGATGTGGGGATTTTCAAGAATGTTGCCGACACTCGCCATGACCCCGTTCCCGCGATATTCGGGATACGCCAATAGTTTGGCATTGAGCACGCTGACGAACCCGGCAGTCCCGGCCCGATACGAGCAATCACACTGGTTTTTGGCATTGGCAGTGGAAAGAAAAACCATCTCCTGCCTGGCAATAAATGACTGCATTTTGTCATTTAATTCATTCGTCATCTGATTCCGATAAAAAGCCATAGCCCGTCGGGTTGTTCCGAACATGCGTTGGGCTTGCCTCTCCCCTTCGGAATTCATATACGGTGTCAAGTCTTCCTGCTCTTTATTCATCTCCCACCTTTGTTTATGGGGTCTGTTGAAAAAAGCCGCCAGCGGCGTTCTCGCCCTTGTCCCGTGCTCACGTACTCAGCGTACGCTCCACGCGTACAAACGGCTGCGGCCTTGCTGGACGGACCCTTCGGGAAGACTCAGGGCATGCTTTTTTGAACCGACCCGGAGCCTTTGATGAGGAATCTCATCCTGGGCAAATTTGCCCTTGACCATCCTTATTATTCAATACTCCCTTACTGACAAATGGTAAGACAGGGCCCGCCTTGCCTTCGAAAATTATTTTTGATCTAGGAGGATACTCCGGATATCTTAGACGCACAGGCGTGCCTAAGGAAAGAACTTCATGCCCCATCACGCATCAGAAAATAAAGGACATGGGACTTCTTCAATTCTTGTAGAGAGAAGCGAGAGGGAAATACTCAATAACTCGCAGATAGGATCAGAGATGAAATGAAGGAGGAGGGAAGCAGATTGTTCGGGTAATCATGCCAATCCTGGCAGAATATACTTGGACCGGGAAAAGCTTTCCAAGAAAAAAACCGGTAAAGGAATGAAACGATCAGTGAGAAAATCCAGGACTCACTAGTATTGCGGTGGTTGCGGGCCTGGCCGTATCCCAACTAAATCGGGATCTTCCCCATCAAGCACACGAGGAGCTTCTCCGTTTTCAGACTTGCGTTGCTCACGACGGGCTTCCTTATCCTGTTGCTTCATTCTTTTCACCATCTCACGATTTCGTTTGGCCTGGGTTACTTTTGTCGGTCGTCCCATATAACTCACTCCTTTCGACTAAGGTATCACTCCC
>BQIW01000028.1 GCA_021604105.1 Nitrospirales bacterium | reverse complement strand
CACCGTTCAATCTTCAAAGGTCTCAAAGTGATGCAACGATGATTGTGGTTGCCCGACTCACGCTGGGTCACGGATAATGAACTCATGACCAAATTAGAATATCTCAATTTTCAGAACACCTATGCGAACCTGCCTGATGTGTTTTTTCAGCGGGTGAAACCAACGCCTATTCCAAATCCTTACCTTGTGAGCGTGAACCCGGCAGCCGCCGAATTACTTGATATTGACCCCACGGAATGGACCCGTCCGGAGTTTGCTGAATACTTCTGCGGAGCCAAATTGCTGCCGGGCAGCGATCCCATTGCCATGTTGTATTCGGGGCATCAATTCGGCCATTACGTGCCGCAGCTCGGCGATGGTCGGGCCATCTTGCTGGGGGAGGTGCGGAATCAAAACGGGGAGCGGTGGGAGTTGCAATTGAAGGGCGCCGGGCTGACGCGATTCTCACGTGACGGCGATGGCCGTGCAGTGATGCGTTCGACCATTCGGGAATATCTCTGTGGCGAAGCCATGCATGGATTGGGCATTCCCACAACCCGCAGTTTATGTATTGTGGCGGGGGAAGAAATTGTCTGGCGGGAAACACCGGAACCGGGAGCCATGCTGCTCCGGATGGCGCCGACCCATGTGCGGTTTGGCAGTTTTGAGGTGTTTTACTATCGCCGCCAACATGAATACCTGAAAACGCTGGCCGACTATGTCATCGAATATCATTATCCGCATTTGGTCGGAGCAGAGAATCCCTACGCCAGGCTGCTGCATGAGGTGGCGGTTCGCACAGGCCACCTCGTGGCTCAATGGCAGGCCGTAGGGTGGGCACATGGTGTCCTGAATACCGATAACATGTCGATCCTGGGGTTGACGCTGGATTACGGGCCGTTCGGATTTATGGAACGCTATGATCCAACGTTCATCTGCAATCATTCAGACCATCACGGCCGGTATTCCTTCCAGAACCAGCCTGACATCGGTTTTTGGAATATTCGTGCGTTGGCCAGAGCCTTGTCACCCTTAGTGGACCAGGACGCAGTCAACGGCATTCCGGAAATCTATGAAAAAGCGATGCTGGCGAGGTATGCCGAATTGATGCGGGCCAAGTTGGGGCTGGTCGAAGCGCACGCGGGAGACGACAAGCTCGTGACCGATCTGTTGAACCTCATGGACTCCAGCCGGGTGGATTACACCAACGTGTTCCGGGGATTGGGAGCCGTTCGTCAGGAGAGTTCGGCTGCGCCGGACGCATTACGGGACCAATTCCTTCATCGGGAAGCATTTGACGATTGGACCGCGCGATATCGGGAACGGCTACGGGCCGAAAAAAGCGAGGATGAAGAACGCCAAGTCAGAATGGATCAGGTGAATCCCAAGTACATCCTCCGGAATCATCTCGCGCAACAGGCCATTCACCAAGCGGTTCAGCAGAAGGACTATTCCGAAGTTGATCGATTATTGAATCTGCTGGGCGACCCGTATACTGAACGCCCAGGTATGGAATCCTATGCTGTGCCTCCGCCTCCCGGTGAGCCGCCGATTATCGTTTCGTGCTCTTCGTGAACAATTCAACAACAATATAGGAAAAAAAACCTGTTCGGGGATTTCCAATCATCCGTCATGGGAAGGGAGTGTCATCATGAATCTGGAACTGAACGGTAAAACCGCCTTGGTGACGGCGTCCTCAGGAGGCATAGGGCTGGAAATCGCGCGTGCTCTCGCCGCCGAGGGCGCTAAAGTCGTGATGAACGGCCGTACGCAGGCCAGCGTGAAGCAAGCGATGGCGGAGGTCCGGGCCGATCTTCCCCATGCAGAGATAATTCCTCTTGTGGCAGACAACGGAACTGCCGCCGGGTGCAATCTTACCATCTCTCAAGTGCCCGAGGTTGATATTCTGGTTAATAATCTCGGCATATACGAAGCTGTCGGGTTTTTCGAGGAAATGGATGAGGCCTGGCAGAAGATGTTCGAAATCAATATCATGAGCGGCGTGCGTCTTGCCCGCCATTACCTTCGTGGCATGCTTGAACGTGGTCATGGACGTGTCGTCTTCATTTCAAGCGAATCGGGCGTCTCTCCGGCTCCCGAAATGGCGCACTACAGCGCAACGAAAACCATGCAGTTAGGCATTGCACGTTCATTGGCTGAACTCACCAAAGGAACGGAGGTGACGGTCAATTCGGTGCTCCCCGGACCCACCCGAACGGAAAGCGTGGAGAAGTTCATCCGGAACGTATGTCCTGATCTTCCGCCGGCGGATGCTGAGTGCCGTTTTATGTCAGAAAATCGCCCGACCTCCCTGATCGGTCGGCTGATTGATCCAAAAGAAATAGGAGAGATCGTGGCGTTCGTCTGTAGCGCCCGCGCCTCAGTGATCAATGGGTCTTGTATTCGGGCCGAAGGCGGTCTCGTGCGTACGGTCTTTTGATGAAACAGACCAATGAGCAAAAGAACCCCTTCGAAAAATCTTCGGGTGTAATCAGGAAAGCAACAGAAGGAGCAATCCCTTTCTTGGTAAGGAACGGGCTGAGGAGATAGAGTAATCCATGCGCATGATGCTTCTTTTTCTCCTGCTCATGATTGTCGTGTTGGGACCCCAACTGTGGGTGTGGTGGGTCTTCCGGCAATATCGTCAACACCGGGAGGATCTTGGAGGAACGGGCGGGGAATTAGCGCGTCATTTACTCAATCGGTTTGGCCTGCAACAGGTGCGCGTGGAACCCACGCCGATGGGAGACCATTACAATCCCGAAAACAAAGTCGTCGGTCTAAACCCGCAGCATTACAACGGCAGATCCCTCACGGCAGCGGTTATTGCAGCGCATGAAGTCGGCCATGCTCTGCAAGACCATGAGGGCTATTCCTTCTTGAAAGATCGAACGCACCTGGTCAAATTTGCGCAGAAAGCCGAAAAGGCCGGATCGTATTTGATGCTGGGCATTCCTGTCCTGGCTGGAGTGACCCGGATTCCTGCCCTGGGTCTTGCCGTCTTAGTTGTGGCGATCGGAACCATGAGTGTGTCTGCCATGGTGCATCTCATCACCTTACCCGTGGAATGGAATGCCAGTTTTCGGCGGGCCCTGCCGATCCTCAGAGAGGGCGGCTACCTGTCCCCTCCGGATTTGCATGGCGCCAAACGGATCCTCACCGCCGCCGCCCTCACCTATGTCGCTTCCTCACTCTTCAGCCTGGTGAATATGTGGCGATGGATTCGATTGATCCGGCGTTAGTTTTGCTGCGGTGCAAAGCGACATTTCATCTTTGGATATGGGTTGAGAAGGGGTTGAGAAAAAAATAATATTTTTTTCGCCTGAATGCGGCGCGCTCCGGATATGAGATTAGGGTAGGTGCAATACGCCGTTCCCTCCCTGCTATTCCAATCGAACGATATCTTCGATCCAAATGATTCTAGTGCCATAGGGCCCAGTGAAAAGTGCCTGGAAGAATTTGCGATCGGCCGTGATTAAGGCACCATCAATCGTCTCCGCCAAAGCGAGATAGAGGCAATCGTACAAACTTTGATGAGTCGCAAGGGCCAGAGCATAGCCTGCGTGAAAGAGTCGTTCATCGGGATGGTATTGAAGCGGGAGTTGCCTGAACTCCTTGAGTATGACATCACCTTCCTCTTTCGTGAGTTCGTTGCGGCGGATCTTTTTGGCAAGAACGCTGCCCACCTCCAATTGGATAAAAGCCGGCACGTGAAGTGGAGCCTTTAACCGGCTGACATGCAGCGCAACATCCGAATAAATTTCAGGAACAAACCACTTGATCGCGACACTCGCATCAATCACATAGCCCTTCAACGATCTCGATCCTCCCGGATTAGCTCTGTACTATCGCTGAACGTCCGGCCGGACTTCTTTAACCGCTTGTGAAACTGTTCTATTCGTTTCCATGCTCCCTCATAATCAGGCACGGCTTCTTCCAAAATCGTTCTGACCTCCGATTCAAGGGACCGCCCATGTTCCTGAGCACGTTTCTTGAGTCGATCTACGATTTTCTCGTCAAGTTGTCGAACTAAAACCTGTGCCATCGTCTCCTCCAATATTTAAAAAATGCTATCATTATGATAGCATGTGATCTGGCATCCATCAATGGAGCTGTTTCTTCAACGTATCGGTCATGCGGAATACTGGTTTATTTGTATCGTTGAACGGTATGAGAAGAAGATGCCAGCTCGTTGCTGTAAGGCGGGGGGGCCGACGAGCGGAATATGATCTTCCCAGAAGGCGGCTACCTGTCCCCTCCGGATTTGCATGGCGCCAAACGGATCCTCACCGCCGCTGCCATCACCTACGTCGCCTCCTCACTCTTCAGCCTGGTGAATATGTGGCGATGGATTCGATTGATCCGGCGTTAAGTGTTCGTGGAAGCAAGTTCGATAAATCCGGGACCGACAAGCCGATTGGAAAATAGGCCGTCTTCTTTCCGACGTCAGGTCTTATTGTTTGCTTATGCACGTGCCAAGTTCCCTGAATTTGGTTAGCACCATTTTTCAAATTAACGGCCGGACAGGACTGGAATTTCTCCCATGAACGGACGATTGGGCTGCCTTCCTATTTTCCTGTTTCTGCTGCTCCTATTCCTGCTTCCACTCGTGTTTGCCCAGTTTATGGGCCTGGCCCTGGTCAAACTGCGATTGGACCCCTCTGTCGCCATTCTTGTGATCGTGGGAATTTTCCTGGGGAGTGTCGTCAATATTCCCATTACACGTATTGCTCGTCAGGATGAAGTGATCGCTCACCCCTACCCCCTGTTTGGCTTTCTGGACATTGGGTCCCACCTTCAAAGAAGCCCGCGGGAAACTATCCTGGCCGTGAATCTGGGAGGCTGCGTCGTTCCCACGCTGGTGGCCGTGTATGAAATTTTTCAAATTCTGGGGGACTCCTGGATCTACCTCTTCCCGATCGTGCTGGCGGTAGCGATCAATACTGGTGTGTGTTATCGGCTGGCTAAGCCGGTTGAAGGGATTGGTATCGCCATGCCGGCATTGGTGCCCCCACTGGTGGCAGCCCTGACAGCACTACTCTTTGCCCCGGCTGAAGCACCATCGGTAGCCTTTGTTGCAGGGGTGTTCGGTCCCCTCTTGGGTGCTGATATTTTGCACATACGGGAGATCCCGCGAATCGCGACCGGCATGGCCAGCATCGGGGGAGCCGGCACCTTTGACGGCATTGTCCTCTCGGGAATCCTGGCCGCCTACCTGGCGTAACACGATAAAAAACTGGTGCGATGTGTTATGGCTTTAGCTTCATAGCAATGAGGTCCACAATAATGATTTGGGCGTCATCGATGGGAGCGGTCGTTAATGGGGCTGAGTTCTTCATGGTAATGGTCGTGCTCAAGCCTTCAGTCTCCTGACGCACAGGAAACGACATGGACAGGTCCTGCTGAATCCGGCGAAGAGGCGCCAACGCATCCCTGCCAAAGTGTTGGTCAGACTGAAGCGCCAACCAGGCTTCAACGGCAAGTACCACGGTCCGTTGGCACACACGCGTGCCTTGCCGTCTGGCGATCTTACACGCCGCCACGGCCGCTTCAAATTCGCGTTAAATTAGATCTGTTAAATCCATGGGGCAGTCCTAGCTTATAATTTAGACTGTTAGTTCACAATATTGATTCAGAAGGAATGAACTATCTGGTTGGCTGAGAGATACGGGGAGCTGGAAACTGAGGCTATCGATATGTTTCCTTCAGAAAGGGGGCCTGCCGGTGAAGCCAGCGCCCTAATTCCGATGGAAGTCAGAGCTTTTTGACAGTGATTCAGAAAACCCTAATGCTTGGATGGCTTATTTCTAATACGGGAAGAAGATAGAATGAGTCCTGAACCCTTAAGAGAAACCGTTTTACGTTATCACTCGCTGGGATTGCCTCACTTCCATGCCGGTGCTCACGTACTTCAATTACTTTCCAATTCGTTAATGTTTTTGGTTAGACTTAACTCAAGGCTCCACCTAGGGAGTTGTTGTCGATTTTCGCGCCCCGAAAAACATAGTAGGTCAATCCATTTAGATGTCTTATTCCTCCGAGACAAATTACAGACATTCCGCCATATTGCACCGTGGTATGGAAATCACCTTAGGGTGGAGAGGTAATGATCAAATCGAATATTCCCTCATTTCTGAATTCTGGGAAATAGGTATCTAACATTCTGGCACTACCTCTAAGTGATAATGGATTTTGGCAAGGTTGTGTCCCATTGGTCATTCAACGCTTCCCATCCAAAAATTCAACGCACTTCAGTATCGTCTCCTGCCGGCGTTGGAAGACCAAAGGAAAGGTAGACCGGATTCCATGCAAACCCATGACTTTCGATTGAGCTGGAAGAATTTGTAAGCTACTTAGTCAAGAGAACTGTTGGGCATCAATGAATGCCATAGACTCAAAAGAGAAGAATCATTGATTGGCGGCGAAAAGGCAGATTTGCCCAACCGGGCAGGTGACAAGGGTAGACTTCAAAAAGTCCTATTACTGCCGCTATCCCTCTGGTTCAAGATAAAATTCAAATACATCGATCGGTGGGTGTGATTCGGAAGACCTAGATGAAGGAATCTCCCCTTACTTTGACAAACCTGCCCATGGGGCAAAGGGGAATTGTGTATTTTAGTCACTTTAAAGTAGCAAGTGGACGATCGATATGGCTCATTACAGCATCGGGGGAAGCGACAAGTTGTGGTGTTTGATCTCGGTTGTCCCTTCTGGCTTCAGTTTCTACCTTGTCCCGAACGTATGAGTGCTCTTCTTTGAAACTCACAACCCCATCTCCGTTCAAATCAGCATGACCTTGCAACCCTTTGAGAAAAAAATAGGTAAATAGCCCATGCCGCTTTCCTGCGTAGGCAGAGCTAACTTCGTTGGCGGCCGAAGCTGTGAATACAATCAAATTAGGACTTGTCACCTTCGGTGTATTCATATCAGTCAGATTGGCTCTTGTCCCAGGTTTAATAATCGATCTCCCTCCTACTCCGGAAAAACACGAATCGATCACAACCGTAACCTGATTGGCGGGCAATTTTCCCAGTTTTTCATACAATCGTTCTAGAGAATACGTTGTATCTTCAGGGTAGGTTAGATCCCCATCGTAAGGGACCAAATAGGCACTATTGGTAGCTATATCATAAGTCCCATGTCCGCCGTAGTACACAAAGACCCTCGCGTCTGGTTTATTCCCCACTTTAGAAGGAAGCCACTTTTCAATTCTGGCTACCATTTGACTTCTTGAAGCGTCTTCATTCCTTAGTATGACGATATTTTTTTCGGGATATCCCAAAGATTGCATAAGGTATTTCTTGATTTGTTCCGAGTCGCGAATGGCATATTCTACCCTTGGAAATCGTTGGTAGGCTTCAATTCCAATGACCACGGCAAATGACGAGTTCTGGGGAGGCATCGAAACAAAGACCGGGGCCAATTTCTCATCAATCCGAGCATCACTGGCCGTTCCGAAGGGGTCGTGGGCCACATTTGGGTCATACTCCTGGTACTTATTTTGAAGATAAACCAATAAGGGGGCCATTAACCCCGCAGTGGCCGATCGAACAACTACAGAGCGTAAAATTTCCTGAACTGTATCAACCACCACTTGGTCAGTACTAGGAAGTCCGTCTCTCGACGTATTAACGATATCGGACTTTCGCCAGATATGATTTTGAGTCAGAACATGATAAAGATCTGCTCGTAACTTAATGGATACATCATACTCCAGGCCATCTATAAACCCTGGGGTGTCCACCCTAATATCCTCAACCTCCCCTACCAAAATGAGATCTACTCCTTTTTTTTTCGCCTCTAGGCGGAAAAACTCCAAATCTTGGGTGAGGTTATCATTGTTCAATAGGATGACTTCATTGAACATGTTTGTTCGACTCAACGCATCGTACATAGCCTTCTGCAAGACCATTCCATAATCTTTGTCAATGGGTCTGTCTTCGTAGGTCAGTTTTTCCGTATTAAATGGAGCTACCGCTATTGAGACTGGAACTTGATGAGCATCGCGAGGCTTTAGATCAATGGGTTTCAGTTCAGTAGAACTACAACTACTCAAGATGGGGAAACTTATCAGACACAAAATGGAAAGAAAGTTATTCCTCATTGAATCTTGCCCTTTTATTTTCCAGAAGGTCCATTCTCTACGTAACTTACGGTATTCGATTAGTCAAATCGGACAACCGTCCCACGAATATTCACACAATTCGCAAAACCCAAAAGAAAAAAAGTTGAGGAAGACTCTGAAGAAACATTAACTAGGGCATCTCCTCCTTTAGTTTTTATCATTTCATCAATGATTTCAGGAACTGAATTTGGACTTGTCAAAGGGAGTATCAGAATTCCATAGCCACAAGAAGAACCTTCTTCTTCGGGACCTAGTGCCACATAACGCTCAGGAACAGGAATGGTAGAAGGTGCGAAACCTCCAGGATAAGTACAGCCCAGGAAGCTGACTAATGAAATAGTTACGATAACCCACGACATGAATGTCCATACAGTACTATCCAAACTCTGAGGTTGATTTATTGGTAGATTCAAGACAAAGCCCTCACAGCCTGACCTTTTACAATGGTACAGTCATTCCCCATGATTGGAATAAAAAACAAGGATTTTTTATTTTCTACTGTCACTCCGACAAGGGCATCTGCCCCGTTTTCCTTTATGAGGTCAGTAATGATGTCTTCAGTGGAAGTTTTACTACCAAATGGAATTAATAAAAACCACGGACTGCAGGTGGACCGTTCAACCTCATCCAAAATCACATAGTGTGGTGATAGGGGTTTGGTAGAATTCATGATGCCGAAAGGATGACGGGTCACGATACAGGAGGTAAGCGCAAATACACCTGTTAATCCGAGCAGTCCAGTTTTGAGAACAAAGGAAAAATTGTTCATATCTTCATCAGGTGGCTGTGGGCTCTTCTCTCACCCTGGCTTGTTGAATCAACGCATGTTTCAGACCATTGCGATGGGAACCATTCTCTTTAAAAATAGGCACAATATATGCCAATGGGTCCGATGCTCTTACATGAGGAACAGTTACTACATGATGATTTTATTGTAGGATAAACGTCTTTTAAATCCAACGTCGTCCGTGTTCCCAACGAAACTATTCAATCCAATTTAGTTTAACTGTATTCAAAAAAAGGTATCGAAATGGATACGTGAATGTATCTTTTTGGATGCTTTGAGGTAGGCTTGCCTCTATCACACTTTTCTACCTGTGGCCTTCACATTGTACGACTGCATTTAAGAACGAATCACCTTGACCGGCCAGGAAGAGAAGCGCTTATGAGATCCTACACACCATGGACCCTGTAGCAACGCTGTCGGATACAGTGTTGAAACGGGGCATCCCTGTCAGGAGATTGTCCACGTGGTTGGTGTCCACAATTCACCCGTGGCCGTGAAATGCTGTGGTATCAAGGGTGCGGGGCTTTTGCCCACAACCGACTCATCGCTTCGCCCATATCCGGCGATGCACAAACACCCGAGGACGCATTGCTGGTGCGACATGGAACTGCGTCACCTGCTGCAGGAAAAGTGGAGTCCGGAAGAAATCAATGACCGGATGCGCTCGTCGCCCCCAAAAAAGCTCTTGGGTTCAAAACCCTGGATCAAGTCTGGCTTGTCATGAACCCATCCGTTGCGCTAGTGGGTTGAATCCAAGAATGTTTATACCCTAGGGTTGTTCCTTTTTTGGGGCCGCGGAAATAAAAAATGTTTGAGCATTCGCGACGGCTAACATCATGTTTGGGAGTTTGTCTCCTTCAAATCCCTCAAACAATGGGAGCAAAAGATCTCGTGAAGAGTTAAAACGTGTATCCTGAACAATGAAGTGTGTGGTTCCGGCGAATTCCCACTTTAGCGAAAAGTCCTCAGGTTGTTGCCTCAGGAGGGATCTCACGGTCGCCAGTTCAGGGGGAACTTCATGAACCTTTTCTTGGGCAAACAGGGCCGCAATATTTAGCAACCGAAGGGCAATTTGAGTTGAGGGGACAACTTCCGGTTTTTCCAGAAGACTGGCTATTTGTTGGATTGTCTTGGCAAATTGACCCGATGTGAAATGGGCTTCTGCAAAGTTGGTCTGTGCGACCAGATCATTGGGATGATTGGTCAACCATTGAGACGTCAAGGCCAAGGCTTTATCATATGCAAAAATTTTATCGTGAAAAATAGCATAGAGATTATGGTAAGCTTCAGCATAGTCAGGATACAGCAACATGACTTTTCTAAAACTTCCAATTGCCTGTTCCCAGTTCTCAATGTCTCTCGCGGTTCTGGCCAGGGCCACTTGAGTTTGTGCCCAAGGTCGAGGAGTACTTTCCAGCGTCCTTACTTCTAATGCTTGTTCAAAAGCTCTGATCGCCTTCGCCAGGAGGGTCCAACCTTTTTCCCCGGTGTGCCGACTACCTTGTTCCCGGTAAACATTCCCTAAATTGTTCTGCGTAGCGGACCAGTCCTGCGGGAATGCATCGCGAGTGTAGACCGTCAAGGCCTGGCGAAACACTTTCTCTGCCTGGGCTAAATGTTGATGGCCTTCTGGTCTGCTCAGCCGAATGCCCTGTTCGGTTAGGACATTCCCTAAATTGTTCTGTGTGGCGGCCCACATTGGCGCCAACTCTTTCCGTGTATAGACCGTTAGAGCCTGCTGAAAGGCTTTCACCGCTTCGCTTAAGCGCTGGCGGCCCTCCTCACCTCCCAGTCGAATGCCCTGTGCGGTGAGGGCATTCCCCAAATTGTTCTGTGTGGCCGCCCAGTCCTGCGGATACTCCTCACGGGTCCGTATCTTCAAGGTCTGCCGAAATGCCTTCACGGCCTCGCCAACAAACCGTTGTCCTTCTTGACTGGCCATCCGAATGCCCTGTTCGGTCAGGACATTCCCTAAATTGTTCTGCGTGGTCGCCCAGTCCTGCGGGAAGGCATCACGAGTGTAGATCGTCAAGGCCTGGCGAAGCGCTTTCTCCGCCAGGGCTAAATGTTGATGGCCTTCTGTTCCGTTCAGCCGAATGGCCTGTTCGGTCAGCACATTCCCTAAATTGTTCTGCGTGGCGGCCCAGTCCTGCGGAAAGGCATCATGAGTGTAGACCGTCAAGGCCTGGCGAAACGCATTCATGGATTCGGCCAAGCGCTGTTGTCCCTCCTTTCCTCCTATCCGAATGCCCTCCTGACTCAGGGTATTTCCCAGACCGACTTGGGCAGCTGCCCATCCTTCCACATTTCCTAGATTCTTATGCACTGTTCCCGCCTCGGTATAGGTCATTTTCGCTTGTCGAAGATGTTTATATAATGCCGGACCTTTCGTTCGCACCCCAATGGCCCAATTGGCTTGGGCGATATCCATTTGTAGATTTGCCCATAATTCGAGTTCTTCCTCCTTTTTTATGTAGAGCGGGGCGTGTTCATATTTCTTTAAAGCCTGCTCAAACTGGTAATTGCTGTAAAGGCTGTCTCCCGCTTTGCGGTATCCTTGAATAGCCTTTTGTCGATGTGGTTCGGCTTGGTCCACTAATTGCTCGTATTCTTTGGCATGATTCTCGGCATAAGTATCGAACAATTCTGCTGCTGTGATAAATTGTTGTTCCGCATAGGCAGCAAGTCCTAACTTAAAAAAATCTTCCTGTTTCACCTTGACTTCCGCTACCCATTGATCGATTTGCTGTTTAGCCTCTTTGGGTGAGAATCCATACTCACTGGCCCATTCTTTAATGAGAGCCCCAAATTGAATTTTGGGTTGGATCGCCGGAATTTCCACGCTTGGCCTCACCTCCCGTTTGGCTTCCTCAGCGATTTTGGCGATGTAATATTCAATAAATTCGTCTGTCCAGAATTTCTTTGAGCCTTGAGGCAGAAGTTTGATGGTGATGAAGAGGCTCCGAGGCAGAGGAAATGTGCCGTCGATGGGGTCCCAAATCCGCCAGGATATTTGATTGATCTCTCTCTGCACACGAAAGGTCAGCGTTTTGCCAAATGTGAGATGGGGCGGCAGATCAAAAATAAATTGCCCAAGATCATCGGTTTCAGTGGCTTTTCCCGTTCCCGCCAAGCTCACTGATACTAGGCTGGCTGGTTCCGTATTACCTGACGCCTCCACCAACAACACCTCTCCCTTAATCACTTGCTCAGCTGAAGCTACCATTATGGAACCTTGAAAAATCATTAACACGAAAAAGAGTGCCTTCAGAGTTTTCATGGCCCCTGCTCCTTAACAGTTGGTTCCATTTTTAGAACATACCGTTGATCAGGAATGGTGACGTTTCGGCGTATGGATTTAAACCCTGCTTTATCGGCGTGAAGTGTGGCAGCCTTTTCTGTCTCTGTCAGCACCTTAAAGACAAAAATGCCGGTTTCACGAGTGTGCCTGGTCATAGCTTCCTGTCCGGGAATGACCAGCGAAACTTTTACATCTTCCAGGCCCTTACCCTGAGAATCGAGGACCTGTCCTTCAAAGGGATATTCATGGATTTTTTGAGGAGAGTTATCGCTTTGGGTTTTCCATTCAATTATTTTTCTCGGAACGTCCCCCAAGTAAAATATTATGGCCAATATCCCAGCGATTAAGGTGACCCATGCTCCCGCTCTTTCAACAAAAGGCTTCGGCTCTTTAAGAACAACTTGGATCTGATGAAGTACCTCTTGAGGTTTATGGGCTGAAACGACATTGAGGCTTTCTAAGAGTTTGTTTTGCTGTTCGTCTTGAATCGATGCGCCCTGCTGCTCCAAAGCGGAAACAATTTCTTCAGCAGTTGGGTGTACATCTTTCCACAATATGCAATGTAACGGTTTCAGCGTGGCTGACAGGGGGGTGGAATCCATTAGACAGGGCATGACTGGCTTCTTCATGGCCACGGCAATGTTCCATTCCAGCTCGACAAAATCTGATTGCTTGGCCTCGGAGGACCAAAGCAAGACAAGCGCATCGGTACTGGCAATGGCGTTTCCCAAAGCTTTAGGCCAACGCTCTCCCGCATAAAGTTTGGTTTTGTCCCGCCAGACTTGGATGCCTTTCACGCTGAGTGCGGCTTCAAGCTGTTGAGCTAAGCCCTGTTGTTTGCTGGCGTAACTGATGAATAGGCTTGGCATAAGGCTTACCTCTTACTTATACGCTAGCCAAGGGCATTCCTGGAATTTAGAATTCTTAGCCTAAAACACTAGTTAAAATATATAAAGAACTCAAGGAGTTCCAATCCGTATAGTCACACTTGATATTCCTCTGATTTTAGGGGCACATCTGAAGTGTGCCCTCACATATTGGGAGGTGTTTCACTGAAAAATGCCGAAAGACCAGGCTGGCATTATAGAATTTAGACTTCTCAGAATTTGATCGGTGAAGAGGAGACTCCCCAAAAATACTCTGCCCAGCATGCACCAGGATAGCAGCACGTGTCGGGCGAGCATGGGAGAAAGAAACCCTGACTAGGAGGGAAATAACATTCGCGGATGAGGCTTCTGGTCAGTCTGGATGGCAAGGGAGCCAAAGATTTCTGCCGATATATAAGGTGTCACCACAATACGTTGAAAAAGCAAGTACATCCGAATGGGCCGTTGTTCTCGGGAAAAACAAGAGAGCCAGGGGAATGGTATGCGCTGGCTCACCTTCTTCCATGGCGGATAAGATGCTTGGGTGCCTCATCTATCTTCCCTGATTCTGATAAGCCGACGCTCAAAACATTCATATTTAATGATGGTGGAAATTCTGAACGATGGAAATTGACCAGCCCCCTGGACTCAGCAAGCCTGGCGACACTCATTCGCCTGAGACACTCGTGTCTCCCGAGTTGTGGACCATCGGCCATTCGACACGGCCTATCGAGGAATTCGTCGGGCTTCTTCAATCACATGGCATTCAATTACTGGCCGACGTCAGAACGATCCCGTTCTCACGGCGCAATCCGCAGTTCCACCAGGAAACTCTTGCCCGGAGTCTTCGTGAAGCCGGACTACAGTATCGGCACATGCCGGAGTTGGGAGGTCGGAGGAAAACCCGGCCGGATTCGGTGAATGTGGGATGGCGGAATGAGGGTTTCCGAGGTTACGCGGATTATATGCAAACTCAAGCGTTTTGGAATGGGTTGGAGGAACTGGTGAATATCGGACAACAGTCACCATCAGCCGTGATGTGCGCGGAAGCGGTTCCCTGGCGCTGCCACCGCACGCTCATAGCAGATGCCATGGTCATCCGTGGTTGGACGGTCCACCACATCATCTCGGCAAGTTCTCTCAAAACGCACACACTCACCCCCTTTGCCAAATCTGACGCAGGTCGCCTCACCTACCCGTCTGAAAGACATTCTCATTTTAATCCCCGCCTCTTTTAAAGAGTCTGAAAAGGCGACCTCCATTCATCTGGAGAAATGCCTTCGCCACATTCTCATTTTGAGCGCGTTCTGAAGGGTGGTTGACTATAATTCTTTCCGACTTCTTCTTTTGTCTATTGGCGACGGCGGCCCCGGCAGGTAGAGAATAAAAATTGATTTAAAATTTTATGCCGAACTCCAGATGGTTGCTTTTTCACCCTCAAACTGAGAATGCATAAATTGGACGGTCTCAAAAATTCGTTTCTCTGTTTGAACAACCTGCTGTTGATAGAGGCCAGGACACAGGAAGAAAAGAGTCTGGGGGAAATGACAAGAATATTCGTACGGTGTGAGTGAGATGCTATGGGAGAAATGATTCCCCTCGTCCTTATCTTCTTGGCTCTGGTGATCATTGCCGGCACCCTCTTGCCCCTTCTCCGGGTTGGTGAATGGTGGGTTCGTATCTTCGATTTCCCACGCCTTCAACTTTTTCTAATTGGCGCGTTCCTGACCCCGGGGTTGGGGTATTTGGTTTTCTCTGGAGACCATGGGTTAGGAAAATGGGTATTCATGGCACTTATCGCCTGTTTGATCTATCAGGGATTTAGGATTTATCCCTATACGATGTTGGCTCACAAGCAGTCGTTGGATAGCATGAATCCAGGCCATGAAGATATCTTGAGTATTTTGACGGCCAACGTCTACATGAAAAACCGAAACGCATCCGGCTTTTTAGACCAGGTGTCTACCTTCTCCCCGGACATGGTGCTTGTCATTGAACCTGACACGTTGTGGGAGAGGCAGTTAACAAGCCTGGAAGCGACCTACCCCTTTACCATTAAGCAACCATTGAAAAATACCTATGGCATGCTCTTATATTCACGTCTGAAACTACGAAGTCCTGATATCCGCTTTCTGATTGATCCGGAGGTTCCCTCCTTCTTTTCAGAAATCGAGTTGTCGTCAGGAAAGATTGTTGAATTTTATGGTTTACATCCTCGTCCTCCGCGGTTTGGACAGGATACGGACGAGCGGGATGCAGAAATCCTAATGATTGGCAGGGACGTTGCCCATGGAGAGAAGCCCGTGGTGGTGACAGGCGACTTGAATGATGTGGCGTGGTCGTATAAGACGGGCTTGTTTCAGAGAATTAGCGGATTGGTCGACCCCAGAATCGGCCGGGGATTTTTTAACACCTTCCATGCCAAATATCCGATTTTTCGCTTTCCTGTTGATCATATTTTTCACTCCCGGTCGTTCCGGTTGGTGGAGATGAGGCGTTTGCCATCGATTGGATCAGATCATTTCCCCATCTTGGCAATTTTATCGTATGAACCCGACCGGATGAATCCTGAACCATCCGTGCCAGATGGCGAAGATCGTAGACTAGCGCGAGAGTTAATCAGAAAAGGTAAAAAATGAGTGAATTTCTCTTGTCCCTGTTCCCCTGAGGTGGCCTCCGGGGAACAGGGTTGCTGGACGGGATTCTGATAATACGATATTTCTGTCAATGGCTCTGGGACATCGCCTTTGGTTTTTTCTCTAATTTGTTAATCACCTTTTGGACTCCTTCGGTCTTTTTGGCAATTTCCACAGCCCTTTCTATCTGATTGTCGGTTTCAACGAATCCACTTAACATGACATTGCCTCTGTGCGTATCAACGTCAATTTCGAACGCATCCACGAGGTCATCCGCAATCAATGACGATTTGACTGAAGACGTGATGACGGCATCGTCAACCGTGGTTCCCATAGTCCGCCCATGTGGATCACTGGCACATGCTGAAAATACCAATGCGCATGCGACGCTTAACAGGACTAACATGGCTTTGACTCTCGGTTGTTTTGTGAAGGTGTTGTTCATAACCATTCTCCCTTTGTGAAATGAAAGTTTTTGAACCGGCCTTGATGCCATTCAACAATTGACTGAGTCAGTATGATTCAAAGAGGAGCGACGCAGTATTGATAAAAACCCTTGATACCTGACTAAAAATACCTTGGTTTTTCCCGTTTCTAAGAGGCGCGGTTCTTCTTTTGTGAAGCTGAAAACGGAAGAAACGATTAGTCAGCTATCTGCCAATTCCCAAGATCCTGAGTGGTGATAATGGGTCTGTTGAAAAAAGCCGCCAGCGGCGTTCTCGCCATTTTCCCGTGCTCACGTACTCAGCGTACGCTCCGCGCGTACAAACGGCTGCGGCCTTGCCGGACGGACCCTTCGGGAAGACTCAGGGCATGCTTTTTTGAACCGACCCGTAGCCTTTGATGGGTAATCTCATCCTGCGCAAATTTGCCCTTGAACATCCTTATTATTCAACACTCCCATAATTGGCTTGTCCCGAAGGATGGTCTGATTTGTTCATATCCAGAGGAAATGATCATGGGATCGCCGTCAAAAAAACGATTTCACTTCCCCCTGATCTTTCCAGGGAGTTGGAAGAGATCGCACAGAAAGGGGGAAAAACTATCAGCACCGTGATTCAGAAAGCCCTAAGAGTTGTCAGGCGAGAATGTCTGAAATCCAAATTTCTCGATACTCAGCAATATTGGACGGGAAAGGCCAGAAAAGGGGGTTCTAACCAAATGTGATTTTGAGAAGTATTTGGCCAAAAGTGAGAGTCGTTTGACAGCAACATCTACATGTCCGGTCTCGTTTTCCCTGGAAGCCAGGCTGAAAGAGCTTTTGCCAGAGTTCTTGAAGGCACTGAAACCCTTGTTCTCTCCAAAGCCACCCTCGATGAAGTGTTGGGAATCTTGACCAGAAAATTCAGTCGTGAATCCGAAGCGTTGAGTCAGACTGCAGTCCTTATAACGGAAATGGGGGAATTGGTGAAACCGACTTGAACGGTGAAGATTTTGAAGGATGATCCTGAAAATCGTGTTCTCGAATGTGCAAATGCAGGGTAGGCCGAATGTATGGTGATTGGGAACAAGACAAGGCTTCAGTTGAAGCCGTATGGAAATACTCGATTAGTTGCCTTGTGAGAGTATCTCACTTCAGGATTGTAACTCATTCATCACTCTGGACTTCGTTTGTTCGTATCTGATCCAAAATGGACTCAACCGGTGTGGTGAGGCTTTTGCTGCGGTTGCAGGCCTGACAGGCCGGGACAACATTGCCTCTCGTACTTTTTCCTTTCCTGGCCAAAGGCACGACATGGTCCATGGTCAAGTTTTCCGCTCCCACCTGCTGATGACAAAAGTGACACTCCCCTTTTTGGATCCGGGCTTTCCACCATGGGGTTTTCCGTAATTTTTTCCCGTTTTCGCGTTCAATCCGTATATGCCGTCGAATTGTATCATCGTCACCGAGTGAGTAGAACTGTTCTGGTTGGGTCATAAGGAAAGGTACTTTCGCTTGCAAGGCTTTGTGTAGCCTGGTGACTTTTGAAGTCATCAGCCGGGTTAACCTGTTTGGAAAGATTGTAGCGCTTGGATCGGCGCTTTTTAAAGACAAGGAGGTTTTCATGCCTGGGCACAGATCCTTCGCGGGGCCTCAGGATGACAATGATTTGAAGCGGGCTCTTACCGTCAAACGGTGTTCATGCAGCGTTTGATAGGGGAATCGATTTTTTACAACTTAATCCAAGGCCAGGGTCAGGCATTTGGCGGATCCACCGGCTTTGAGGAATTCATCCAGCTCCACCGGGTGGGTGGTGTAGCCCTGTTTGTGTAACCACGCCATCGTTTCCGGGCATCCGGTTGGCAGCACAACATGGCGTTCGATACACACTGCATTGCAGGCAAACCGCTCGCCTTCCTGGGATGGGACGGCAAATCGTTTTTTCTGTTCTATGCGAGTGGCCAGCACGTTTTGGGCGTACGAATCGAAACAGGGGGGAAAGTAGAGAAGCTCTCCTCCACTGAGGGGACAAAAGCAGGTATCCAGATGATAAAACCGTTGATCCACCAGTTCCACCGGCATGATTTCTTTTTGGAAAATTTCCGACAATTGGACATACGCGCGGATATCGCTGCGTTGGCGGTAGCCGCCGATCCAGAAATCTGGAAATCCCAATAAGTCTCCGGCACCTTCAAAGTGTATGTCGGGGTCAAGGTTAATGACTTCATAGCCCTTCCTGGTAAACCAGTCAATGAAATACCGTTCCTCGCCCTGCCGTTCCGGGTGGCGGAATTGACTGGGTACAGCCTTGCCGTCATGGATGACACCTGCATTGGCGGTAAACACCAGATCAGGTAATCTTGGTACCGGTTCCATAAATTCAAGTTTGGCTCCAACCTCGCTCTCCAATACCTGAGTCAGCGTTTTCCATTGGGTTCTGGCACGATCTCCATTGGATTGATTCGACACTCTCATCCATGGATTAATTTCATATTCGATACCAAAATAATCCGGGGGGCACATCAATAAACGGCTCATGATATTGGGTTCCTATCCTCTCCAGCCGAGTTCACGGGCCAATTCCCATAAAAAAGAAGAAGAATCCATTACCAGCCCGACAGCCTGAAAGCTTCCACGGTCGCTCAGTTTGGTGGGAACGGCGGGATTGATGTCGACACAGACGGTAGGTGCCGACGCCGGCAGCAGATTTCCTGTCGCCACGGCATGCAGGGTAGAAGCCACCAGCAAGGCCAATTCCACGCCGGGAATGGCGGCGCGCATGGCTTCTTGGGCCTGGATGGAATCGGTGATGACGTCCGGCAACGGGCCGTCGTCGCGAATGGTCCCGGCCAGCACCATCTGGACACCCTGTCGCACGCAGGCCGCCATAATTCCCTCTTTGATTAATCCGCTTTCGATGGCGCGTTGAATGCTTCCCAAGGCCCGTACCCGATTGATGGTGCGAAGGTGGTGCTCATGTCCGTGGGGCACGGAACGGCCAATCCCCAAATTATATCCCAAAGATGTTCCGTAGAGACTGGCTTCCATGTCGTGAGCAGCCAAGGCGTTTCCGCAAAACAGGACATGGATGTAACCCGCTTCGATGATCCACGCCAGGGCTTCTCGTCCTCCCGCATGGATGATGGCCGGTCCACCGGCAAACAATACCTTACCAGGCCTCTTGCCCTCTTTTCGTTGTTGTTGGATGGCCTTCATCCGTTTGGCCACGTCTGCGATGATATGGTGGTGAGGACGTTCGGATGAAACCTGGGCTTCCATGAAACCAAACGCATCCCGTTCCTTTGGCCGCTCCAGCGGGAACACTCGAACTCCTTTTCGTCCTGTGACGATGAGATCGCCTTTTTTAACCGAGCCCATGGAAACCATCTGTGCGAAAAGGGGAGAGGTCTTCAGCCTGATGGCTAAATCCATTTCGGGTTGATGGACATCAATCCAGCTTCCCTGCCACCGTATTTGAGTGGACAGATGAGAGGTCGCGTAAAAGTCCTCCGGTAAAATTCCATCAGCCGGTGCTGCCTCGACGGTGCAGTCTTCCTCGGTCTCAACCACTGCCCCATGGGGCTGAATGGTTTTCAGGATTTCCTGGAGTAACTCTGTAGTGGGAGCTTCAATCAGGATGGTGGCATGGGAAGTGTCCTCCCGTCGGGTGCCCACCGTGACTTCCGAAAGGGTAAAGCTTCCCCCCAACATGACAATGGCATCCAGAACCTTCGCCAAAATCAGTGAATCTATGATATGCCCTTGGATGGTGATGGTTTGCCGGATCATTTCTGTATTTTACCATGAAATTCTGTAAAGACCTGATGTCAAGATCGCTTAGGAGTTATTGCCTCGCACAATGGCGAAGAGGTGCTTGGAAAAGTGTTGGCTCAAGACTCCATGGTCATTTTTGTCAGAAACTAATAATGAAATCGGAGAAGAAGCATTCTCATGTGTTTCCTGATGGTGCTATACTATGAACATTGATCATTTTCCTTGGAGAGCCAAATTTGAACCAGTATCTTTGTCCTGTTCTACTCAGTCTTGGACTTGTCTGGGGGGGTGGGGAGCAGGGCCTACAGGCGACGGCATGGGCTTCCCCCGGCACGGATGTCTTTCAAGCCTTCACTCAGCACATCGGCGCACAAATTGGAAAAGATAAACAGGAATTTGCGATCGCCGATTCCTGTACGGTCTATTTTTATCAACTGTGGAACAAGAAAGCCCGGCCTGAGGTTGAGCGCATTCATTTCTCCCCCCTTTCACGGACGGGACTTAATCTCGATTGTGGAAAGCTCTTTCCTGAGGGGTTGGAACAGGCCCGGGAAGCCTTTGGAAACATGCAACAACGCCTCTCCCTCAGCCTCACCTTCTATCAAATGGCCCTAGTGGGAGATGGAGATGATAACGAGGAATATAGTGCCCATGAAATCCATGATCTGCTGGACGCCTTTAGGCTACCATTTCAAGAGGGACGACCCTTAGGAGGGTATATGAAAGTACTAATGGGGGTATTCGATAGTGTCCGCAGGGATGTTGAATTCAAATTTCTGATGGATGGCATACAGGTGTTGATGAACAAGGGGTATCGTTTTACCGAAGCTGATCAACAGGCATTGAATCTGGAGCTAAAATGATGGGCATGCAGGGGAAAGCCCCTATCGTATTCGTTCCAACGCTTCTTGGGACCGGCTGCGTACCGTCTGGTCCCAGTCTTCTTTCATCTTTTCTTCCAGTTTCGTCTTAGCGTCTTGAGCCCGCATGCGGCCCAGGGCCAATGCGGCACAGGCTCGCACATGGGCATGGTCATCTTCCAAGGCACGAATCAGCAACGGGACCGAGTTTTGGTGTTTCAAGATTCCCAGGTAGCTGGCTGCCATTCCTCGTATGCGATGTTGCTTGTCACCTATTGCCGTCTTCAATGTCCAAACAAAGAGTTCCGCCATCGGTTCGGCGACGGTCTCCAATCCTTCTCCTTCAAATTGGTTCACTTCAATGAGCGTAAAGGCCAAATCTCGGCGTTTTTGGGGTGAGGGCTCTTTTTGAAAGCGCTGCAGGAGCCGGTCACGGAGCTGAAGGCGTTCTTTGCGCACGCGCCATTTTTTTGTGCCGACCCATACCCCTATTCCTAACACGATAATGCCTACGAGTATGGGGAGGATCTCATCGGTGATGAAATCCTGAGTGTCAAAGGTCAGATGATGCCATATCCATATGCCTGCTACGATCAGACCAAGCCCCAGCAATCCGACAAACAGATTAATAGCGCGACTGGTTTCCTCCGGTTGTGTTTTGGTAGGGCTTGGCATTAATTCAAGTACTAATCAATATGATTATGAATTTTTTAGAGATTTGGGGCGACTATTCTCATGCAGGTTACCATCTTAGGCTCCGGCACCAATATGCATCCCACACGGGCAGCTGCCGGCTACCTTTTCCAGACGGACGGGCCTATTCTACTTGATTTTGGTCCGCGAACGCTCTCTAATTTACTCAAAACCGGTGTGGATCGCCATACGATCCAACACCTACTCTTTACCCATTATCATGCGGACCACTTTTCTGATTTTATTCCCTTTTTCTTTGATGCCGTCTGCCATTCCAAGTTCGCGCGGGTTCGGTCAGACATTATAATTTATGGTCCTCCTGGGACTAAACGACTTTTTGGAACAATATTCCGCACATTCCCAAATTTTTCGGATACCCCCTTTCGGGTGACTCTTCGGGAAGTCAAAGACAGGCCATTTGTTATTGGCGCTACCCGGATCACGCCATTACCCATGACCCATTCGGATCAGCAAGTGTGTCTAGGATATCGTCTTGAGTATCAGGGCCGGGCAGCGGCTGTTTCGGGAGATGCGACGGTCTCATCGAATCTGGTTCGCCTATGTCAGGATGCTGATCTGGCCGTCTTGGACTGCTCTTTTTCGTCCCATCAGCCAGGTAGTTCGCATATGCATGCGGAAGAATGCGGCAAGGTCGCAGAAGAAGCCAATATCAAAAAACTTGTTCTTTCCCATTTTTATGAGACCGCCGACCGGTCGAATGTCGTAGCTCAAGCCCGCCGATTTTTCTCAGGACCAATTCTTAAAGGGAAAGATCTCTTGACCTTGCAAGTGGGTAAGGGAATTGCCAAGACACGCGAGCAAGTAAGGGGATCCAGATCCGCGACCCATCGCCAGCGGGTTGGCTCATCGGACTGACTCCCAAGTCAAGAGCGAACCTTATCTGAAACCCGGCGGGTTAGGCTGTTCCTCCATTGCCTGCTGGAGCACCACTGAATGCGACCGACCTGGGTAGAAATGGATTTTAGTCCATTTGCCGAACCAAAAGGTATGTCCTGAGCCGCGCCCAAGGGACCTCCCTGTCCGCTCGAAATCCGGTTTATTCAGATGCCCAGCCAAAATCCCAATACATGGAGAGAAGCTGAATGTCGGTTGGAGAAAACTTTCAAGAATAGTTTTGAACTCGTTTAGTAAGCTAAAGGACTAAACGGATATGGCTTGTAGGGGCTAGAGAGAAGGATCCTCATCTTCAGGGGATTCCTGCAGGATTTGAAGCAGGGTCTCTACCCGCTTCGTCATGGGATTTTGTTGTTCCCGTTCATAGATACTCAACAGGTTCCTGAGCATGCGGGTAAGAATCAGTCGTGTTGAACTCTTTTCCAAAAACTCAGGAGAAAAATCCAAACCGGATGCCGTAATAAAATGCTCACAGTCTTGTTCCCGTAAGAAGGCTCCACCGTTAAAACAATCCACAAATTGCGGAATCGGCTCTCCTTCAATCTTCACCAGGAAATGTCCCGGCATCCCGACCCCGGAGAGGGGCAAATTCAACCGGTTTCCCACAAACACGTAGATGGCTGAAAGAGAGATGGGAATTCCTTGCCGGGATTCGATGACCCGATTCAGATAGCTATTGTCGGGGTCCTGGTAATGGATGCGATTGCCGGAAAACCCCTTGTCTTTAAAGAGGAACGCACTGAGAAGCCTGGCGACCTTCCCTGATCCAGAACCTTCGGAATGCCATTTCTTGCGAAATTCTTCGGTGAGGTGATCGAGGCACTGCTGATAATGGGGAATATCGACATCCGGATAGGCGATCTTGGCGATGAGAAACGCTCCCTTCTCCCAGTCAATCTGACGGGAGCAATGGGTAGCAAAAGTGCTGAATTCCTCCTTGAGTTGCTCAAAGCGAATTTCATCTTTGACAAAAGCAACCCGGGATGCCAATGCCGTATCATTTGCGCTGGCTTTTTCCAGAAACGGTAAGGCTGAAGGCCCGATACGAACGAATTCGTGCTGGATGGTTTTGGCAACCTGTTCGTTGGGATCCGACAACAAACGAAGCAGGGCCTGAATTTTTGTCTCCGAAGGTGAGTGCAAGAAGGTCCGTCCCGGGTAAATACGACAACGCCTCCACAAAGAAAAAGAGGCGTCCCATCGAGGAGTTGGTAATGTGGTAAAAGGCCGTTAGCCGACCGAGCGCCTGAACGCGCGAGCTCCCCCATAGAGACACAGGGCGTCGAAGACGGCGAGGACTCCTAGGGCGATAGCTACCTGAGGGATCGCTTCGCTCCAACCGGTCAGAATCAATGGCCGGATGGCATCAATGACCCAAGTCATCGGATTGAAGAATGCCAGTGTTTTCATCCAACCCGGCATTGCCGCTAATGGTACGAGCGCGGAGCTGAGAAAGATCATGGGGAGCGAGAGGAAGCCCAACACCGAGAAAAAGTCTCCATGACTTTTCACGGAAAACGCCATGGCCATGGAAATAGCGGTGAGTCCGACACCAAACAGCATACCGATCACTAAAATGAGTGCGATCCCTAATATTCCGGTTTCCGCACTCACCCCAAATAAAAAGGCCACTCCCAGAATAACCAGAATTTGCATGGCGGTGATAGCCATCACGAATAGGAACCGACTGAGGATCACGGAGGATCGTCTAATGGGAGTTGCCATCAATCGTTCCAGAAACCCGTTTTCTTTATCAAAGAGTAAGTCTACACCACCGGCCAGCCCGTTATTAAGAACGGTCATTACGACGACGCCGGCTGCAAGAAAACTCATGTAATTCGGGGCTTGGACCACCTGTATATCGGCTGCCCGCTGAAACAGGTTGCCGAAAAAGATGAGCCAAAACAGCATGGGCTGGATCAGCGTAAACAGCATACTGAACTTTTCCCGACTCAATCGCTTGACCCATCGATTGGTCAGGGCTAGCACCTCTTGAATTTGCTCATTCATGGAGAAACCTTTCCAGAACAGTGAAAATCTACAGGATGAGATCTTAGGTCGTAGGTTCAGGGGGTAGGTCTTTGAGGGACCGGCCTGTGTGAGCCACAAATACGTCGTCTAGCCGTGGCCGATGATATTCGATTCCATCGAGGCGACATCCTACCTGATTTGTGGTCTCGAGAATAGCGGGTAAGGCCTTCTCGGGAGCATCGACGCGGATATCCAGCCCTTGTAAAGTGGGACGAATGGCACGCACGAAGGGTAAGGCTTTCAGGGCGGTTGAGAGAGTTTCGAGGACCTGAGGCTGAGGGTCTCCAAGAGTGAGCCAGACGCCATCGCCACCCAAACTGGCCTTTAAATCTTTTGGAGAGCCAATGGCGCGGATTTCTCCCCGGTCGATGATGGCAATTCGATCACAAAGCTGGTCGGCTTCATCCAGGTAATTGGTTGTCATAACGATGGTCATGCCCTGCTCGCGCAATTGCCGCAGGTATTGCCAAATATTGAGGCGGCTTTGAACGTCAAGGCCGAGTGTGGGTTCGTCCAAAAAAAGGACCTTGGGATTGGGCAACAACCCGCAGGCAATATCCAGTTTGCGTTTCATCCCACCGGAATATCCTTTGGCCACGCGATCGGCATGTTCCTCCAGATCGACCAGCTTTAGAAGCGAGGCAATCCTGGTAAGGGCCTCATTCTTGGGGAGATGATAGAGATCCGCAAGCAACAGCAGATGCTCCCGACCGGTGAGAAAGCGGTCGATTGCCCGTTCTTGCGGAACGTAGCCGATCATCCGCCGGATCGTATCGGCTTCTTTCGCGACATCATGTCCGAAAATGGTTGCGGTCCCGGACGTGGGACTGAGGGTCGTAATTAAAATTCGAAGCGTAGTGCTTTTCCCTGCCCCGTTGGGTCCCAAGAGGCCAAAAATCTCTCCTCGTACGACGGACAGGGAGAGATTCTTCACCGCGGTCACGGTGTCGTAGGTTTTCCCCAGCCCTTTAACCTCAATGGCAACGGCATCAGACATGGTGTGTTATCCTTGTGCCGTTCGAAGATCGGCAAGTTTAAAGCGGATGAGATCAATCAGGCGGCGAGCTTGCTGAATGAGATGGCCGGATTCAAGTAAAAATTGTTTCTCCACGGGTGTCAAATCAAGACCGGCTGAAAGGTTATGAACGAGAATGGAGTCCGTGAGTTTGCCAGAAGCGATCACCTGGCACAACTCATGAGCTTTTTTCCAGGTCAAATATTCTTGGGTAATTTGCTCCAGATTGATGCGGGTTTCGGTGTCCAGGGAGGGATCTCCCTTTTGGGCATTCGGAATGATTCGTGCCTGACGGTAGGCTGTCGAGACCTCTTGGTCTTCATAGGTGCATCGCTGAAGACCTTGCAAGACAATGTTGAACCGACCGTCAGCCAGCTTGTGGGAGCTGATAATTCGTCCTACACATCCAATGGGATAAATTGGGGGATCCGTCTCATACTTGTCTTCCCAACCGTCCTTGAGCAAGGCCATGCCAATGCAATCTCCCTGACCGGATGCGTCATGCACCATTTCCCGGTAACGGGGTTCAAAGATGTGGAGTGGCAAATAGGTTTCAGGGAAAAACACGACGTTGGGCAGTGGAAAAATTGGCACGATGTCCGGTATTGGAAATGTGCCGAATTCGGCTGATGGAAAATCTGAAGGCATAGGGTACGATAGCGGAGAATTTTCGAGAAAGTCAACGTAAGATCGTGTCCCAAAGGAGTTCGTTAAACTGAGAAAATCCTTGTGTGCCAAGGGATTTGTACGCTATGAAAGGTCGTGGTATAAACGGAAACATGAAGTGGACGACGCCCTTTACTCACGCGACGGTTCTGGAGGTCTGGAGGTGAGCACGGGATCCTGGTGGCGAGAGATCTCGCTTCTGTTCATGTTTCCACTCCTTGGGATTTCGGCGGTCTTTGCGGAGACCCCCAGCGTTGGACTTCACGAATTTGCGCCTGCCCGTCCCGGATACGTTTATGCGTTCCCCCGTGATCATGGCAGTCATGAGCAATTTCAGACAGAGTGGTGGTATTTTACCGGACACCTGTCGAGCACGAACGGCCGACGGTTTGGGTACGAATTGACGTTTTTTCGTCGCGGAATTGACTCACCTGATGCCTGGAGTAATCCTTCTGTATGGGCCATGCGTCACCTGTACTTTGCCCATTTCGCGTTAACCGACGAAGCGAATGCGCAATTCCGGTTTGCAGAGAAGCTGAGTCGTGCCGGAATCAACAAGGCCGGAGCTGAAGTGGATCGGCTCCATGTATGGATCGATCGGTGGTTGCTAAAGGCGGTGGCACCCGATCATCGACAATTTCATCTTCAGGCGCAGGCTGAGGGGTTTTCCATTGATTTGACGCTCGAACCGAGTAAACCCCCCGTGATTCATGGCACAGACGGCGTGAGCCGGAAAGGCAAGGAGCCAGAGGCCGCCTCTCATTATTACTCAATGACCCGTCTTCGGACCACTGGGTCGGTGGTGGTAGAGGGAGAGCCGCTGGCGGTTAATGGCATAAGTTGGATGGATCATGAGTTTGGATCTGCAGACCTCTCGGAAGGTCTCGTTGGATGGGATTGGTTCAGCCTCCAACTTCAGAATGGCTATGACATCATGGCCTATGGGCTTCGCCGTGCGGATGGAACCTTCGATCCCGCCTCCAGTGGAACGTTGGTGAGGCCCGATGGATCTTCGACCTCCCTTTCCCTTCAAGCGATCGATGTAAGCGTTCAGGGCCATTGGACCAGTCCCGTCAGTGGTGCGCGTTACCCTCATCTATGGACGTTATCTATTCCGTCTGAAAAGGTCGAGTTGAATATCTCCCCCAGAATGGCCAATCAAGAACTTGTCACGAGGCGAAGTACTGCGGTGACGTACTGGGAAGGCGCGGTGGATGTCACCGGGCTATGGAAGGGAGAGAATATTCAAGGCCAGGGCTATGTCGAACTGACCGGTTATGCCGAACCGTACCGCCCATCACAATAAGGTGTGACTTCTTGACATTTAGCAATGAAAATCCTCTTTAACATGTCCCGAGTTCTTGTGACCTTCCTGGTGGCCGTGTTTCTTGTATTGACGGCCTGCGGTCAACGAAGCGATACCATTGTGTCTATTGCCCTACATCCCACCAAACCCAACATTATATACGTGGCCACGGATGAAGCCGTCTATAAGTCTTCCGATACGGGGGCCACATGGACCAGGTTTGCGGGCGAATTAGCCAGGACCCGCGTGATTAGTCTCGCCATTGATCCCAAACTGTCTGCCACCGTGTTTGCTGGAACGATGGGCGATGGGACTTATAAAAGCCCGGATGGAGGAAGAACGTGGCATCCCTACAGTTCGGGGATTCAGAAAGGCACGATCTCGGCTATTGTCAATCAGATTGTGTTTAATCCTCTAGGGACGGAGATGGTTTATGCGGCGACAACGGTCGGGGTTTTTCGAAGCTTGGATGGCGGTCGACATTGGACTGAACGGATGCAAGGAATGACGGAGGTGAGTTTTGTGGTGACCCTGGCAATCGATCCTCAGCGTCCCAACGTCCTATATGCAGGGACTACGGGAGGTGTCTATCGCACCGTCAATGCCACGGAGAGTTGGGAGAAATCATCGACGGGCATGGTAGCCTCAGATGCCAAAATGGCTTCAATGGCGTTGGGAGTAAATGGAATTGTGGTTGATCCCACGAATAGTGACGTGGTGTATGCGGGGACCACGGATGGACTCTATATATCAACCGACCAGGCCGAACATTGGACAAAGGTCGGAGGGAGCATTCAACATGCCTACATTAGTGCCATTCAACTGGATCCCAGTAATCCGTCAATTTTGTATATGGCGACGAGTGACCGGGTTCAAAAAAGTGAGGACGGAGGAAAAACCTGGCAACCGAAAATTCATGGATTGGAGGCAACCAGTATTCGCAGTCTTCAGATGAGTCCCCTGGATCCCCGCACTCTGTATGTCGGTACCAATGGAGGAGGGCTGTACCGAAGCTCGGATGCCGGAGAGTCCTGGAGTCGGTTGCCTCTTACTCCGGCCTCTGGTGATTAGGTGAATAGGAGTCTCCCTGGTCTTCAGTAAACATTCCGGAATCAATAGTGGCGCCGGTTTCGACCTCAACCAAGGGCAGAAATGTTTTCTCATCATACCAGCCATAGCTGGGGGAGCCCTGTGTGATAAATGAATGATTGGATAAGTCATGAACGTGGCGCCGATGGAAAGCCGCCCGGCCCTCACCATTTTGGAAAATCGGTGAGGTCTGAACAGATCTGCGACCCAGCCATCATGCGTTCCGTTCAGATATTCGATGGTTTTCGCCGGTGATCATCGGGGATAACCCCACAATCAAAGAGTTTGTGATACAGCTTTCCCGTCTGTCCTGCGCCGCCAAGAAAGAGTGTCCGGTGTTGTCCCATGAGTTCACCCCATCGGGTGATTGAGTCGGATAGGGAAAAATCGGGTGCTTTTCATTTCGCTCCAACCGGACCCTGAGGGACATCCTGCAGGCGCTCATGAACACGCTCATGGACGAAATTGTTTGGGAGAGATTCTGAAGGCTGATTCCTCTTAGGGCTATTCCGAAGATTGGATTTGTGCCCCATCCTTTGAGGGAGTGTTGAATAATAAGGATGTTCAAGGGCAAATTTGCGCAGGATGAGATTACCCATCAAAGGCTCCGGGTCGGTTCAACAAAGTCCGTCCAGCAAGGCCGCAGCCGTTTCTCCGCGCGGAGCGTACGCTTCGTACGTGAGCACGGGAAAATGGCGAGAACGCCGCTGGCGGCTTTTTTCAACAGACCCTTTGAGAAAATTCGACCGGTGGCGAGTCCAATGGGTGGTAGTCCAAAATGGGAAGTTCTACATGCATGAGCGGAGGTTTGGCTGATTTCTAGAAGAATGGAATGACCATGTTTGAGAGCATTTGTTGTGGTGCGGGGAAGGGCCTTACTCCTGAGTTGTCTAGGCGGAAGGGAGATTAAACGGGAGAGAGGAAATCAGGAATCGAGTGCCTCGTTTACTTTTTCGACAAGTTCACGAAAATTACAGGGTTTGTCAATAATCGCATAGGCGCCAAGTCCCATGGCTTTGTGCTTATGTATATCGTCAATAACCCCACTGAGCAGAATGACACGAGGGGTTCTGCCGTTCAGAGTCCCGTTGACTCGTTCTAACAAGGTCAGTCCACTCATAATAGGCATGTGATAGTCAGCCAGGACGAGATCGACTTGATTTTTTTCCAACCACGCGAGTGCTTCGGCGCCGTTTCCCGACTCGGCGCATTCAATTCCTGATGATTCTAATGCCCCTCGCACAGTTCGTCGCACAGCAGGCTCATCATCAACAATCAGTACGTGTTTCCGGAGAGAGGGAGAATGTCGGTTCACCAGGATGTTTTCCTCGGATAAAGAACATTCATCTTTTTTCAGATCGAGTTAGCCGTTCTTCTTAGAGCAAATGTACTCTATTGTTGCATACGTAATGTGGCTTGGGGAATACCCTCACCATATATCTTGTGGGGGTTTTTATCAACTACACAATAGATTAAATATTCGACAAAGTTGATGAAGGGAATAAAGGTCATTGGTAAATGACACTGTATCCATAGCTTTCCAGTTGGAAGGTGCACAGCTTAGGGGAGATTCATGGGGGTAGATTCATAGATAGCAGGATTGTTAGGGGTCTGCCATGTAGTTCATCAAAATGTTTTTCACCGGTGTCCTTGGTAACGGGCTTGGAAGGAAGCAGGAATCTTTGCATCGATAGAAAGTGCGAGACTTATACCTGGGTTTTTTGCAGAGAGGATCCTGCCAGTTGCGATTTGACGGATTCGTATATGTTATTTCCTGGCAAAAGTTCTACCCCTGGTACCCCGAACACAATCGCTTGCTGCATAGCTAAACGGGCGACTCTCATGCGTGGAATAGTCTGGGATGGAAGTGCTTCTTGAAGCGCGATGAAAGTGGCAGGAGGAATCCGGACAGAAAAGAGGTCGCCGTCGGGTGAGGAAAATATAAAGCATTCAATATTGGAAGATCCGACACGATAGGTCAATTTGAATGTGATGTTATGGGGCTGGAGGGAGTCATCATCAGAGGGAAATTGCTGAAATGTGCTTTCGACAATATCCTGCGATACGCCCGAGGGAATTCCCGGAATCCATTCTGGCATGCTTGAACGGCCACGGTGACAATAGCCCGTAGGGGTTTTCGCCACACGCCAGGTAACGCCTTCGATGAAAAATGACAGAATTCGTAACGCCATGAAAATTCTAAGAAAAGAGAGTTGAGTGTTGATTGTTTATGAGGTCTATCGGCCAAATCACTCGGTTCATTAGCATACTAGGGAAGCTTGGGCTCATGCAATTCCATTCATGACAGGGCAGAGTAGGAGCAAAAGGTAAAGGGTTTGGGAAAGTTGAGTCGAAACCTCAAAAACCATTCTCTTTTTTCGGTCAGGAGCGTTTCGGTACGCGAAGATTTCCAATAATGAGGCATCTCTGTTTTATCAGGAAAGAGAAAAATTAACGGGTCTTTCTCCGTGAAGGACACAATTTGTGGTATTTTAATTTTTCAATAAGGTCGTCATATGCTAATTTTTCATATGGAACCGGATTGTGCAGGCAAAATCTTCCCTTTCTAATGTGAATGTTAGACAGGAGCCCCGGTCCATGTGATTGGTAAACCGGATGGTCGGAAATACTTCTTATCGGGCCTACAAACGCGTATCTTTACAAAAGAAATGAGAACGAAGGGAACATCACTATGTTGGATCCAGGGTGTCGTCATTATAGAAACCTGATCGCTCTGCTTGGAGTTTTTAGTGTGTTGTTGGGATGCGTTGGTGGTCCCTCCGGGAATGAAGCCTATAAAAAAGAAGGATTTCAGGTTACTCAACCAAGCCCGGGAACGAGGGTGGTGGTGACCGGAAATCATGCAGCGGCTGTCAATCAGGCTTTGGATTGGCTGAATGCCCATCAATTGCTGGTGGTCAATCGACAGGTTATGCAAGAGGTGGGAGTTCCGGAATTGGCTTCTCGAAATGGGACAGAAGAGAATGCTCAGGCTCTAGGGGGAGCTCGTAAGGTCGGGGCGACATTGGTGGTATTTGTGCACGTAGACGAAACTTCGTTGAATTCCACAACAGAGCCTGAAAATGGTGGATCTCCACCCATGAATGAGGTCGTCGTTGATATTCTTGGAATGAATACCGATGCGGGAGAGGTGGCCTTTGAGGGAAAGGGTTGGAGCGCTGACCCACTGGTGGTGTCTGATCGGGTGATACAAGATCTGACCATTCTGGCCCTTGAACAGGCTTGGCAGAAGCCAGTGTCCTCCCCCTCCGCGCAACAGGAGGTGAACGCAGAAAGTCACAGCGAGCCTCCTGCTTCTCAGGTGGCGCCGGTAGCGGTTGATTCCTCCGGCTCACCTACCACAACTCAGTCGGCGGAGGTACTTTTGGATTCGCCTAACTCAGTCTCTGCAACCGAGTCAGAGCCGATGGCGGCAACCGAGACGGCTCGAGAGCAGACGACGGTTGTAACTGAACCGATTGCTGAGGAAGTCCCACCTGCATCTGATGAGGCAGCGCCGATGGCGGCAACCGAGACGGCTCAAGAGCAGACGACTGTCGAAACTGAACCGATTGCTGAGGAAGTCCCACCTGCATCTGATGGGGCAGCGCCGGTGGTTGCCGAAAATTCAGGGAGTTCCGACGATTCGTCTGTGGGACTTCAAATCGCGAGTGGAGCCTTATCGATTTTGTATATGCCCGTCAAAGTGATCTATGCGGGCGTAGGAGGCTTATTTGGGGGTTTTGTCTATCTATTGACCGGAGGGAATGAACCGGCGGCTCAATCAGTTTGGGATGCCAGTTTCAAAGGCACATACTGGCTCACCCCGGATCATTTGCAAGGCAACGAACCTGTTCGATTTAAGGGAGAGGCCGCACATTAATTGGACTGTGAATGAATAAAAACTTCAAACAGTCTCATCCCACACAGTTTCATTTTAAAGCGATCACATGCAAAGAGAGAGAGTGCAAAACGTTTTGTCGGGCAAGGCCGTAGTTTGGCTGGATACGTCCGATAGCCTTAACCCTTTTTGACGCGGAACCTGCAGGTGAGTAGGTGAGCATGGCAAAGGGGCGAGAATGCGGCTAGTGGACCCTTCGGCAAAGCTCAAGGCAGGCTTTTTCGATACTTCCTTCAATCCTTCCAATCCCAAAACAACACTTCAACCGACTGACAGTTTACGGATAGGGCTCCGACGTAGTCCCGGCCTGCATTGATTCGAAAGAGCAAACAGTTGTTCACCAGAGGGTCGTGTATTGATGCCACTGTGGCCTTCGTTCCGTCCTGGTCGAATGCGATCTCACATTGAGCCATCCCACCTGATAGCCCAATCCCCTGCATTTTGAGATACGCTTCCTTGCAGGTCCAGTAGGCTAAAAACTCTTGGGTCCGCTTGTCAGGTGAAAGGGTGGCAAGGTGCGCCGCCTCCCGTGGAGAAAAATATCTTGTGGCAATATCCTGATCGCTGACATGCCGGTTGACCTGTTCCACATCAATTCCCACAGGGTGTTCAACCGTGAAGGCCAGCAACGCCATTCCACTCGTATGAGAGACATTGAATTGTAATGACGGATGGGGCGGTCCGGTCAGAGAGGGTTTTCCTTGTAAGTTGTTCTCAAGTCCGAGAGTACCAGGGGGAATTCCCACATAGCGACCGATCAGATTTCGAAGAATGCCCCTGGTGGAAATAAATTGGTGTTGGTGGTGAGGAAGCCGATACCGTTCTGCCCGTTCCCGTTCATCTTCAGATAGATCGGTGCGGTAGAGAGCCGCCTGCCGGGGTGACATATCCAGATGAACACGCCACACATGGACCACGCCTGACGACAGGCTCCTAAAAATGTCAGGAGAGGAGGGGCAAGCCCAGGGGGTGGAAGGCAACATAGATTTCAGAGGGATTGTATCGGAAGGACGGCTTGGCTGAAACCCTTTAGAGAGTCTGTGGCCCTGAATCATCTTCGAGCCTCGACCGAAAAAAGGAAATACATTGGATGCTATGTATTTCCCTCGGCCTACGCAAAGTATTCGGCTTTCGGATTGAACGCCAAAGGAGATGCAAAGCGAATGGTTCGCCGTCTTTCGGCAACTTACTGGACAAAGAATCGGAGCCAGGCAAAATCATCGAGGCCCTAAAGCTGCGCTCAAGTTAAAGAACGAAACACATAAGTGTGCGTGATAAGTCGGCAGCGGCATCGCCTTTTTCAGTTCTCTTAATCCTCTCCAACTACAACGAATTACCAGTGTAGGTCTGTATTCCGGGATAGCGTATGGATATATGCGGCTTTTTGTAAAAAATGGGAACCACTGGAAGATTGTCATTCTCGACCAGAAAAATTTTCGACCACGCTGACATGGATCTCAATAAAATGAGGATGGTTGGAAATTTTCATTTTCCATATGGTAGTTCGGAAGTGGGAAAAGCGGAGTTGGCAGTAACAATAAAATCCGTGGAATATCCATTGACTTCATCAAAGATATATGGGTGTTCTCAGGAAAAAATCCTGATCAAAATTTGTAGACATTTTGAATATATGATGTGTACCATTCGGCTCGGCCGCCAACGGAAAATCTAGTATGGAGATTTGGATATGCGGAACAAACCCGTTCAATGGTGCTTCAAGGGCTTTATCCTGATAACTGTGGTCGCCGGTTTCCTAGCAGGAACGAATGCCATCGCGATCGATTCCTCGGGCACTGATGGCACGCCTTCCGGCATGGTGGCATTTTTCACCACGCCATCATGTCCGACGGGCTGGAATGTTGCCACCAACGTCCAGGGCCGCGCCGTCGTCGCGGTTCAAAATTCATCGGATCTTGGCGTCATGGTTGGTACTCCGCTTCAGGACAAGACGGCGCCGGGGCATGTCCATATTTACACGACCGATATCACGCTTCCGACCAAGCATGCTGCGCTAGCCACCGGTGGCAGTGATGACAGTTATGCCAAATCGGGGAAGTACACAATTTCCGGAGACCTGGAAGAGGCGACTTCCAATCTGCCGTTTATTCAACTTGTGGTGTGTCAAAAAGATTAGCAAGGGGGTGTGTATGCGCATAGCGAGCTTGGCACAATTGCTCGACAAACACTCGTTGGCAGCAATGGTCATTGTCTTTCTTGTGGCGACGGCATTCAGTGTGCCACTCGTGTCTTATGCTCAAGACCCGTATCCAAGTCAGGCCATCGCCTTCTTTAACGCCAGGGAATGTCCCGGAGGATGGACGCCCACAGGAAACCTTTTAGACGTGATGACAGGGCGTTTTCTTGTTCCGGTGATGCCGAACGGGACCACACAACATACAGTCGAAACAGCGCTCGCCAGCGGCGAGAATCCAACCCACACTCACAGTTTTAGCTCGAGCATCACTCTTTCCTCCACATATATTCATGGTGTTGATGGTTGCTGTGACGATAGCCAGACTTCGGAGGGAAAATATACGTTCGGCGGCACGACAGCGGCCTCTACCTCTGAAGTCCCATACGTGCAGCTTCTTGTATGCATGAAGTCTCATGAGCCGCCCGGCTCGGGCGACATTCCAAGCGGGGTCCTCATGTTTACCGCGGGTCTTGACTGCCCTTCCGGATGGAGTCAGCCGGCGGCAACCCAGGGACGGTTTATGGTCGGCCTCCCTGCGGGCGGCAGCCCGCTTGCCACTTTTGGAGGAGATCCTTTAGCTCCACATGAAGATCGCACACATGCGCACTCGTTTTCGGGTAGTTTCACCCCTGGCAGTAAGTCATTAACTCAAGCTCCATGGTGGAAAGCTTGGGGCTACGGCCATTGGGGGGCCCAAAACTATTCCGGAGAATCCGGCACGGCATCGACCGGACTTCCTTATATGCAGATACTCCAGTGTGAAAAGGGCTGACTGTTGAAGTGTTAGGGCCTGAGGAGACCGGGCCGAAAAGGCCGTCTTTCCGGTTTTGCTCTTCGATCGTGCTGCCGCGCAATTCTTATCGCGTTCCCACCATCCAATGCAGGGAGGGAGACATGACACGCACCGCTTCTGGTATGACCGTAAGTTCGAGCCTGATCGAAGACTATTTGTCCGTGATGACTCCGCCTGTTGCCAAAGAACTCACTGATAAGTTTATCGTCGTCACAAATCAAGTGGACGGCACCTTGGTAAGCGAGTTGCTCACTGTGGGGCATGACAACACCAGTGTGCTGCATTTTGTGCGGGATCAGACCTCCCATTCCGGCTGGAACCAAAACCTTATTCCCATTCCAATCATGGTCCCGAACCCCATCTCGACATTCCTCGGGTTTTACGAACAGGGAGTGCTCAACGTTCTTGTCTTTTATCCGGCAACATCCGGAAGCAGTACACAGGCGGTTATATGGATGCAGCGCTCATCGGAGGGTTACTGGAATTCCATGCCATCTCCGCCGGCTGTTCTGGGTATGACGACGCAGGCGGATGTGTATTGCGATCCCAAAGGCAACCACTTCCTCTATGGCATATCCGTCACAGAAGCGCAGCCCACGTTCTTTCTGATCTCTCGTAACGACAGTACTGATTTGTGGACGCAAAACTTTGAGATGGACACGGCCTCGACAACGCCCGCATATCTGGTCGTGATTGGACTGCAGTCGACCCAATTGACCATATTGCAGCCGGTAACCTCTGCGCAGGGGACGACGGTCAATTACCGGTGCGGTTCAATTGTGAGTGGGGTGTTTCAGTGGGCGGCCAACTCACAATGGCAGAATTTTCCTCTCGCGACGGGTCCGTTAACAATTACCCGGTTCCATGGTCTGCCGGCGACAGCGGGGCAAAGCGCCTTTCTGGTGCGTACCAACAACAATCAATTATTCTACGTTGGAGATTTTTCCGCCGGGGCACCCGCGACCTTGGATTTGCTTGCCACGGGAACGGCACCGACAGGCGTACAGTCTGTGGCCCTTGGGGTTGATAGTGAAAACCGCTACATGGTGTTCGCGCTTGATCTTCAGGGTCAGCTCTGGTTGCTGCGGCAAACCGCGACAGGGTCATCCGGCAACCCCGTCTTCAACCAGAACTGGGTCCCGCTGGGTAACGCGTTAAAAGTTATTGCATGTCCCACCGTCATGCCGCTTGGTCCGGAGGTGTTCGATGTTAGCCTCACTGAAGACGTCCAACACTTAAGCCAAAAGTTAGTGCCCGATGGGACGAGTGTGACCTATGGATCGTGGTTCGTACAGCAGTTGGACGGTCCCACCCCGCCCGCCCAGGCACCCCAGATGGTAAGCACGTACAGGACAGAAATTGTTGCTGTCGATCAGTATGGTAGCCCGGTGCACTCTGTGGTTATGAACATCAAGGCGGACCGCCCCGCAGTCATTATCGCCAACGAATTGTCCTACCATATCAGTCCGAAGGAGTCGGCACAGATCGTCACCAACACACAGGGCAAGCTAACCGTCGCCATACGGGCTGTGACGCTGACCGCGCCGGTGTTAAGTATCAACGTGCCCGACTTCATGTCCTCAGGCGAGTGGAAAGCGTGTCCGGCCGACGAGGGCACCCTCAGCCGTCTGGCAGGGCAGGATCCCAGTCTTCCCGTCAACGGGGCCTCTCTTGAAAATGCCGGGGTCCTGCCGTCTGGCTATCCGGATGCTGAGACCGTCGCTTCGACGGTCCGAACGGCAGGACAGTTGATGCTTCAGAAAAGAACTGCACCGTCGGCGCATTTCGATGTGAGCCAACTTGACATGCCGCATTGGGAACTCGACTTTACCGCGGAGGGCGGGGCGAGAATCCGACCGCTTTCCCTGGAGGAGGCACAGGATCGTATACGGTCTCACGTAGATCTTGAGGCTGACTTTTCTTTTTCCGGTATTTGGGGAGATGTGGCAAATTTCTTTAAACATGTGTTCAGGGATATCGTGCATATTCTTCACACGGTCGAAAACGATGTGGTGAATGTGATCATTACTGTTGGCAACGCCGTTAAAAAATTTGTTCTTCAGACCGTTGACGACATCGGCGACTTTTTAGAAGTCCTGGTCAATTACATCAAGAAAGCCATTCATGTCATCAAGGAAGTGATAACCTTTCTGCGGGAACTGTTTGAGTGGTCCGATATCCTGAATACGCATACCGTGATCAAGTATTACATCAATTCCGTCATGACGAACCTGCAGACAAGCGATCAGGATGCGGTGAGCCTCATAAAGGAAAAGTTCGCTGCGCTCCAAGGTGAGATTCAGAGTGCCTTTGCGAATGCGGAAGAGGTCTTTGAATCCGGCCTGTCTTTCAACCAGTACGCCGGCAAGCAAAAGGGCGGCTCGTCAACCGTACTGCAGGGGAAGGCGTACCATGACACCTTTCATGCCCACGCCGCACGTTGTCATTACGTCTCTTCCAAGGCGCAGCATCACTTTGCGACCACCTCAAGCCTGGCTGCGGCGTTGCCGCCTCTGGCAGACACGAGTCCGTTCGATAGTCTCTATAACTTGGTTCAGGCCCAAGCCTCGGAATTCCAAGCCAAGACTCAATCGCTTCAGAACTTCTTGCAAATTCAGACGAGCAATCCGAAAGCGTTCTTTGATGTCGCGATGCTGGCCTTCCTTCAGGCCGCAGAGGATGTTGTGGTGTTCGTGTTGGATGTGGTCGAAGATATTCTTGTTGCGCTGCTGGATCTGCTGGGCACGGCAATCTCCACTCTTCAGGCAGCGCTGAACAAGACTATCGACATTCCCATTCTCTCGTGGTTGTACAAGTATGTGATTACCGGCACACCTGAGAATCCGGGGGACAACCTGACCATCTTGGATGTGCTCAGTCTGATCCTTGCGGTGCCGGCCACCATCCTCTATAAATTGTTATTTGGGACCAAGAGTGATCCTGGCAAGCCCAGTCCTCCTTTTACCAGCACCCAGGTCAGTACCATTACATCTTCTCCTATACCTTGGCCGTCCTTCGCAACGGGGGACACAGAGGCACCGCCCACGGGTGGGCTTACCACAACAGAACTCACGTCGCTCCAGGAGGTCATGTTGCTCCTCGCCGGCATCTCATATTTTCTGTACACGGCTGATGATCTCGCCAACGATGGTCTCGCTGCTCTATCCGAAGGTGAGGAAGATCCCATCGCCACCTTCCTTTCGTGGTCAGGTATTGTCCTGACGCTGATGTTTCAAGGGTTCACCGTGCCTTATCAGGTGCTGGAGAAGTCACCATCCGATTGGTCGAAAGCAGACACGGCAACCGTGACGTACTGGGGGGCCGGGTTCGTCCCAGTCGCTCTCGATCTGGCGTTTACAATCTATTCATCGGTGAAGGCGAACTGTAAATATGCGCCCGTCGTTGGGCCCATTACACTGAGCGTTGCAGGGACGGGGCTCCTGGCAACGGGTATTTGGGCCACGGTCGAACAAGCGAAGGACGCAAGCTATCAAAACGGATGGACCGAGGTTGGTAATATCATGGCGCCAATCCCCACGAGCTGTGCGTGGCTTCTACCGCTGAAGGACGCAACCGAGGGCATTTCGGTAGGCTTTCTGTTAGCTCTTGCGGCGATTTGTGATTTTGGCACGTTGGTGACGACCATTGCGAGTGTGGATTCGGATTCGTCCACGACATAACTTAGACCAATGCATCACCCTGAAGTGAGTCCCGCTTGCTTTACCCAGAATAGGATATTACGAATAAGGGACCAAAGAGGTTTTTTTTCAATGCATGCTTACCAGGGAGCAGTGGTGCTGGCTCCAACTTAGGGATCACCCTACATGTATGGGCAATCGGGCCATTGTAGGCGGCAATCCCGCTCACAGAGTGACGGAAAGGCACGAGGCAAATTTTAGTGATGAGTGGATCACGCGGAGTCATCTCGGTCAGCCTTGCGGAGAATTGTTGACTCCGAAAGTTTGGAAACCAACCTCCAATTTCATGACGGGTTTGACCTTTTCTCCATATTTTGACACCGTCTTGCATTGGTGCTTCGGTTTGGTCGTGTTTACCCTTCTTGTCGCATGTTCGGAGAAAGGCTTGTCCGATATGACCCCCGAGCAACTGTTAGCCTCAATTGAAACACAGACGGCTCCGGTGATCGTGGATGTCCGCTCGCAAAGTGAATACGATGCCGGGCATGTGCCGGGCGCTGTGCATCTGCCTTTTTACGCCATCTGGAGCCGTCATAAGGAGACCAACGCCACACCGAGGGACCCGATTGTCGTCTATTGCGAGCATGGCCCGAGAGCGTGGATCGGCAAATTCTCTCTCTGGACGGTGGGGTATAAAAATATTGTGTACCTGGACGGTCACATGTCAGGCTGGAAACAGCGAGGCCTACCCATGAAAAACCGGGCCGAATAGCCGGTCGATTCCAACGCACCTCCCCTCCCCTCACAAATTACGTAACACGCAGCTTGGACAGACAGTTGGTCATGCCGACTTTGACCGCCCGGTGAATGACGTCGGGGAAATCCGCCGGTAGGACGCGTTCGATGGCTTCCAATGCCTGCCCGGCGGTATCAGCCATTTTCTCAATAGTCTCAAGGGCGAATTTTTTAGGTAGCCCCGCCCCTTCCACGGTCTGAATAAAATGCTGCCCGAGAATGTCGCCGGTTCGATAGTGCCGTTTGGTTCCGACCGACATGGCCAGCTTCATTTGCTTGCTTTCAATTTGACGCACTTCGAAGCTTGGCTGAGCGGTGAGGATGTCATACAGGGGCGTCAGGTGGTAACTGCCACCTGGACTGAGAAAAATGCTGAAATTTTTGGCGTGCCCGTCCGTCGCGCCAATAAGCCAGAAGAAGATTTGGTCCTTCAGAACAGTTTTCTGATCCTGGGTTGGGGTATCGCGTCCTTGTAACCCGAATTCCGCAGCTAGGGTTTTTACAAATTTCAAGAGTTGCCAAAATGCACTGAATTTCAAAGATTTTTTTGGAATTCAACTGCAGAATTCTGGTTTAAGCAGATGGAATAAATTGGCCAAAACCTTAATGCTTGTTATGTAAAGGGAAAATTGAAAATCGCGAGAGTATTTAAAATCGATAAATTTAAATATATGTAAAGCTATATTTTATTTTTTGTTTATATGTTATAACATATAAAATGATCAGGTGAGACCATATATTCATTTATGGAAGAAATCCAAAAAATATTGAAGAAAGCTCGTCAAGCTAAGGGACTGACGCAGGCAGAGCTGGGCAAAAAGATGGGATTGCCCCAGAGCCATATCTCGCAGATCGAAGCAGGGCACGTTGATCTGCGCGTTTCCAGCTTCCAGGAAATGGCTCGTCTGCTTGATCTGGAGCCCATGCTGATCCCGCGTATTTTAACTCCGGCTGTCCGGTCGATCATAACCGGCCGTAAGGAAGACCGAAAACCAGCCTGGCAGACGGATACCTTAACGGAAAATGAAGAAGAGGAACTGGCATGACCGCGGTTCTTGATATTTTTTTACATCACCGTCGGATAGGTGTTTTAACTCTGCTGCCTGATGGCCGGATTTTATTCTCCTTTGATGAATCCTATGCTGCCGATCCGTCCCATCCCGTTTTAAGCCAGTCTTATTATTCGCCAGACGGAGAATTGCTCACCTCCACCAAAACGTATAGCGGAAAGGCACCGCCCTTTTTTTCCAATCTCCTGCCGGAAGGTCAGTTGCGGGAGTATCTAGCCGCACGGGGTGATATCAAGCCGACGCATGAATTTCATCTTCTGTACCTTCTTGGAGAAGATTTACCAGGCGCAGTGATCGCCAAACCGGCCGAAGGGTTTGCCATGCCTCTCAAAAAAGAGGAAGAGGGCCTCTCGGAAAAAAAGGAAGGGGAACAGCCATTACGGTTTTCTTTGGCTGGCGTCCAGCTGAAATTCTCCGCGCTGATGGCGCGCGATGGCGGCCTGACTATCCCGGCCAGCGGCATGGGTGGCAACTGGATCGTCAAATTGCCATCCCCGGTGTATGACAAGATACCGGAGAACGAATATGCCATGATGCATATGGCAGGAGAAATCGGTATTGCGGTGCCGGAAACAAAGCTGGTCCCCTTATCCGGCATTGCCGGTTTGCCGGATTTTGGGAAGTTGCGCGGCACACAGGCCCTGGCGGCCAAACGTTTTGATCGAACGGAGGATGGCAAGCGCATCCATATCGAGGATTTTGCGCAGGTCTACAGCATTTTTCCGGAGAAAAAATATGAGGGCGTCAGTTTTACCAATATCGCGGGCATGGTCTGGACGTTGACGGGCGAAGAAGGTTTGCGGGAATTTATCCGCCGTCTGTCCTATACCATTCTGACCGGCAATGGCGATATGCATTTGAAGAACTGGTCTTTCATGTACCGCGATGGCCGGACGCCCGCCCTGTCTCCAGCTTACGATATGGTTTCCACCATTCCATATATTCCGAATGATCGGCTGGCACTGACCTTCGTGGATACAAAAGATATGAAGCGGTGCAATGTACGGCTTTTCAAGAAGCTGGCGGAAAAGGCCGGGTTGCCGAAAAAATTAGTTCTAGATACCGCGCGGGAAACAGCAGAAAAAACGCGGAAGACCTGGATCAAAAACAAGGCCTATTATGCCCTGCCGTCTGACATTGAAAAGACTATCGATGAGCACATGAGATCGATGATGATTTAAGAAGTTTCAGGTCGTTGAGGAATGCTCTCAGTTTTAAAAAAGTTAAAGCCAGGTAATCTGTACTCATTTATAAGAAATTCTGGAATTTTTCTAGCTGGCAAACAGGCTAATTCATCCCTTAAGAATTTTCGGAAAAAATGTCAAACATGTATCAAAATAAACGGGACAATTTTTTTGCATTTTTAAGCAAAAAAGAATTCCCTCATGGCAATGAAACCTTGCACAAAAGTGGGTTTGATAATCCCTTAACAAACCCTGATGATGATCAACTAAATAGAAAACGGTTCATAAATCAAATCTATCCATATCTGACTAATCTCGAACCTGAGTGGTCTGTACGTGTTGGCCTTCTTGCACCATGGGGAGAAGGAAAAACCACCGTATGCCGATGGATTGCAAAGCAAGCTAAGAAAGATGGGCATATTCCTGTTTGGTTTAGTCCATGGTCTGCAAGAACAGATGCACAATTATGGGTTGGGTTTTATACCCATTGACAGAGGCTTTAAAAGATTACGATGTCACAGATAAAACATCATTTTTTTCGCCCAAAACAATAAAACACATGGTTGCGGCATTAACGAATAAAGACTGGGTAGAAGATATTAGCCGAATTCATCAAATTGGTGAATCGGGAATACGCATTGTTCAGTCTCTGGCAAAAATGAATGCCCAGGACGTTCAACGCCTTTATGAAGACATAAAAGGCAAACGGTTTATTGTCATTCTTGATGACCTCGACAGGGTGGATCCGTCTCTGATCCCAGGGCTTTTGATGACTTTAAGGGACGTGCTGGACTTGGAAGGATTTTCTTTTTTACTCCCGTTTGATCACAAAATTGTTTCTGATGCTCTCGCAGATTACAACAAATCCCCAGGGTTTGGTGAGAACTTTTTAGAGAAAATTTTGGATTTTCGCGTTCACTTAGATAAAGCCACGAGTGGTCAAGTCGCAACATTTTTCAAAGGAGAAATGCAATCCAATTGCCCATTTATCCCAGCAGACACATTGGATGGTTTGGACTCTCACTTGCCAACCAACCCAAGAAGGTTGAAGGCTCTGGTAAGGGGCATGCGGGTTTTTGAAGCGGAAGCCGCACGGCACAGGGAGGGAGAAATAGACTGGAAGGCGCTCCTCTTTGCCGAAATGATAAAACTGGAATCCGAACTTTTTCTTGATATATATGCGAAAGATACTTTTGGGGATAAAACAGATGACAATTCAGGTTCTCATCCATGGATTTCAGCAGGCGTGGAAAGTGATAAAGCAACAGCGAAGACCAAAGAGGAAGAAAGGATCAAGATACTTTTGGACAACGCAGGAGTAAAACCGGAGGCAAAACGTGAACGGTTAATTCGGCTATGTGAAGCCTGGCGAGATTCCTATGGCATTTACGGCCAATACCAGATTACATATGCCTTAAAACTGTTGAAACAGCCTGAAACATTGACGTGGGCAGAGTTCGATAGTTTTTGGGAAGCTTGGTCAACAAACAACATTTTTTCAGAACTATTCACTTTTTTTGAGCAACAGGCTTAGCAGACCCAAAAACCAAAAGACGAAATTGTTCGGGAAGTCCTGATTACGCTTTCACAACAGTATGACTTGCATTTAGAAAAAGCTGGTTCAGTGGCGTTACGCAGAGATCAAGAAGCCTGCGTTGAGAGAGCGAAGGAAATACACATCTTGTATGATCACTTCATTGAACAGGATATTCCTGATGTTCCTCCTAAGAAAATTCTGACTGTGGAAGTGTTCAAGAAGCTAATCGGCGTTATCGGGGGATGGTTCCATTTTAGGGGTAATGAGTCAGATCGTAATTTGCGAGTGAAAGAAGAAAATCTATTAAAAAAATGGATACAAAAAGCCCGTGACCTTGGCCTTGATCAAGAATACCACGCCTGTCTGTTGAAGCTAAAAAATGACCGTTTTGGTGAGGAAGATGACCGTAAACGGCTGAATCAAGAGCTTTTGGAAATTGTTGGCGCCGGGATGGGACAAGGCGCGGAGATGGCCTTAAAGGAGGAGGAAGGCATCAGAAAAATTTTCCCCGACGGGGTAGGCGAGGGCATTAAAAAAATCTTGCTGGATGTCAGGAGTCCCATGTGGTCACCCCAAGGGTGTTCCCCAGCCGAACAGATATTAACAACAGCTTCAATTGATCTCTCTGAGCAGATCAACGCACGTGATCTGTTGGATTTATTACGCAAGGCATCCAACTTAGGCACAGGAGAACTTCTTCCCCAAATGGTCTGTGAATTTTATAATCACCCTTCCCTGATTGTTGCCATTTGGAATGCTGCGATAGCAACGGAACTTCAATACAGGCGCTTGAAAGAAACACTGCAAGTTCGCGAATTTTTGATTTCCAAGGGCATTCCAGCCAATCAGCTTGCTACACCAGAATGGTTAATGGTGGGCAGTGAAACAGAATGAGCGAACCAATCTTCTATACAAGCTGAAAACACAGTTAAATATTAAATAATTACCGACTGGCATAGTTTCCTCGTATCTCCCGATCTTTTGGGAAATTTTACTTCACAATAGTTCCGAAAAACAGGATCTATTTGATTTCCGGTAGCCGGCAATGTTCAAAAACGGACAAACCTTGCATGCTTCCTGATCTGTGAGATGCGACCTTTTACGAATTCAGCCCTAATGGATTACGTTTCATCAAAGGGAGAATTCAGTTCACTATAATCCTACTTTCAAACTGTGTTTTTCACAAATTCAAAAAAATATTGGCGGGGGAGGAAGGTGTGCTCCTTTGACAAAGTGAGTCCCACTTTCTCCATGTTCTCAATGACGCGTTCTCTGGGAACCAGATGGTGTTTGGAGAAGCTGAGTTTGCCGGACCGCTCATCGTGGTAGAAATCGATGATGACAACCCGTCCATCGGGTTTGAGCGCGGATTTGATTTTGGCCCAGTAATCCACATGATGTTCGACGTGATGATACGCATTGCATAAAAAGACCAGGTCCACACTGTTTTCGGAAAGTGACGGATCGTCCCGTTTAGCCAGAATGAATATGGCTCGGTTGGCCATCCCGAGTTTCTCCAATTCCTGTTTGTTGTAGTCCAGCATTTTCTGCTCGATATCCACGGCCAGCACCTGTCCTGTCTCTCCAACTGTTTTGGCAAATCGGCGGGTAAAGTACCCTGAGCCTGTTCCCACATCAGCCACCACCATACCGGGCGTGATGTTCAACGCTTCGACAACCTTTTCCGGCTGTTGGTATTCATCCCGTTCAGGCCGTTCAAGATTCTGGATGTAAGTGTCGATGTCCCATGGTTGATGTGAACAGCTGGTAGTCAGACCGGTAAGGAGAAACGCCAACAGGAGGCACCAAAGCCCCAGGCGAGAATGTCGTGTGAATGAAATAATGGACTCTATGTTCATGATTGAATCTCCCATTTGTGAACGAAAGGGCCTATGAGAAGAACTGTTATTTTATGGTATATGCGTGGTCACGCTACAAGGAGGATAAGAGATAGGCAGTCCAGCTCTCCTATCTTCATTTCCCTTTTGTCTCCTCCGGCGGGCCCAGTTGTTCGATCACATAACCGTGAGGATGTGAAGGATGAACCATCTCCGTTCGTAGCCTGGGATGCCGACGGGGTGGGAGGTATCGCAATAAACCCGCTCGCAGTTTCAGGAGTGAGGGCACCGCCCGGCGCATCAATCGCGACGGTTCAGGAAAGCCGAATGCCGTAATGAGCGGAGGCTCCAAGAGGGCATAAATAGCCGAGCGGACCATCGGGGCCAGCATTCTTGGAAACCAGCCAACAAACAGCTCAACCGTAGCGGTTCCGACACGGTGGTTGGACGGGGTGAAACGGAATCGTTCCCGTTCATACTCGACATTGAAACGCTCAAAGGTCTGGTAATCCTCAGGAATTTCTTGGATCTGCATGCCCTGACCGACGGCTCGCCAGAAGTAGAAGAGACCGAGGCGTTCCTGCTCACACATGGGTCGCCAGCCATAATGCCGGTTCCACCGGATGGGTTCGAACAGAAAGGTGGAAAGAACGTACAGAAAGTCTTCGTTGGTTATCGAGAATCGTCCGTGTAGCTGATTTATGCGTTGGATGGCCCGCAGGCCTCGCTCGCTGCTGTATCCCCATTCCAACAATTCGCTGACTAGAATGTCGGTGTCGTCATAGCGTTTTTGAGTCCTTTTCCCGAATTCTCCGGTCCGATCCAGCAGCCCGGAAATACTGGGCACACAAAAGGTGCGAAACAAGGCGAACTCCAGAGCGCGGGTCGTGTCGAAGGAAAAATCGTAACAGGTGGACAAAAAGACAATACGTTCATGATCCTTTTGGGGATCGAGTGTTTGGATTTCTTTGAGTATGCGGTCTCGCGCCATCGTCACAATCTCTCACTTTTTTACACCCGTTCATATCCCACCATACACTCCTTAACGGATCAAAAAAAGGGATGTGACTCGGAAAGGGATTTCAAGACTTGTTTTTGGATAATGCCATATTAGGAAGGACTCCCCCAAGGCGAAACCTTGGGGAACCGCTGGCGAAGGCTTTTCTTGTGGTCCGAAATTTTCTCATTTTGGGTTAGAATAGCTGCGGGGCTGTTCCTCTT
>BQIW01000027.1 GCA_021604105.1 Nitrospirales bacterium | reverse complement strand
AATCCGAACGGACCGTAATCCAGTGTCAACCCCAGGATCGACATGTTATCGGTATTCAGGACACCATGCGCCCAGCCCACGGTTTGCCATTGAGCCACGAGTTGGCCGGTGCGAACCGCCACCTCATGCAGCAGCCTGGCGTAGGGATTCTCCGATCCGATCAAATGGGGATAATGATATTCGATGACATAGTCTGCCAGCGTTTTCAGATATTCATGTTGACGTCGATAGTAAAACACCTCAAAACTGCCAAACCGCACATGGGTCGGCGCCATCCGCAGCAACATGGCTCCCGGTTCCGGCGTTTCGCGCCAGACAATTTCTTCTCCGGCCACAATACACAAACTCCTTGTGGTGGGAATGCCCAATCCATGCATGGCTTCGCCACAGAGATATTCACGAATAGTCGAACGCATCACTGCACGGCCATCGCCGTCACGGGAGAATCGCGTCAACCCAGCGCCCTTCAATTGCAACTCCCACCGCTCGCCGTTTTGATTCCGCACCTCCCCCAGCATGATGGCCCGCCCATCGCCGAGCTGCGGCACGTAATGGCCGAATTGATGCCCCGAATACAACATGGCAATGGGATCGCTCCCAGGCAACAGTTTGGCCCCGCAGAAGTATTCGGCAAACTCCGGACGGGTCCACTCCGTGGGGTCAATATCAAGTAATTCGGCCGCTGCCGGGTTCACGCTCACAAGGGAAGGATTAGGAAAAGGTGTCGGTTTCACCCGCTGATAAAACACTTCAGGCAGGTCCGCATAGGTGTTCTGAAAATTGAGTTGTTCTATTTTGGCCATGAGTTCATTATCCGTGACCCAGCGTGAGTCGGGCAACCACAATCATCGTTGCATCACTTTGAGACCTTTGAAGATTGAACGGTGACCCCAAAAGCCTTCAAGACATTCGCCAAGATATGCCTCATCAGTATGTGCGATAAAATGCTTTCTCAGAACCGTATCTCTTTCGATTCAACTGTGTGTGGTATTTTCTCAACAACCATTCTTTTTATTGGCTTGGAATTTGAAAAAATTGAATACATACAATATATTACGAATAAAACTTTTCTAGGTTCAAAAATTGCTTTTGCCAGAATGCAGAGGTTCAAAAGCTTGAGAAGCATATGGTTATTGGGTGCGCGGATTTGTTGCTTATACCCTCGAAATCGAAAAGGAGATCGCATGATTCGGATTTGTGCATGGTGTCGACAGGAAGGCAAGGCCGGAATTCTTGGAAGAAACTCTCCAGAGTCTGAGGAGATCAAGGAACCTGAATCCCACGGGATCTGCCCCGACCATGGACTCCGCCTTCGCCAGACGTTCAGGCGGAACCTCAGCCATCGCCCCCTGTCAACCGCCACACTCTCTCCCTCTTCAGCCTCCTTCTAGGCAGCGTTCACCCTTGTCTGATGCTGAAATTCCTGTAGCAGGTGGCAGACGTGTGTACCCCAGTCAGGAAGCTGATACTTACAGGTGTGAACAGGCCAATCTCAAGAGCGACGACCTGTCAGGAGTGCGTCTAGGGACCGGAAATCAAGAAGATTCGCGATGGTTTGCTATCGGCGCGGAGTGGGGGGATTTACTGGTATTTTTTAAGCGGTTTTTGATCAGGACCATCCCGATATGGGGCAAGCGGGCGGTTCGACGGATCTCAAACCATCCATACGCCAGCACGCTCAGAACCAACACAAGGGCTATGACCATCGAAAGAAGGTCATGCCCGATAAATAATTCCAAGAGATGCATCGTGATGGACTATGCTCCTGATGTATTCTCATGTTTTTCGGTCGTTTCCGCCTGATCTTAAGATTTTCTCTCTCCTCTCACAAATCTTTTCCTATTTATACATATTTTCACTTACGTCTGTGCTATCTTTTTTCATGGAATCGACGAACAATTCCTCCTGCTCGTTTCGCGCCAGAATCGCTAACCGGTATAATGCTTTTAAGTATGATAGTCCCTCTGCCCTCATTCAAATTTTTTCAGGCCTGTATTCTGATGCTGGGCCTCACGGTGTTTGCACCCCCGGACTTGGCTACAGTTCGGGGAGCGACACCGGTCAGTCTCGCTCCTGCCGCTGATCCCCAAGAAACCGTCGTGACCATCAATATTAAATCCCGGAAATTCAGCCCGAACACCCTTACAATTACCGTGGGGCAAAAAACCCGGCTGGTCCTCAAAAACTTGGATTCGGAACTGCATGCATTTTTGCCAGTCGGCTTACTCACAGATATCCACCTGAATGTCAGTGGAAGTGGTGCTCCACAGTTTTCCAAAGAAGGCCTCAGTCGCGTGTTGCTTCCCACCCGAGGGCAAACCGACATTGTGTTTATCCCATCGCATCCCGGTACGTTTCCCTATTTTTGCGATTTACCGGGCCATGTGATGCGAGGTACCATCGTGGTACACAAGAATGAGGGTGTGGTAGATTAGCCAGCTTGATTATGAGGGACATTCCCTCTCTACTATACAAAATCATTAACCAAGCATGTTTGAGGAGGAGTTTGGTTCCATGAGTATTGTTCGTCGTCAACCAATTATGACAGATACCATAAAACCTGAGGTGGATCATCGTCCCGGGTTCCCTGTTCGCCGGGTGTGTCCTACGCTCAAATGGGTGGGCCTCCTGTGCGGTTCTTTGTTGCTGGCCTTCACTCATGTGTGGGCCGCCGGGCCGGCGTCCATTAATGAGGAAGCCTTGCTCTCCACCGTTCGGGAATATGCCAGTGCGGTAGGAAAGGGCGATCACGTTGCGGCCGGCCAACGGGATTTTGTGTGCTTACATCAGATGGCTCAACAGCAGTTGTTTGCAGACGGGAACTTTCCCGACCCGTCAAACCCTATCTACGAATGGTGTGATCACCGTCGGCAGGAGGCCCACCAACGAGCCATTCAACAACATGACCGGGCATTGGATAATGTCTGGCCGGGACCGGGAAAGCTTGTCGATTTTTCCGACTTCGAACGATTTTTTATTGCGGAGACACTTAATCAGCAATTGGCTCCATCATTTTTCGTCATGCGGGCCATTGCCGTTCAGGAACCAACAACCCCGTTTATCATTGAGACCGTGAAATCTGGAGCCCTACCCCATGCCTCATTTCCTTCTCCAGATGAAACCAGGATAGTAGCCGCACCCACAGCCTTTCTCACAACAAAGGTCTCCTATCCGAATGCCTTAACAGCACCCATCGCCAATGCACCCGGTGCTGAGGATTGGGCCGTACCCTACAAAAAAGCCCAGCGAGTCGTGAAATCCGTCAACGTGAAGTGGGTCGTGCTCTCAGATTTGAAACAATTGGGCTTTCCTACGGATCGTGCCGTGCTGGATCTGGTTCTCGACGGTCCCCGTGGCACAACCATTCCATTCGTTGTAGACCCGGGCGGCTATGTTCCACACTCAACAGAATGGTTTGGCCTTCCAGAGAGCCTGGCGGCCATCCAAACAGGCATTCAACAGGCACAAGCCGCACCGACCAGACTGGAATCCGTGATGAGGCTGAACCGGGTTTTGCTGATTGGCCCGTCTCACAAACCCACGCTGGAAGTTTTTTCAGATCAACTGTACAAAGGGTTTCTTGAGTATGGAAGTCGTTTGAACGGCCTTCAACTGGGTGATGAGCCATTAGCCCAACGGTTCAACGAACTATATTGGACAGTGCAATCCCAAACCGATCGATTTGATCTGTCCCTGGGAATGGAAATAGGCGGGAAAGCTGAGCCGATGCCGGCCGATTATCTTTATCGAATGATCCCTGTGATGGAGGCATTAGCATCTCTGGAGCCCGGTGATTTCAACAACCGGATTCGATTGTCCTCGACCTACCGGTGGACGAACGATCAAATGGCGGCCCTGTCCGCTCCACAGGAATTATTGACTGAGGTGCCAGCCGAACAGGAAGAGCTTCGCGCACGGGTGCTCTTAGAGTTGGCATGGGCCCGCATCGGAAAAGTGGCCTGGAATCGACACTTCGACGATCCCGATATTCAGAGAGGTTATGAGGCGGCTCAGAAAGCGTTCGAGCTCACGAAAGATCCACTCAACAAATTTACGGCAGCCTATGCGATGGCCTATAGCCTGGCCTTTCACGTTCCCCGTGACAATCAGGCGATGCTGAGTCTTCTGCAGCAAGCCCGCGAGTGGTTTGAGAAAACTCCCGGCTCAAGCCCGCAAAGTTGGGCGTACATGTTGCACAACGATACGCTGAAGGGGTTGGTCGAGAATGATCCCGCCTTCAAGTCATTGCTGGCGGCACAGGTAGAACCCACAGAATAGGTGTGAGGCCCGATGAAATTTCCGGCACACTAAAGACCAAGCAAGGCTGGAGAATTGTCTTGTCTCAATGAACGTTCTCCAGCCCTCTTGATTCACCTACCCTCTTTTTTCAACCCGATCAATCGCACCCAGTGAGCTTTTCTTTGAAACACGGACGATGGAGCTAGATTTCCGGAAAAATCCCGCCATCCTCAGCAACATGCTCGACGTGATGGCAGATGGCGTGTTCACCGTCGATGCCAAAGGTCACATTGTAGCCTGGAGCGCCGGAGCAGCTCGCATAACGGGATATTCCAATCAGGATATCCTGGGAAAATCCTGTCATATCTTAGAAGGTGAAAATTGTAAGGGCTTTCGCATCCTGACGGAATTTTTGGACAACCCCACTCCGTACCCGTGGGGCATCTGCAACCAGGAATGCAAAGTGCTGGGAAAAGACGGGCGCGAACTCTACCTCTTCGGCAATATCTCGATCATCCGAGATGAACAAGGCCAAGTCGGAGGCGCAGTCGGAACCTTTACCGACCTTACCTCATTCATTTTGAATAACCAAAGAATTGCCGTGCTGGAGGAACAGGCAAAATCCCGTGAGTCCTTTCAACAGCTCATCGGCAAAAGCCCAGCGATGCAAGAGGTGTTTCGCCGGCTCCGACTGGCCGCACAAAGCGATGTCACGGTATTGCTCACCGGGGAATCCGGCACCGGAAAAGAACTGGCGGCCCGAGCCATTCACACCCTGAGTGATCGAAAAGATAAACCGTTTTTCGCCATCAATTGCTCAGCGATTCCAGAAACCTTGTTGGAAAGTGAACTCTTCGGGCATGTGAAGGGGGCGTTCACCGGGGCCATACGCGATAAAATCGGGGTCTTTCAAGCCGCCGACGGTGGCACGTTATTTTTGGATGAAATCGGAGATACCAGCCCTCTCCTGCAACTGAAATTACTCAGGGTCCTGCAGGAGAGCGAAATCCGCCGGGTTGGAGATGACCGTGGCATGCGAGTCGATGTTCGTCTCATAACCGCCACCAATCGGGATTTGAAAGTCCTTATGGCGGAAGGCACGGTTCGGGAAGATTTTTATTATCGGATTCATGTATTCGAAATTACCCTTCCACCTTTACGAGCCAGAAGAGAAGACATTCCTCTCCTGGTTCACCATTTCATGGCGGCCAACTCTAAGACCTTTCGTCGCGAAATAGGAGACATTGCCCAGGATGCCCTGCAACGATTGACTGACTATAACTGGCCCGGCAATATCCGCGAATTAAAAAATGCGATCGAACACGCCTTCGTCACCGTTCATGGTGATTGCCTCACCCTGTGGGATCTCCCTTCAGAAGTTCAGAGTTCTCCAAAGTCCCGAAACCTCAAGCCTCTCTCAGCTAACACAGAGCACTCCATTCCACCAGAGGAGGAAGCTCGTATTTCGGAAGCCCTCAAACAAACCAAAGGCAACAAAACAGAAGCTGCCAAGCTCCTTGGAGTAAGTCGAGTCACCCTCTGGAAGAAAATCAAACAGCTTCAGACCCCTCCTCACTCATAAACAAATCGTTAACACGTTAACTTAACAGTTAGCGCATTCTGTTCAGGTCATCTGATTTTTACGACCACAATCAGGCATCCACTATTCCCATGACTCCTAATGCATTGATTTTGTTGAAATTTATTTCATACGTCTGCAAAGCATGCCCTGGCACAATCCCTGCTAAAGAGTATTCAATGAAAAGCATCTTAAAAGAACTTTTCTAAACGTACTCACTCGATTTTGACCAATGCTCCTTTTCAAGAAGGAGGGGAGGGTATTCATTATGATCGTGAAACAATTTTATTTGAGTTGTTTAGCTCATGCGTCTTACATGATTGGCGATAATAAAACCTCAACCGCTGTGGTCGTGGACCCTCAACGGGACATCGAGCAATATCTTCAGGAGGCCCGACGCCACGATTGGAAGATCCGTTATGTTTTTCTCACCCACTTCCATGCAGATTTTTTAGCCGGGCACCTTGAACTTCAACGACAAACTGGCGCTGAGATATGCCTGGGCGCCCGAGCCAAGACCGACTTCCCCATTCGAAACTTTCGTGACAAAGAAGTTCTTGAGTTTGGGTCAGTGCGCATTCAGGTGCTAGAAACACCAGGACATACCCCTGAAAGTATTTCGCTTGCCGTCTACGACATGGACAAGAGCGCCGACCATCCGCACTGCGTACTGACAGGAGATACTCTGTTTATCGGGGATGTGGGAAGACCGGATCTTATGGCTTCCGTTGGTGTCACCGCCGAAGAGTTGGGAGGGGAATTATTCGATTCACTCCGAAATACACTCATGCATCTTCCCGATGAAACACTGGTCTATCCTGCGCACGGAGCGGGATCCATGTGCGGGAAAAATTTAAGCAGTGACACGGTGTCCACATTGGGCAAGCAGCGTTGGGAAAACTATGCGCTGCAACCCATGACGAAAGAAAAATTCATTGAACTGGTCACGGCCGATCAACCTGAAGCACCCTCCTACTTTGGCTATGATGCAAAGATGAATCGGGAACAGCATCCTGTCCTGGATGATGTGGTGCGGAACAGCCTCACTCCTCTTTCCCTTCAAGCGGTGATGGAGCAACAGAAAAATGGGGCTCAAATCCTTGATGTCCGAAATGCCGTTGAATATGCCCGGGGACACCTGAAGGGGAGTCTCAATATTGGATTAGGGGGAAAATTTGCGACCTGGGCCGGGACGGTGCTGAATCCCAAACGCTCCATTGTCATCATTGCAGAACCTGGATATGAAAAGGAGGCGATTCAACGATTAGGCCGCATTGGGTTTGACCGCGTTCTGGGCTTCCTGAAAGGTGGAATGCAATCCCTTGAGGCGAATCCTGATGTGGTCCAAAAAGTCCAACGCATCTCCACTCAGGGGCTTGCGGAATTGCTGATGACCTCTCATCCACCAATAGTCGTCGACGTGAGATCGGAAAAAGAATGGGAGTCCGGGCATATTGACCAAAGCCTCAATATCCCTTTGCCTCACCTGGCCGAACAGGTTCAGGAAATCCCTGCAGATACCCCGGTAGTGGTCCATTGTGCCAGTGGATATCGATCATCTACCGCCATGGGAATTTTGGAACAAGCCGGACGAACTCAGGCCATGGATCTTATCGGTGGGTATGACGCCTGGCTTATCACGTGGGGTCATCTACGCCAAAAAGATCAGCCCCAAGCGATATCCGCATGCACAAAATAAACACAAGGAGTAGACCCAATGAATACATTGGCAATAGATCAAGAAACAAAATCGGGAACGAGTAAGAACAATCAGCTGTTGCCTCCTTCATTGAAGGATTCTCTGTATATCGATGTCAGGACACCACAAGAGTTTGAAGGTCTGCATATTTCAGGGGCTCGAAATATTCCTCTACCAGATTTGCATAGATATGTGGGCGAACTGAAAACCCTCTCCCGTGAGCACCGCCTCATATTGATCTGCCGAACACAGAACCGGGTGAAGATTGCCTACGAATATTTGATTAACCAGGGCTTAACGAATTGCGAAATTCTGGAAGGAGGGATCATGGCCTGGGTTAATCAGGGCAAACCTGTCGTCCGGGGACAACGACGAATGTCCCTTGAAGGACAAGTGCGTGCCATCGCAGGAGGATTGATTCTGGTAGGAGTTGGATTGGGTCTGACAGTCCATTCGGGGTTCCTTCTCCTCCCAACACTGGTAGGGGTTGGACTTCTTTATGCAGGACTCACGGACTCCTGTCTGATGGGGATGCTCTTGAGCAAGCTGCCCTACAACCGGATCCGGAAGTAACGGTTCCAGATAATATTTATGTCATCATTTCCATGTTAGAAGAGTTTGGCACATCAAATATTTCAAGGAGATGCAAGACGGATCAGGGAAGGTGATTGTTGGATGGGAATACGAAAAGGCTATGGCTGGTATCTCTGAAAATTACCTCAGACTGAGTGGCCCAGGCAGCAGGAGAAACTTGGCGTAATGAAGTCCTTCCTATGAGGACTTTGACGGCAGCTACGTTGAACCACATCAGGGAAGCCAATTGAACGAGCGGTTCGTGACTATTCAGGATTGGCGTCTAATAATGGTCGTTTAGAGAACTCCATGGTAGTATTCGACGAAATTTGACCCGGTTTCCAAGCCCTTCCACATGGTTGGGGGGGGTTTTACTGATCAACATAAAGGAGGTTGCTATGCAGCGCTCAATGCGTTCATTTTTCCTGTTAGGGGCTTTGAGTTTATTGGCCATGGGGTTCATGACCTCTCCAGCCATGAGCGAGGGTGGTGCGCCTGCCCAAGGACCTGCCCAAGGGTATGATATCCACGTGCAAGCTCCTCACTTAATGCCGGACGGCACGCCCGGCGGACCATATCACCACTACTGTAAAGGGATTAATGACAAGATTTTGCAATGCCTCCTGTTTGAAACCACGGACGCCAATGCCCCTCTTGTGGCCATTGAATATTTCGTGTCCAAGGATCTTTCCCGGACCTTACCATTGATACAATGGCATCGATTTTTCCATGATCATAAACAAGAAATCGCCACCGGCCGCGTACAAATTTTAGACATTGATGATCCGGAAAAGGTTAAAGCCATTGCCGAAGCCGCGTCCAAGACCGACGGAGTCATTTACCATCTATGGCAAAAGGGGAAGGATTTCCCGGATGGGACGGTAACCTACCCACAGTCTCTCGGGCATATCTTTAATCAACCGGAATAATCCGGTCTGGTCCCGGGGATTCTCTTCTGGAGAATCTCCGGGATCGGTATTTTATGGGAGGAACATTGATCTTGAGGATCTTGAGCCTGATTAAGGAAAATTTCCAGATTGCGTCGACCTGTTTGGTTCTGGGGATAGTCGGGTTTGGGCTCGTGCATGCCGCCGACCCGGAAGTATTAAAACCCAGAGTTCCTCCAACACAGATTCAGGAAGCCCGAGCGAAAATGAATCCTTTCCCTTCAACCCCAGAAAATATTGAAAAGGGCAAACATATTTTTCACGGGAAAGCATTTTGCGTCACCTGTCATGGCCCCGAAGGCAAAGGCCTTGGTGACATTCCTGGCCTTCGAGGTAGGCTCCCACGAAACTTTACTGACAAGACCTGGCAGGCAGCTCGCACGGATGGGGAACTCTTTTGGATTTTACAAAACGGCAGCCCGGGTACGGATATGGCATCATTCATCCCCCTGGTCTTGACAGAAGAGGAAGCTTGGTTGGTGATATTGTACGTAAGGTCATTTGGAAATAGCACAAAAACAGCAACAGAATAGGAATGATACGCTCAAGCAGATGTGTCATGGGCCTAACAGATTTAGACCATGTGGATTCACAATCAAAAGACCAGAATCGATCTGGTGAAAATGCGGAGAATTGATTGAATTACCAAAATCCAGTAACATGGGGATGGGAATGACAGAGGAGATTTTTTGTATGTTCATTTGAGATGACTATGACTCAATAAATCCGTTCGACACAATCTGGCCCCTCGGGGCCATTCTGGTACCCACATCTAGGAAGGAGGACTTGGCGTATGACGGTTATGCCTCTAGTCGTTCTTGCAACCTGGTTAGCGTTCACCTCAGTGGAAACTCCCTCCCCCTCAGCGACCTTGGCTTTGCCTTCAGAACCCGACGAAAGTACTCGTATCGATGAAATCTACGACCAGGAATCTCGTCTGCTACTGTCCCTGTATTCCTTGAAAGGGAACGGGAAAGCTGATTACATCACGGGACGGACCGTCGAACAGCATGTGCGAAGCACCTACGGAAATCCGGTGTACTACACGCTCGAGTTCCCCATTTTTTATTGGTGGAACCATACGATGTGGAATGACCCGTTTGTGGATGGTGTCAATGGCAACGAACAGGTCTATCAGGAAGAAACCGATTTTGATGTGAGCCGATATAAACCTTGTGTCTTTAACGGACAACCCTGCTAGAAAAAAAGCGGATTCATCAGCAGGGTCTCTTCCCTCAATTTTCCATCTGGTCGCGGACAGATCAAGGAAGGGTTTCGCCTGACAAAAATTCCTCCTTTCAGATGAATGATCTGTCCCATAGTCAACCGTATTGGATTATGAAAATGGGAATCCGGGAACGGACATGATGCTGTTTTCCGGAATGGCTGATGACCGGATATGGATGTAATTTCCTCAATTCGTGCCTTCGCAACACGAAGGATAAAGGTGAAGGTTTTTGTACGGGGGCGGGTTTCATGGTTTCTTGGGAAAAAGACAAGGCAAATTGACTTATGAATGAAAGAGAACCGGGAATAGACCGTCGACAGTTATTGAAGGGAAGCTTGGCTCTTGGGATGGCAAGCCTCCTCACCCCTAGAGTCCTCCGGGCGAACGATTCCTCGACGGTCACTCTCCCATTCGAGCGGGGTCGCCGTCCATTGGTGGCTTTTCCACAGAAGCGGCCCCTGATGGTGATGACCACAAGGCCTCCTCAATTGGAAACCCCGTTTCATATTTTTAATGAAGACATCTTCACGCCCAATGATGCATTTTTTGTTCGCTGGCATCTTGCCAATATCCCACGGGAAATTGACATAAACACCTTCCGGCTGACAATTCGTGGTCGAGTCAAGCAATCCCTAACATTGGGTCTTCATGAATTACAGACCCAATTCGAACAAGTCGAAATTGCGGCTGTCTGCCAATGCGCGGGAAATAGTCGGGGGTTCTTCCAACCACGAGTGCCCGGCGGACAATGGGGCAATGGGGCAATGGGAAATGCCAACTGGAAGGGAGTCAGACTTCGTGATCTCCTTCAGAGGGCGGGGATAGAACGCGATGCGGTACAGGTGAGGTTCGATGGACTGGACCAACCGGTCGCACAGGCCACACCTGATTTTCGAAAATCTATGAGCCTTCCTGATGCACTCCAGGCAGAAATGCTGGTCGCTCACTCCATGAACGGAGAGGCACTCCCCCTGCTGAACGGCTTTCCTCTTCGCCTCGTGGTGCCTGGATGGTATGCGACTTATTGGGTGAAGATGCTGAATGACATTGAAGTACTCAACCAGGCCGATCAAAATTTTTGGACGTCCCAGGCCTATCGCTTGCCGGCTAATCCCTGTCACTGCGTGGACCCCGGAGACGCCTTAACCGATACCGTGCCAATCGGGAAAATGCCGGTTCGCTCCTTTATTACTAGTTTGGAAAATGGTGGAACCATACCGGGAGGAGAACGTTGCACCATTAAAGGCATTGCCTTCGACCAGGGGCATGGGATTGATCGTGTGCTGTTCTCCGTGGATGGAGGACAACAGTGGCAATCCGCTCGATTGGGAAAAGACTTTGGAGATTTCAGCTTTCGTCCGTGGGAAGCCCAATTTATTCCCAAGCCTGGCCATACGTATGCGCTTCAATCACTGGCCATCAATCGGATTGGAGAATCACAGCGGTTCGGCGCCCGATGGAATCCAAGTGGATATCTTCGAAATGTGGTCGAAAGTGTGAAAATTCATGCATCCTGAGGTCAACTCATGATCCCTGTTTGGATGTTCTTGTTATTGTTGGTTGGAGCCACGGGGTTTGCCTGGGGAAGTCCGGCGAATGGCAATGACAGAGAACAGGGATCCATTCTCAATCTTCCTGCAGATCCGATTTCCTTTCAACCTGGTCCAGGGAATGACCTCGCAAGCCGGTACTGCCTTATGTGTCATTCGGCAGAGTACGTGTATACGCAACCACCTCACCCCCGCGAGCATTGGATAGAAATCGTCAACAAAATGAATGCATCCTTTGGCTGTCCAATCTCGGATGAGGACATGACTCCATTGGTCGACTATTTGGTGACGCAAAATTCACTCCAACCTTCCCCCTCTGCCCAGCATGTCCAACGGGACGACCTGAAGGAAACACCCGGTCAATCCTCCACTCAATCTGGGGATCCCCAAAAAGGGAAAACCCTCTATGGACGACACTGCGTGACGTGTCATGGCCCTGACGGCAAAGGGGATGGCCCCATTGGACAGGCCCTGGTTCCGCCAGCCGCCAACCTTACGTTACTCGGCAAACAATCAGATCAAACCATTCTTGATACGCTTCGCAACGGCCGACCGGGAACAGCCATGCCTGCCTGGAAGAACGACCTGAATGCATTAGAGTTGAATCATCTTCTTTCATTTCTCCGAACGTTAAGTCCATAACCGCGATGAATCCTGGAAGCCTGGCTATTTGGCCACTCCATCAGCAGCGAAATATCTTTCGTGGGTTTCCTCGATACACAAATACTTTCCAATCAGTACTTCATGAACCCTGAGATAAAATCTTGGGGAGGTTGTGCTAGTTTCGGCCACAAAAAGTCCCACTTCCCTCATCACTATCGGCTAGCCCATCTATAACCAATATTGAGAGCATTCCCATGCGCCATGTCAAAATTGTAGCCACAATTGGCCCTGCGACTTCCTCCCCGGACTGTTTGAAACAACTCCTCCATGCCGGAGTCAATGTCGCCAGGTTTAACATGTCCCATGGAACCCCCGACTGGCACAAGACAACAATTCAACGCCTTCGAGACATTGCTCTTGCGGAAAAAATCCCACTTGCCATCCTTGTAGACTTAGCAGGGCCGAAAATCCGTCTGGGAAACCTCCCAACCGAAGGAACCATCTTGCAGAAGGGCCGGGATATCATTCTGCTTGCGAAGTCAGATCAACACTCAAGGCACAGCGAATCAGGGGATACACTGCCGGTTAATCTTTCCCATTTCCCGGATCGAATGGAATCGGGTCAAATCGTCTTAATTGATGATGGCAATATCTCCCTCACCCTGGAAAAACAGGAAACCAATCGACTGATCTGCAGAGTCGTGGTAGGAGGCAAGGTCACTTCACATAAAGGTGTCAATTTTCCTGGCCTCCAACTCGACATTCCGGGATTTACGGAAAAAGACGCCAATGACCTTCAAGTGGCCATCGATGTCCAAGCCGATTATGTCGCCCTCTCTTTTGTTCGAAGTCCGCAGGATATTCACACCCTCCAAACGGCTTTGGGTGATCGATCAGCAGTGATTCCTATCATTGCCAAAATCGAAAGACCTGAAGCCCTGACATGTCTTGAAAACATCCTTGATGTGGCAGATGGAGTGATGGTCGCCAGAGGTGACCTGGCGTTGGAGATAAGCCCGGAAGAAGTCCCTCTCCGGCAAAAGCAAATCATCGCACAGGCCAATCGTATGGGCAAACCTGTGATCACCGCCACACAAATGCTGGAATCGATGACTCGAAATTCTTCTCCTACTCGCGCCGAAGCGTCGGATGTGGCGAATGCGGTGCTGGACGGGACGGATGCCGTCATGTTGTCAGCCGAAACGTCCACAGGAAACTTTCCACTCGAATCGGTCCAGGTCATGGATCGAATTATTCGACAAACGGAAAAGGAAATGTTCCGGCGAATCCAGCCATCTGATTCCGCTAAGAAATCCGTGCGTTCGACGCCGGAAGCGGTTTGTGAGGCTGCCGTTTCCCTTGCAACATCTATTGGCGCCCAAGCTATCGTGGTCTTCACCGATTCCGGCCATACCGCCATGTTATTGGCCCGCCATCGACCGACGGTGAAGATAATCGCACTGACTCCCTCCCCGACCGTTACCCGTCAATTAATTTTAGTATGGGGCATTGTTTCATGTGTCTTTCCGCAAATTGATGCCACTGATGAACGAATCAATACCGCCCAGGATCACCTTAAAACCCTCGGCCTGCTTCATGAAGGCAGGCTCATTGTCATCGTCACCGGGGAACGCCTGGGGCATTCCTTGGGAACCAATATCATTAAAGCCCATTTGGTCGTGTAGAGAGAGGTTAGGAGCATGTCCCTCAACATCATCATTATCGGTGGAGTGGCCGGCGGGGCAAGCGCGGCCGCCAAGGCGCGTCGAACCAACGAAACGGCAAACATTGTGATGTTTGAAAAAGGTCCTTATGTGTCCTTTGCCAACTGTGGCCTCCCGTACTATGTGGGAAAGACTATTCAAAACCGTGACAACCTTCTGCTTCAAACCCCTGAGCGGTTTTGGAAACGATTCAGGGTCCGGGTCCACGTGTTACACGAAGTCCTTCACATAGACCGAACGGCGAAATGCCTACAAGTGAAAAACTTGGTGACTCAAGAAACCACTTCTCACCCCTATGACACACTCATTCTGGCACCCGGTGCCGGGGCAATCATGCCCGATATACCTGGCATTCAGGCCAAAAACATCTTTATCGTCAAAACCGTTCCCGACTCTGATGCCATTAAAACCTTTCTCGCCAGCCAACTTTCCCGGCAGGCCTTGATTATTGGAGGCGGGTTTATCGGTCTGGAAACGGCCGAAGCCCTTATGGGTCTTGGATTGACCGTGACGATCATAGAAAAAGCCCCGCAGATTCTGCCTCCTTTCGATCAGGACATGGCCACTCTGGTGGCGCATCACCTGCAAGAAAAGGGAGTAAAGATTGTTGTAGGTGACGGGATCAACGGATTTCGGCCGGACGGAGACCTCGCCCATGAAGCCGAATTGGAAAGTGGAACACGGCTGCCGATGGACCTCGCCATCCTTTCGATCGGCGTCAGACCGGAACTCAAGCTTGCCAGGGAGGCGGGGCTAGAAATTGGATCAGCGGGAGGCATTGCCGTAAATTCTCGACAGCAAACCTCTGACCCCGATATCTATGCAGCAGGTGATGCGGTCGAAACCTTCCATCTGGTGACCGGCCAACACGCAAGAATTCCTTTAGCCGGGCCGGCCAATAAGCAGGGGAGGGTCGCCGGAGCCAATGCTGCGGGCGGAGACTTACAGTTTCATGGTGCACTGGGAACGGCCATTGTCGAGAGCATGGGTATCACGGCCGCCAAAACGGGATTAAGCGCACACGAAGCCGAGGCCTATGGGTTGAATTACTTTGTCTCCCTCACCCACCCCTTGGATCACGCAGAGTATTATCCTGGAGCGGAAGCGCTGCACATGAAATTAGTCGTCGAGCAACAGACGGGAACATTGTTAGGAGCTCAAATTGTGGGGGATCAGGGCGTCGATAAACGCATTGATGTATTGGCCACGGCCATACATGCCAAATTGAACGTCCAGGATTTGGAGCAATTGGATTTGGCCTATGCCCCTCAATTTAATTCGGCCAAAGGACCGGTCATTATGGCAGGTTTCGTCGCCGCTAATACGCTACGCGGTGAGGTCAATACGCTTACGGAGAAAGCATTACAACAGAAATTAGAATCGAATCCTTCCCTCCAATTATTAGATGTCCGGACCACGGACGAATATCAAGAAGCCCACATTCCTCATGCCCGCCTCATTCCGATTGATGAGCTGAGAGACCATCTTCACCAACTGGATCCCGCTCAGGAAACCGTCGTCTATTGTCGTGTCGGCTTACGCGGGTATCTCGCGGCACGCATTCTTCTCCAACATGGCTTTATCAACGTCTTCAACCTCACCGGTGGCTATTTAAGCTTCCCTCAATAAAATTCGATTCCACCCAATTTAGGCACATCTGTAAATCTTTGAAAGCTGGGCAGTTAACGCGTTAACTCCATCCGTTAAATCAGGCTTAACGTCCCACCGTACTTTTTGTTGATGTACATTGCATCTGGCACGATAAACAGCTGATATCATTAACTTCTTAATCATTTATTTCATTTGGCATTTTGTTTGCTGCTACTATTGGCATGACGAAGAAATATCGAAAGGTGTGTTAACCATTTTTACCGAAGGAGGGTGCTCATGGAGCAAACAGCCAGTCAATCTCGAACAGCGGCCATGTTTAGCAATCAAACATCATTAGGCCGAATCTTGGTAGTCGATGACGAACCGGATGTTCGCAAAGTTGTGAGGTTGGCATTGGAAAAAGCCGGCTACGACGTGATTGAGGCCGAAGATGGTCAACAGGCCGTGCAAGAAATCAAAAGTGGAGAAAACCCTCTGTTACTGGACGTGATCCTCACCGACATCCGAATGCCCAAACTGAATGGACTGGAGGCTATTCAGTTTTTTCAAAATGAATTCCCGCGTGTCTCGTTGATTGTGCTGACCGGATTCCCAGATTTAACGATGGCTACGTCCTTGATGAAAAATGGGATTATTGACTATTTGGTCAAACCGGTTGAAAAAGAGAAACTTCTGACTGCGGTTGCGACGGCCATGGAGCAACGGGAGATCAACCACCTATAAAGAGGAAGGCCTTCTTCCCTTTTTTTGACGCAAACGTCCTTTCAATAGGGAAACAATGTGAGGACTTTTGTTATGCTTTCATTTTGATGTTGATTTTGGTCATCTATACAGGAAAGTGATGAGCATGAGTTTTATGAGTCAAGATTCCCAAACTGGGTGGAATTCGAGTGCCGCAATATCCTTCATGAAATCTTTAAAAAGAATACTTTTTTATGACCAGACCTTACGCGTGATGAGGATTTCTGGGCTTTCTTCACCAATTATTTATGGAGGTTTCCCCAATGAATCACACGAGGAGTGTCCACTTACATCCGCAAGGCCATGTTTTCATTTTCACGGTGGGCGTACTTTTCTGTCTTTTTTTTCCCGGTCCTCTGTTTGCCACTGATGCCACAGATCCAGCATCCCTGATCAGCTCCACCTGTTCAACCTGCCATAAGTTTCAAGGCGAGGGAGAGAGTCGCTTTAATTTAAAGGCTCCTGACCTGATGTGGGGGGGCAGCAAGTTTCAGCGGGATTGGCTGATTAGATGGCTGACAGGGAAAGAACCGATGCTGTATGCCAAAAGTTACCGGTGGGATCAGAGTCAACAACCTGACCAGCACATGACCGTCTCTCAACAGGAAGCTGAAGGCCTTGCCGACTATTTTGAGACACACCTCCAAGATCCCCGAGTGAAGCCTGGTTCCATTGATATGTCGACCTTTAGTAAACAGGAGGCGAAGTTTGGAGAGGAAATCTTCATTCAACATTCCTGCATTGGCTGTCATCAGATTATGGTGGATGGGAAAAAGACCGGAGGCCCGCAAAGCGCCTCGTTCTTCAACTCGGGAAAAAGGCTGAAGGCTGATTGGATTTATCGCTTCAATTCCGATCCCCCAGACTTTGTGCCACACAGCGGAGAGTTTGTCGGGGATGTCAGTGCATTGGGACTGCGGTATGTGACCGGGTTTATTGCGACCAGAGGAAATGAGGATTTTTCTTATTATGAGCCATGGAAGAGCGCCGATTTCAACCACCCGGATGTCGAAAACGGGTCCAGAATTTATCAAGAATACTGTGCGCAATGTCATGGAGCGGAAGGCAAAGGGGATGGTCCGGCGGCTTCCGGCTTGGAACCCAAACCGGCGGTGCATGCCAATATTCCGTTTGAAAAAATTCCTCTCGATTATCTGTATAACGTGATCTACTATGGGGGGAAAGCTGTTGGGAAATCTCCCCTGATGCCCTATTGGGGGCTGACCATAGGCGGCACAGAAGGTGTGGCTGATGTCATTGCCTATTTGAAAACCACGTTCAAGGGTGCCCCGGAAATGGCCGGGACCTCTTCCCCATCAGGCGGACCTTCGGGAGTATGCCCACAACCACGCAACACGAAGAAGGCACCTGGCAAATTTCGCAATATGATCAATCCGTTACCCAACTCTCCAGAGCACATCAAAGCGGGTGAAAAGCTGTATCACGAAACCGCTCAACCCTTGACCTGTAATCAATGTCATGGAGATAAAGGGGACGGACAAGGACCCATGGGCGCAGCATTGAATCCCCATCCTCGAAATTTCACCTGTGGAGAAACGATGAAAGATATTTCAGACGGGCAATTGTATTGGATTATCAAAAACGGATCTGCAGGAACCGGCATGATGGCCTTTTCCGGTATGCCCGATGACCAAGTTTGGCAATTGATTCAGTACCTCCGGACATTGGCCAAATAAACTGGAATTGGATTCAGCCCTTTCGGAGCTGACAAGAAATTTTATTTCAGGGACTGGAGACGTCTTCTCCAGTCCCTGAACCAAACGAGTAGGAAGAGGATCATGTCCCCAACACCAGAAAATTCACAGCAGGACAATACCGACCTTTCACAAATGTTGAAACATCTTGAACAACACCACGCCCTCATTTTACAGGCTGCCGGTGAAGGGATCTTCGGGTTGGATCTGGAAGGTCGGCACACTTTTGTGAACCCGGCAGCCGCGAACATGTTGGGCTATGAGCCCCAGGAGTTGCTCGGCCAACCCAGCCACGCTCTCTGGCATCATACCAAAGCCGATGGCACCCCCTATCCTCAGGAACAATGTCCGAACTATGCGACCTATAAGGATGGCCAAGTCCATCGAGGCGACAACGAAGTGTTTTGGCGAAAAGATGGGACCAGTTTTCCCGTCGAATACACCAGCACACCGATTCGACATGAAGGTGCCCTGGTCGGCGCGGTTGTGATTTTTCAAGATATTACCTATCGGCGGCAATGCGAAAAAGCCATTGAGCAGTTTCGTCGACACAACGATATGATTTTACAAGCCGCCGGGGAGGGAATTTTCGGGTTAGACCTCGAAGGACACCACACCTTCGTCAATCCCGCTGCCAACGCGTTATTAGGCTATAAACCAGGGGAGCTATTTGGCACACCCAGTCACATCACCTGGCACCATACGAAATCTGATGGCTCTCCTTACCCGGCGGAAAAATGCCCCATTTATAGAGCCTATAAGGATGGGCTGGTTCACCAGGGTGAGGACGAGTTGTTCTGGAAAAAAGATGGGACGAGCTTTCCTGCCCGGTACACCAGCACCCCAATCTGGGATGACCAGGGAAAACTTGCGGGGGCAGTGGTCACGTTTCAGGATATCACTGAGAAGAAACGTATGGCTGCTCAGTTAGTAGAAGAAGCCAAACTTGCGGAGGTGACAAGAGTTCTTGGGGATATCGGACACGATATCAAAAACATGTTGATGCCTGTGCTTTCCGGTGCCGATTTATTGAAGGATGAATTGGACGAACAGTTCCCCACCTTAATCCGTAAAAAGGCGAAAGGAGCGGAGAACAGTTATGCCAACAGCCTGGATCTGATACGTATGATCGTTACTAATGCTAGACGCATTCAGGACCGTGTGAGGGAAATCGCGGATGCCGTCAAAGGTGTGACGAGTCCTCCACATTTCACACCCTGTCGCATAGGAGATATTGTGAATGGAGTGCTCGACACGCTTCGCACCTACGCCGCAGAAAAAGGGATTACTCTCCTGACCAATGGTCTTGATGCCCTACCTGTTATTGACGCAGACGAACGTCGACTGTTTAATGCCTTTTATAATCTCATTAACAATGCCATCCCGGAAGTCCCGCATGGAGGATCAGTCACGGTGGGTGGATCTCGCGGTGGGCATCCGGATACTGTCGAGTTGACTGTGGCCGATACCGGGAAAGGCATGCCACCTGAAGTTCGAGACCGCCTCTTTACTGCGGAGGCCATTAGCACCAAAAAGGAAGGAACCGGACTCGGCACAAAAATTGTGAAAGATGCCATCGACCTCCATCACGGTCACATTACGGTCGAAAGTGAAGAGGGCTGCGGAACAATATTCCGTCTTGTCCTGCCAATCACTCAAGTGGTTTCATCTCCAACCAGGTCTGGAAATACCTGACATGCTCATGCGATACGAGGAAGATTCATACTTTACCCATCCTGAATATGTAGGGAATTTGTTCAATAGATTTTTACCCTTTATTGTTGGATTTTTCTTCCAGCTCAACACGCTCTTTCCTTATTGGAACCCTTTCTTCTCCCTGCACACACAATCACACGTCGATCCCGAAAGCATATCCGGCCACGCTCTATCGTCCGTTTTGGGGCTGGATGGGCCGTGCCAATCCGTCTTGTTTGGCTCCGTCCATGCAACGATTTGCGTGAAGTGCGAATCATAGCTGACTACCTCCAATACAGCATTACCGTTTCTGAGCCCTATAAAAAAGATGGGGGGAAAGAACATCGGGAGGACGACCGTCGGGACGGCCTTTGCCAGTATCTGTAGCAATATTCCCCGTGACCTTCCCCAGCACGTGGCGATCCCGGTCCGGGTGGGGTTATTCCCGGTGGGGCTTCAAGTAACAAACGCAAGAGATACATTCGGAAATACATTGTTCATTGAATGAAGAACAGACCACAAATTGGTTGATTTGGGTATAGCCGGGAGCAAGACAGAGGTTGTGGACTGAATACTTGATCGCTCCGTTGAAGTGGAAATGAAGCGCCGCCAGACGGAGAACTACAGACACCCCGACCACCATACAGGCAGCGCCTCACGCCCATACTTCGCACACTCAGCAGGAAAAATAAAACCGTCACCACCCGGCAGATGTGGGTTGTTTCGAAATTTCTGGCCGGAGTGATGTGTGTTCAACTGCATTCTTTGCGGGTGGGCCTTCCCAGCCCATCCTTACAAGAAATGTTTGCTGCCAATTTTTAGAGATTTTGAAAATACCCAAACCCCTATTCTTGCCCGCTGAGCGATCTATATATTCAGAATACTGTCAATCACCCTCTTCATCGCCCACTAGAAAGAGTTAATCTCTTATTGGTACAACCAATCATCGAAAACAAGGATAGTGAGAATGCCTTCGTCTGATCCGAAGACTCTTGTCTCATTTCATTTCTCCCCATACAATGGATTCATACTCCCTTTATATAATTTTTTTCATCTACACTCGGGAGATTTTATGAAGTATGTGATGTTTGAGTATTCATCGGCATGGCCTTGAAGAGTCTTACGGATGGTGGAAGTACCAGTTGCAATCGTAGTCTTTGCGCATTGGGTGGGGCTGTTCCTGAATCTGGATGTAGGCATATCTTTTGAAAACTCAAAAAGATCAGGATGAGAAGGGTTATGGATTCGTTATTTTGTGAAAAATAAATGACCTATCCTTCTATCTTTTTTTGCCTTTCAAGGGAGAAGCATTCACAATCTCCTCCCATATTTTCCTATCGTTCTTCCTGTAACATTTCATTGCCGATTATGCGTGCTAATAGATTCCACGTTGCTGGTTAAAGCATGTCGCACGCCTCTGATGCCACAGGCCTTCTTCTTTCATCCGTTCTTCTTGCAACGTAATTTCTCATGGACTTCCACTATCTGTTGGCGCTTCTGTCCGGTGGGATCGTCGGGGTGCTGTTAGGGGCTACAGGAGGGGGAGGATCGTTAGTGGCCATTCCCTTATTGGTCTATATCGTTGGGGTACCCGTTCAAAATGCCACGACCATGTCTCTTATCGTGGTCGGCTATTCGGCCCTCTTTGGGGCATGGCATGAGAGCCGGCAGCAACGTGTTCACTTTGTCTCTGCCATATTGTTCAGCCTGACCGGTATGATCGGCGCTTGGGTGGGTGCCCATGGCCACCGACTCGTTCCCGACTCCTTGGTGCTATTTGCATTTGGCAACCTGCTTCTCTTTATTAGCATGTGGACGTTCTGGAAAAATTATGAGGGAGAACACAACGACGTTCCCAGCGGATGCGCAAAGGAATTCTCTTGGCGCTGTGCGCTGAAAGCCCTCACGTTCGGATGGGGAGTGGGTCTGTTGACGGGGTTTTTTGGTGTTGGAGGAGGATTTCTCATTGTCCCCGCCCTGATGTTTCTTATGGGATTTCCTATTCGGATAGCTATCGGCACTTCACTTCTCATCATCGCACTTATTTCTATTGGCGGCTTGATCGGCCATTTCAAGGGGGCACACCTGGATTTAGTGTTAACGGGATTGGTGTTACTTGGGAGTCTTCTCGGATTACTCTTTGGCTCACACGTCACTCAATCGATTCCTGCTCACCATGTGAGACGGGGTGTGGCCATCTTAATCGGGGTCATCGGAATATTGTTAATCCTGGCCAATGCCCGGCCACTCCTTTTTTAGGGATGGCATGGAATTCCTTCAAGCGGAATTTATATCCTCAGAAACCGGTTTAAACAATAACATGATGTCGCCCTGTTCCAACCTATGGTTTTTTTGAAATTCCCAGGGGGAAATAATCGTTCCTTGCCGATAGACCCGCAAAAGCACATCCGGCTGTAAATCCGAGGCAGTCTTTCCAACATCCTGTTTTTCCACTATTCGTTCCTGGATATTGACTTTGCCTCCCGCTGTCAAAAAATCTTCTAGGTAATCTGCCAAATATTGTTGGTCCACTGCGGCCGCCAACATGTATCCGCCATAGGTTGCCGGGGAAATAATGGTCTGCGCCCCTCCTTGCCGAAACAGCTTAACGTTTTCTTCTTCCTTCGCACTGACAATCACCCGGCAACGGGAATTCAAATTACGGACCGTTAGCAAAATGAGTGCATTAGTATCATCCCGTCCGGCAGCAATTATGACGGCTTTGGCTTCATTGAGGAACGCACCAAATTTCAACAGTCCTTCCTGCGTCGCATCGCCTCGGAGTGCCACGACTCCCAACTCTCCCGCAATGCGGACTCGCTCCTCCCCGGGATCGATGACCAGAATATGGTCAGGGTTCGTGCCTTTGGCGAGAAGTTCTTTGACGGTCGAGTATCCGGTATGTCCGAATCCGCAGATGACGACATGTTGATCGAGTGACCTCTGGAGTTTTGCCATGCGAAATACCTCGGTAAATTGTCTGAACGCTAATTGATAGGCGGTCCCTAAAAAAATGACCCATAGAAAAATCCGGACCGGCGTAACGACTAATGCATCAATCAGGCGCGCCCGTGTGGTGACCGGCACAATATCCCCATAACCGACTGTGGTCACCGTGACCATCGTGAAATAGATCACATCTGAGAAAGAGATCTCTCCATCTTTTTGATCCTTGAGCCCGTTTCGATCCAACCACAGGACCCCCGTCAAAAAACAAAACAACATGACCACCAATATTATCCTGCTCAAGAGGGTGCGAAATGGATCAAGATCGGTAGGCATGTAGACCACCCGCCTAAAAAAGAGACGAGAGGCCTTTCGGGAAGAATGGGTTCGGAATGAGAACGACACTTTTTCCTCTTAATTCGTTTTCAAAACCCGTTATCCTTAGTCCGTTAAGGGCCACATGTAGACTAAGAGGGGAGGGGAAACCAGGAGAATTATTAATTCTAAAGGGAATCCCATTCGCCAGTAGTCCCCAAATCGATATCCTCCTGGCCCCATGACCAACAAATTATTTTGATGCCCAATTGGGGTCAAAAATGAACACGATGCTCCGATCGCCACCGCCATGAGAAATGGATCGGCATTGACCACAAGATTTTGGGCCACCGCCACGCATAACGGGGCCATCACCAAGGCCGTCGCCGCATTATTGAGGACAGCCGACAACATCATCGTCAATAACATAATAAGTCCTAAGAGCATAATAGGAGGAAATCCTTCTGCCCAATTCACCATGAACTGAGCCAGCACGGCAGTTGCTCCACTTTTCTCCAGAGCTTGCCCGATAGGAATCATGGATCCTAACAATACCAGGACAGGCCAATCGACAGTCTGATAGACATCCCGAGGAGAAACAATGCTCAACAGTACCATCACCAAGGCGGCACATATTAATGCAATTGGTAATGTCGCCAATCCGGCCATACCGCTGCCAAGGGCGATGGCAAATAGCCCTACAGCCAACGAGGCCTGTCCGGGCTTTCCCAACTGAAGTCCTCGCTCCGCCAACGGGAGGCATCCAAGGTGGCCAATCACTTCCAAGACCCGTTCCTTTTCTCCCTGCAGGAGCAGCACATCTCCAGCTTTGAACCGAAATTCCCTTAGCCTGCCCCGATAAGGAGTGCCTTGACGTGATGCTCCTAACAAGTGAATTCCAAACCGGCTTCGCAGCTTTAAGGACCCCGCCAGCCGCCCGACCAACCAGGAACGATCAGGAGGCACAACCGCCTCCAACAGCACATCTTCATCCTTCCTTGCGGATGGCCGTTGTTCAGGATTCTGAGTTTCTTCCTTTGGCTGGGTCCCCGTTAACTTCAAACCCAATGTGGACACAAATTTATTAATACCTTGTGGTCCCGCCTCAAGGACGAGGACATCGCCAACTTGAATGTGCTCCCTCCAAGCCGCTCCCCGAATAGATTGGTCACCCCGCACCAACCCAATTATTAAGGCGTCAGAATCCTCTGTGGCCAATTCCAGTTCCGACAGGGATTTTCCTATTGCCTTAGAATTTTCAGGCACTTCAACCTCTGTTAAATATTCCTGTATTGAAAACAGGTCTTGTGGCGCATTTTGAGATCGTCGTGCAATGGGAATGAGGCGCCAACCCACTACTGCTACAAAGAGAATTCCCACCAGCGCCATGACTCCTCCTACCGGAGTGAAATCGAACATCCCGAATGGCTCGCCAGCAATTTCTGCGCGGTAATGGGCCACGATGATATTGGGAGGTGTCCCAATAAGGGTACCCATTCCACCCAAAATTGTTCCAAAAGCCAAGGGCATCAACACCACGGCGGGGGACCGCTTGGCCTCAACAGACGATTGAATAGCCACCGGCATCAGTAACGCCAGGGCTCCCACATTATTCATGACGGTTGAAATCAATCCACCCAGAGAAGATAAGGCAGCCACGTGAAGGGACGGGGAAGAAGACGTGGCACCCTTGACATAGCGCGCGAGAATGTCCACCGCCCCCGCGTTACTTAACCCACGGCTGATAATTAACACAGCTGCCACGGTGACCACGGCAGGATGACCAAATCCTAAAAATGCTTCTTCGGAGGGAACAAACCCCAACAGGGTTGAGAGAAGTAAGGCACTGAGAGCGACCAAATCATAGCGCCATCGTTCCCAGATAAAAAACACCAACAGGATTCCCATCAGGCCCAGGAAAAAGAGGTGGTCACTGTTCACAAATGAGAAGAATCCTCTATCAGGACATCGATGATATGGGCAGGAAGCGGAAGGAAGCTGCCAACGTACTCCTAAAATCTAAAACTATACATCCTTACATTGCATACTCAAATTATCTTGAGACTTGTTAAGCCCTCTAGTGTATCAAGGTTGGGAATGAAATGTTCCACAATTCCCATCCAACAGGACAAAAAGGACTTTTACGGAAAGGTGGAATTCTCCCGCAAGAGGGTGAGCACAGGCAAGTAGAGCTGAAGGCCGTCTTGAAGATTGGCAACAATCCTCAAGAGAAGCATAACCAGTACACTAAAGCAAGACTCGTCAGGCAAACTCAAGTAGCCATGCCAGAATCGTCGCAGATGAACAACTGGCAGAGGGTTCGAGGAAATTACTACACGAAGGCCATGGGAATAAGAAAATTCAATCTACTCACCAAACCCGCTTCAGAAATATCGAAAGAACCGGTAATTATTATTTTTAGGTGGCCGGTCCTCGCCACACGGGAGCATGCGAACTTCATCAGGAACCAGGGTTCAATGGGTACCTGGGAAAGTGTTGCTCCCAAGCCGCACCGCATCTCCCAAAATTTCTCGTCCGCCTTTTCAGGCCGTCAATCGAGCAACAGGAGTCCGCGGGGCTCTCCGTAGCCGCTTTCGAAATGGAATAACCTGCGCCTGAACTGGACCATCAGTCCGATGATGATTAATGACGGGGTCCATCAGGTTCCCACACATAATACATCGATACGCTTTAATCCAAAGTTCCCCCATCGCGCCCTTAATGTCCAGACAATCATCAACCACCATTAGCCCATTACATCGTACACACTTCATAACTCTCCCTCCTTTGAAAGCCTCCTGCTTCCCACTCTTCTCAACAGGTGAGTCAGTGCATCACGCGTGCCACGCACCACATGATCTCTCGAAAAGCACCACTTAATTAGGTGTGTATGATTGCGGAAAATGAAAGGAGATCACTAGACAATCGAATGAATTTTTGGAGTCTACAATATTTTGTGATAAAAAAAAAGAGTAAACATACATTTTGTGGGTACAAAAATTATTGACTATAATATAGGCATACCGCTCGTTTTAAAAAAATTACATCTTTTTGACTTCGCTCTCACCACACTCCCTCTTCCTCCCGTTGTGTTCAAAAAAAATATGGTGAGATTTGGCAGGGTAGTGGATATTTTGACAGGACCCTTTATGAAGGTGGCTGTAGACCTGGCCCATCAGAGATACCCTTTGTTTTAAAAATGAGAATATCAAAAGTACTTCCCAAGCAGGCCGGCCTGGTGAGCACATCAATCTCTTCTTGATCAGGTCCCTCACCCATTGGCCCTTTATAATCCAGAATTCCAAGATTTCGCAGCCATATTCCTTGCGGGACAGGCCCCGCTACTTCAAAACCGACCTTTTCTGCAATAAAGCACGCAGCCGTAAAATCCACATCCGCCGTCAAGTCTTGGTGGCCCACAGCGAAAAACGGGTCATACACTTGTTGCTGGTGATAGTAGGATCGAAGACTGCCATTTCTATGACGATATGAGTATAAATTTGAGGCGCAGTCACCATAATCAATAAAAATCACATACCCTGGATCCACAACTCTCCATAGGCTTTTGAGAAATGGTTTCAACTCCAAACAAATTTCGGCGACTTGCCCTCGCCCAAGCTGCACCCGATCATCCCTCAACCGTTCGGCTAATTCTAGAGACGAAAGAGAATTCGGTTGTTCATAAAACTCTCCATCCTCATCCAGATCCACATACAGTTCCAAAACCTCATCATGGCCCATTCCCATAACTCGATGAACGGGCAACGCATCAAGCACTTCGTTCCCGAACACAAATGTCGGTCCTGGAGATAAACAGTCGATATTGCTGATCGCTTGCAATCCCCTTTGCGTTTGCTTAGCTCGCAATCCGGGGCTAGGATCTAGAACTACGTATTCATGAACGTTTTCAAGACAAGAGATAATATGGCTCCCCAACTGACCTGTTCCCCCACCCAGCTCCAAGACCCGCAGGTGAGAACCCAACGCCTTCTCTGCATACGTGATGGCTTTGGCAATGGCGTATCCGAAAGCCGGGAATTTTGCATTGGTGTCAAACGGCCCATCAGGACTTCCAATTTTTGGTGCATTTGCATAAAACCCCATGGTTTCATCATATAAAGCCGCAGACATAAAGTCCCTGAAGGTCATTGGCCCTTGCGTTCGAATTTTGGTTTTTAAGGCATTGCTAAGCTCCGTATTAATCCGATTCAAGGCAAGTCCAAGCTAGTTTGTTGATGGTGGAAGTAAAAAAAGCAGGAAACGAGGCATGGGCAGATCTTGAAAAATGATACGGAAAAATATGCCACAAAAAAAGGGTGCCATTGCTGGCACCCTTCTCCTGAGTATTCAAACTGCAAAAAGGAAATTATTTTATAACCGTCGATTTGGCCCCGGCTGGATTCGGGGTGATTTTGTTTAGCGGACCTTCAACTTCAGGCAAGCGACCAGCACCAGCCGACTTTTGGATCCTAGCCCGATTAGGATCACTCACATCATTCTTAACAGCTTTGCTGCCAAACCCTTGAGAAGACAATAAACTTGTCTCACCTCCTACATTCGTTTGGCCAGGATCATTAGCGGTAGATTGCCCCGTCACCGGAGACTTCCCAGCAGCTGGATACCCCGGGTGAGCTGGCAACAACCCTGGATTGGCAAAGGCCATTGATAAGGCAAAGGTGCTAGCACCCACCGTTCCAAGAAAAATTCCAATCCCTTTCATAAGACCGCTCCTTTGTTGGTTAAGACTGGTTAACAATAGAAAATGGTCTGAATATGTACATGGCCCGAGTTATTCATATAGAAAAGGCGATCTTATTCAGATTGGCCGGAAGTGTCAAGCTTACCGAACCCAAATAGCTAAAATTTTGAATGGGCACAACCTCAGGTACATTCGTTGATTCAATCAAGTTTGACGGCGTGGCCGATACGGGTTTCTTGGTCGTGGGGCTGGCATGAGCATAGTGACGGTCGTCCCCTTATCCGGCTCACTAGCAATACTGATTTGACCCTGGTGCTCCTCAACGACCTTTTTCACGGTCGCCAAACCCAATCCAGTCCCTGATCGCTTCGTGGTGAAATAGGGTTCAAACACTTTATCCACAAGTTCGGCAGGAATGGGTACTCCATCATTGGCAATAACTATCTGAAGTTCCGGCTTTCGAGCTCTGGTGAGCATGACTTCCACCCGCAAATGCCCTCCTGGAGACATGGCTTCAATAGCATTTTTGAAAACACAGAGGAATACATGCTGCATTTTCATTTCATCCCACCGGACTTGGGCCAACCGAGCCGGCACTTTTTTGATGACTTCAATCCGATTAACGCGAATGTCCGTCGACACCAACGAAAAAGCCTTATCCAATAAATCCTGAACCCGGCACATTTTTCGATCAAGTTCCAACGGCTTGGCAAAGTCCAGAATTTCATTTAATACCGTTTCAATACGGATCATATCCCGCATGGCATTTTCCACACGGGTTTGCGAATCGAAATCAAGATCGGCCTCAGTCGTAATTTCTTCCAGCTGAGCCCTGATAAACCCAATAGGTTCACGAATTTCTGTAGCCAGAAACGAGCTCACTTCATGTAGCGCGGCACGTCGCTCTTCCTTACGAACATCCTCTCCCTCCGATGGAGCAATAATCACCTGCCCTTTGAGGGCAGGCTGTTCCGGTGGAATCGGGGCGACATCCATGACGGAGAGATGACACGATGGGTCCTCAAACAATTCCACCAATTTTGTCGTAATGGCCTCGAGGCTTTTCGATTCGGTCCCAATTTGATCAAAATTATTAGGAGTTTTTGACGCTAACGTGACCGTACCCGCTACTCGTCCCCTGACGTAAAAAGGCACGACCATTGTCGAGGCGAATCGATCACGGTACAGCTGTTTATAGTCATGAAACCGCCCTTGAGTTGAAGCCAAATTATTGTCACAGCGAGGCTTTCGATGACGAACAGACCACCCGGAAGCCGAATCATCGAGAGAGAGAAGCTGCCCTGGGCTCACATCCTTTTTCTGAGTTCCGAATACACCCAACACTTCCAGCGTCGCGGCAAGAGGGTCATAGATGCTGACCCAGCCACGATCAAAAGACAGACCCCCACTGACTTCTTCTGTCAAAATGCTTCCTATGCGCTCTTGGACTTCCGCATTCGAATACGTTCGAGTCACGGGCGAATGGCCCTCTTTCCCAGCCACAGCCAATGCCAAAGGTTCATTACCCACTAATGGCTTGCCCAAGATCAGTGAGGAACCAAATAGGCCCGCTTTCTTTAATTCTGTAGAAATATGCGAGACATTAGTTGAGAGGGTCGTCTTTTCTCTTTTGGTCAGCGCGGAATTTTCTCTCCTGGCCAATACCAACGTGCCATACACTCGACCGCCAAACTTTAAAGGAAGGACCAACGCGACCTTGCTCCCAGGAGTCACCATGCGAATTTTGAGTACGCTCTCCAGCTCTCCGCCCATTCCATTACGGACGGCGAGACTTTTTAAATCCTCCATTGAAAGTGCACGAAGAATTGCGCGGACTTCTCTTGGAGAAAACCCCCGGGAAACCTGCTCGACCAATGGTCCACCATCATGAGTCATAATCGCGACCAAAACCGCTTCCATCCCAACCTCATTGACCACGGAAGTCAGAATCTTTTGAAGGGTACTTTGTTGCTTGGTAGCTAATGTGGATTCAAGACGTTTGGACATGCATGCGTTTCCTCTCAGAATTTTTGCGCACATTGAATTGTCGGATATGCCGATGGTTAAGGGGCGAAGGGTTCCTTCCCTAGCTCAATAAAATTCTTGAACCCTTCCTCAACGCCAGGAGGAAATATCCAAGGAGTTGTCCCGTTAATTTATATGGCGAATTTTTCGACCGGATGAAGGATGCGTGACAATTTCTATTCGGCCTTGCTCAGAAATCCAGATATTTAATATTCCACTAACCAGACTTATAATGAGCGCGCCACCCACCGCTGGCCAAAATCCAGAGACAATAAATCCTTTCACCAGAATTGATACCAGATAGAGGAGGAATCCATTAATGAGAACCATGAATAGCCCTAATGTGACGAAAATAAATGGGGCTGAAAGGAGATAAAGCACGGGGCGGATGATGGAATTGAGAAAGGCAAGAATGACCACTGCGGCAATCCCCGACGCAACCCCTGTGATTTCAATGCCAGGGATTATCTGGCTTGCCAACAAAACCGCAAACCCCGTGATCCCGCATCGAATTAGAAATCCCTTCATGGTTGCATCATACCGGCCCTGCGGTAGTGGCCTCAAGCGACACGACCCGCAATGGGGTCGAAATTTCTTGGGGATGCCACTTCCTCCCGCCTCAAGACTCGGCAATCCTGGAAGTGAACCATCCCCCCCACAATGAAGAGAAAAGGACTGCGGTGAGCAGGAAGTAAAAAGGCAACCCTCCCCAATTCGGAAGCCCCACAAAATAAAGACCAGAATGCCCTACTAGATACAATTGCCTAGTATCAATTTCCCACTCACGACCTCACGAGAAACGGGGCCCGTTGCATTTCGGCCCCGCTCCATCCAACCATACCCAAGATGAGAGATGAATCCGACGACCGCCCATCCCCCAACATTTGTAAGAAGAACACCAAAATGAATTCCCTTCTCCGGCTAACCAAAGATATTTCACAGAAACCATCGTTCACCCAAAACTGGATCGGTCACGACATTGGCAAAAGTAAAACACACCACCGTAAAGCCCAAAACAGGCCATGAGGTTCTTAATCCTGGATCGAATAGCCATCCCTGAAAGCCCGCCCCATTTCCACGGATTCACACCAGGTCCAGGCAGTTGCCGTCAAACAATAAAAATGGAAACGAAAAGGATTCCATGAATGGGATACTGAAAAGATACCTGCCTGAGGCCGGAAAACTCGCCGGTTCGCCGCCATCCGAGGAGTTTTGCCACACAATAGAGAATGTACCTAAAAAGACAAAACCATCGGGCATGAGAATATCAGTGTGAGCGAGTAGAAAATTAAATTCAAAACTTTGCCCTTGTATTGGAGGTGGGCAAAGCTTGCGGAGGAGAGATCAGGAGTATCCGTGTTGGCGAAACCACTGAACGGCTTTTTTCAGTGCCGTTTCCACAGGGGTTTGGGGAAGCGACAGTTCCTGGCGCGCCTTCGTGCAATCATAATGCATGTGATACTTGGCCATCCGTACCCCTTCCAAGGGAATTCTTGGAGGACGATGGGTCACGAAATTGGCAATCCATTGATTCGCATGCGCCATGGGAAGGACAAGCCTCCAAGGCAATTGTAGCCGCGGAGCAGGCACTCCCGTTAGTCGACTGAGCATCTGACATACTTCTTTCAGTGTAAGATTCTGATTTCCCAGAATATACCGCTCACCCACCCGACCGCGCTCCATCGCCCGGATATGCCCTATGGCCACATCCTCAACATCCACCAAATTCATCCCGGTTTCAATATACGCCAACATACGGCCGCGCATAAAATCTACAATAATTTGGCCAGTTGGAGTGGGCTTAACGTCGCGCTCTCCCACTGGAGCCGTTGGATTGACAATAACCACCGGCAACCCCTCTTGAGCCATGCGGAGGACTTCCTGCTCAGCCAAAAATTTTGATCGCTTATAATCCCCTGCCAATTGGGCCAAGGAAGGAAAGAGGGTTTCATTTCCAAGGCCTCCTTCATCAGGCAACCCGATCGCACCAATTGTGCTCGTGTAGACGATTCGTTGAATGCCTGATTCCCGTGCTGCACGGAGTAAATTTTTGGTTCCCTCGACATTGATGGCATAAAAGATAGAAGGATCTTGATCCCATAACGCATAATGCGCCGCCACGTGATATAACCCTTCGCAGCCGGCAATAGCTTTCTTGAGGGACAAGGGATCCTGCAAATCCCCCTGAACAGTTTCGACCCGTAATCCTTCTAGATTTTTTAAATTACTGGTGGGCCGAACCAGTACACGGACCTCATCGCCCTTCGCCACGACTGCTCGTGTCACTGCAGCCCCAATGAAGCCTGAAGAGCCTGTAATGAGGACTTTCATAAAATCTGACTATGCCAAGCGCTCAATAACCACACGGTATGCCCTGGACCGGCAAAGCTGTTGTAAATCAGAGAGAGGTAATCGGAAACAGTGTAAGGTCGCTTTAAGACCGTCGCGCCATTATATAAGTGGCAATGTGTCGTAAGGGGTCAGCCTGTTTATCAAAAGCATTCAATCGGGCAATCGCCCGCTGGACACATTCCTCTCCTAGTTGCCTTGCGCCTTCAATACCAAAAAATGACGGATAGGTCCGCTTCCCTCTTCTTTCATCCGTCCCTGCATCCTTTCCCAATTCCTCCCGTGTCCCCACCATGTCCAACACATCATCGGCAATCTGAAACGCCAGCCCAACATCCTCGGAATAGTCGGTTAAACATTGCATTTGCAAGGGCGTGCCCTCGCCGATAATGCTGCCGATTCGGACTGCGGCGCGAATCAGACGCCCTGTTTTAAAGGTGTGGATTTGCTGGAGATGGGCTAAATCAATTTCCTGATTTTCAGCCTGAATATCCATGACCTGTCCGCCCACCATTCCCTGGTGCCCGGCACCATTTGCCAGTTCCCGCACAATGTCTAGCTGCTGAGCTGCCGAAAAAACCTCTGTACCATCAACCTGACTGCATAACTCAAACGCCATGGTCAATAATGCATCACCTGCCAAAATCGCCATGCCATCGCCAAATACTTTGTGATTGGTTAACCGGCCGCGCCGATAGTCATCGTCATCCATCGCGGGAAGGTCATCATGAATAAGGGAATAGGTATGAATGAACTCCAAAGAAGCGGCGAAGGGCAAGATGGCGTCACGGTCATATCCAAGCGCCTGGGCAGCGGCAATCGTCAAAATCGGACGGATGCGTTTTCCTCCACCCAGTAGGCTATACCGCATGGACTCGTACAGTCGTTGGGGATTGGCCGAGAGTAGAGGCACGCTCTTCTCCAAAAACTGGTCAACCCGTTGGCGCTGTTGGTCTAAATAGGCTTGAATGTCCACAAAGGAGCGAATAGACGAGGTGGAAGGATGGATGAAATCGTTGGTGACCCTATCAAATGGATTTTTGGAGTGTCAAATTGTGAACCTAAAACCTGGGATATAGGCCCGGTAAACGGTTCACAAAATTTTTCTTCATTGTTTTCATCTGAATTACTCAGTATACTTTTCTTCCATGAGCATTCGAAATCAAGCTGGAGATTGGGAACCCCTTTTATTGGGCATCGAACCCGAAATGTGCGGGGTATGTCACGAAGGCCTATATCGAAACAGTACTTTGCTCCGTGGAGGATGGTCTCGTTGCAGCATCTGTGAGCATTTTGTCCATTATAGTTGTCTGGCTAGCGGAAAGTTTTCCTATCTGAAAAGACGCCCGCGTGTGTGCAAAACGTGCGCAGACCAGCAGGCCTTCCCCCAACCTGCCATGTCCACGCCTTCGGTGCCTGCCGAAACCAAATAATGGACCATCAAGAGATTTCAACCCCACAAGCTATGGGTTCTCCTCGACTTTCAGCGTTATTTCTCCATTTTTTTCTGGCTCCCATCCTTTGTGCATTTAGTGGTTTTCATACAGCCAGCTATCTGTTCGTTGGTCTCTACACGTGGCCTCGAACTAGTCGGGTGCTTGTTCTGACCATTGGCATGCTTATTTTCTCATATGAATTTATTTATAAGAACCATGTGTCACGTCCTACTCCCACATGGAAATATTCTTCTTTGGAATCCGTATTCTATACCTGCGTTCTTCCCTATATAATCGGAGCAGGAGCACTCTTCGGCCTCGCGGGCCTGTCAGAATAGGGCGGCACTTCTGCCAGCACCATCCAACCGGTATCGATCTGCACTTCTAGAGAGGACCAACCATGAAAAATGTGGAATTGACGGTTAACGGAACAATGCTAACAATTACGGTAGACCTGTCAAAGGATTTTGGGCCTTCTTCATCGGGCAAAACAACGATCATTGCCTCAACCGAAGGCAATGTCTCGATACCCGATCGAGAAGAAAAAATCGGGCTGAATATTTACAAGAAAAAACCCTAACCTTTCTCAGGAATACCGGTTTTTAAAATCTTCTAGCAGCACCTGCCCCGTCCACGATGCCTTAACTTTCATCACGGATTGCGGAGTTCCCTCCGCCACCACACATCCTCCCTGATCTCCACCTTCCGGTCCCAAATCAATGACCCAATCCGCGTTCTGAATCACATCCACATTATGCTCAATCACGAGGACCGTATTCCCCGTCTCCACTAACCGGTCGAGTACATCCAGCAACCGTTGAATATCCACAAAATGCAGTCCCGTCGTCGGTTCGTCCAGAATATAGAGCGTACGACCAGTGGATCGTTTCGAGAGCTCCTTGGAAAGCTTGACACGCTGGGCTTCTCCTCCGGACAGGGTTGTCGCCGATTGTCCAAGTTTAATGTAATGGAGGCCCACATCTGATAAGGTTTGCAGTCGGGTACGAAGTGGCGGAATGTTCACGAAAAACTCCAAGGCCTCAGCCACTGTCATGTTTAAAACTTCTGCGATTGTTCGCCCTCTATAAGTTACGTCCAAGGTCTCGCGATTGTACCGTTGACCATTGCAGGCCTCACAGGTCACATAAATATCCGGAAGAAAATGCATTTCAATTTTTATGAGGCCATCACCCTGACAAGATTCACATCGCCCGCCTTTGACATTGAAACTGTAGCGGCCTGGTTTATAGCCTCGCACTCGAGACTCCGGTAGTTGCGCGAAGAGATCACGAATGAAACTGAAGAGGCCGGTATAAGTGGCGGGATTCGAACGAGGAGTCCGTCCAATTGGGGCTTGATCAATATCAATAAGTTTATCCAGGAGGTCAAGGCCACGTATGTCCCGACACCCCTCAAACACCGGCTTCTTCTGGGAAAAACCCTGTCCCAGGGATCGGAACAACACATCTACGACCAGAGTGCTTTTCCCTGACCCTGATACCCCGGTAACGCAGGTCAACAGACCCAAGGGAAAGTTTACAGTCACGTTCTGAAGATTGTGCTTTTCCGCACCCACGACGGTCAAAAATCCTTTGGGCTGACGTGCACGTTGAGTCAAAGATACCCGGCGGCTCCCTTTGAGATATTGACCGGTCAGCGAGCTTGGGTGAGCCATCACCACCGAAGGAGGACCATGGGCAACTAATTGCCCACCTCCCACGCCGGCTCCCGGCCCTAAATCCAATATATAGTCGGCAGCACGCATGGTCTCGGCATCGTGCTCAACCACCACCACGGAATTCCCCATATCACGTAATCGTAACAATGTTTGGAGTAACCGTCGGTGATCCCGCTGATGCAACCCGATACTGGGCTCGTCCAGAATATACAGCACGCCCACCAATCCCGATCCGATTTGCGTGGCTAATCGAATCCGTTGTCCTTCCCCTCCAGACAAAGTGCCAGAAGGGCGATCCAGGGTGAGATAGCCCAATCCGACGTTGAGCAAAAACTGCAGCCTCTCCCGAATCTCTTTCAGCACCCGCTGCCCAATTATCTGTTCGCGATCGGTGAGAATTAACGCATCCATAAATGCCAAGATATTCCCCACAGACAGATGGGTCACTTCAGCAATAGACTGCCCTCCAATTTTTATGGCAAGGCTTTCCTTTCTCAGCCGACCTCCCCCACACATTGCACAGGGAGTATCGAAGGTCCATTCCTCCCATTCAGAATGACTGGAAGCTTCATACCCAATACCATCACATCCATCACACGCACCATGAGGGCTGTTAAATGAAAAAATTCTTGGGGAAATTTCTGAATAGCTGACACCACACTGAATACACGCCAGATGTTCACTATAGACCCGAACTTGATCATCTTCTGCCAGCACTCCCACAAGTCCCTGCGCCATCTTGAGAGCCGTTTCTACCGAGTCTGCCAAACGCCGAGTCACCCCGGTCTCTGCCTTGACGATGAGTCGATCAATCACAATCTCAATGGTATGCTTACGTTGTTTATGTAACTTAATCGACTCCCCGAGGTCCCGAATATCTCCATCAATACGAGCCCGAACAAATCCAGCTTTGCGAGCGGCCAATAATTCTTTGCGATATTCGCCTTTACGTCCTCGCACAATGGGAGCCAATATGTGGATTTTTGTGCCAAGGGGCAACCCGATTATGGCATCCACCATTTGTTGAACCGTTTGTGCCGCAATGGCATTCCCACAAAGATAGCAAAAGGGTTGTCCGATCCTGGCAAATAATAGACGAAAATAATCGTAGATCTCCGTGACCGTTCCCACCGTAGACCGAGGGTTGTGACTCGTCGTCTTTTGTTCGATGGAAATCGCAGGCGAAAGCCCTTCAATAGAATCCACATCCGGTTTCGTCATTTGGTCAAGGAATTGCCTGGCATAGGCGGAGAGTGATTCGACATATCGACGCTGGCCTTCGGCGTAAATCGTGTCAAAGGCCAAAGATGATTTACCTGATCCGCTTAAGCCTGTAATGACCACCAACTGATCCCGAGGTATCTCCAGGTCGAGATTCTTGAGATTATGTTGGCGAGCGCCCCTAATCACGATGGAGTTGTTCATGGAAGCCGAGTATATCATACGAATCCCCTTGACTGTGGCTTCTCTTTGACCAATGGAATTGACCCTTACACAAAAGGTCGGATACAATCTTGCAGGCTTCATGTATCAGTTTTGAACAGACGGAATCGTATCCTTTCACCCCAACCTTATTTTCATTTCCCTTACTAGATGAGGAATTTCATGAAGAATCTGAAAGCAGCATGTATCTGGACTGCCACTATTATTCTGATGAGTCTTTTATCACATTCTCCACCGGCATGGGCCACCAAATACGAACTCACTCGCAACAGTATTGAAGAGGCAAAGGAAATTAATGCTGCAGAAATTTCCCTCTATCGAGTGAAATTAGGGGATCCTGAAGCCACCGCGGTGGAAGCCCTTGTCGAAGCAAGGATTTCCGGTGTTCGGGCAGAGCAAGAGGGTACCTTTATTCTGTTGTGGGATAAAGAAAATCCAACTGGTGCAATGGCAGGAGTCCGTATCACGGACGGGAAAGTAGATCTCATATTTATCAATAATCGATTTGCCCATAAAGTCCGTGGTATCTTCCGGCATGTCCTCGGAGCCAAATCCACAAAAGAAATCCGAGACCTACTGGGACCAGAGGATTTTCCGAATGAAACACTGATGGGCGCCAAACTCTTGTATGAACAGCAAGGGTTTCTCGTGAATTTCCTTGAACGGCAAGTAAATGTGGAATTCTGTCTGGGCTGTCAGGATCTATTTTCAGGATTCTAGGAAGCTTGTTTGGAGCCGCAGCTTCATCCCACTCCCCAGCCTATTTTCCGTTTTTGAATCATCTTCCGAAAGAGGGAGTCATCCTCCCTCTTCTATTTTCCCAACATCGTCAAGACTGCCGTTTTTCCAATAGTTCTGTATAGACTAATTCCATATATGGACGACCGGATTCTTACCACTCACCTCATAGAGGAAGAGCAAAGCCTTGAGGGAACTCTTCGGCCTCAACGCTTAACGGAGTATATCGGGCAGGAGCGGATGAAAGAATCGCTTCGGGTTTGTATTGACGCGGCAATGGGAAGAGGAGAAGCCTTAGACCATGCCATTTTCTATGGACCCCCGGGATTAGGCAAAACCACCATCGCTCATATTATCGCCAAAGAAATGGGGGGCACGATTCGCTCTACTTCAGGGCTGGTACTCACTCATGCGGGCGACCTAGCAGCCATTTTAGCAAACCTTCAGCCACGAGATGTTCTATTTATCGATGAAATTCATCGATTACCTCCAGCGGCCGAAGAGGTATTGTATCCCGCCATGGAGGACTTCCAAATTGATTTAGTGATTGGACAGGGCCCTTCCCTGCGGACCATGAAATTAGATCTCCCGCCTTTTACGCTCATTGGAGCCACCACACGTGCAGGCTCCCTTACCTCCCCTCTGCGCGAGCGCTTTGGGCTTGTTTATCGATTGGATTATTATCTGCCTGAAGATTTACAGGTCATCATTACCCGATCCGCTAAACTACTTGGAATACACATTGATGATGAAGGGGCAGGAGAAGTTGCTGGCCGTGCTCGTGGAACTCCCCGGATTGCTAATCGGTTAATCAAACGTGTGCGTGACTTTGCAGAGGTCAAAGCCCAGGGCCGGGTCACGAGATCGGTCGCACAGGAGGCCTTAAAATGGTTGGGAGTCGATCAGGCGGGTTTGGATGAAATGGACCGGAAGATACTCTTGACCATAATCAGAAAATTTAAGGGAGGACCGGTCGGCATCGACGCATTGGCCGCAGCAATTCAAGAAGAAAAATCCACATTAGAAGATGTACACGAACCTTTTCTGCTTCAATCTGGATATCTGGATCGAACGGCCCGAGGTCGACAAATCACCTCAAAAACTTTGCAACATTTTGGAGAAAACCCGAATCTCTTTTCAATTGGGATCTGACCAGATCTTCCCTCCTACCTTAAATCTTTCCGGCATTAACTTTTCTCTCTCACTTAAATTTAAAAAGCTTCCGATCCCCCGACCCCTCCTTTGCTGTATTGACGGAATCCGAAAAATGATCGGTATAGTTGGGAAAACTGGCAAACATGCCATGAGTCGGATAAATAATCTGTTTGTCTAATCCATTCATACAACAGTGAGGGCATATCCAAATGAATATACGCGGCATGTCATTCCTTCACATTTTTTACAGGAAAACCTCAATATCTCTGAAGTATTTAATCTTGAGTTGTGGGATTTTTCTGACCCTTCTCAGTTCATTGAGTCTGATAACATCAGCCTCGGCTGATGAACTAACTATCGAGTTTGGGGATTCCTGGGTGGAAGATGGCTACATTTTCCATGTGGATATTCAATTGCCGCCCTACAATGTTTATTGCACAACATCTGGGAGAGGATTCATTGGCTTTAACGTGTATTATGAAGACACGAGAAGCCTGGAAGGAGAGTGGGCCTTTGGTATCGCTCCATGGCCTGAGGGGCTTGTGCCCAATTCCAAAGTGGGATCACATATGACGGCTGTTGCCCCTCAAGTATATTGCACCAGGTTTTCACCCTGCACAATTCAAAATATTCAAATCGTTAAGGCCTGGTGTCCGCCACTTGAAGGAGAAAGTTTTTATGCACAATAAATCCGCACTCTCCAGCATCGTCTCAGAACCACTCATCTATTTTCATACTATACAAAAATATCGAAAAGGTATCATATATTGAAATTTAAATAGTTCCCCGCTGGATTTGGATACATAGACATCACTATTCATTGAAAAGAACTCTCAGTGCTAGCTAAAACTACCTTGCTGGAACTACAGGAAGAGCTCCGGGATCCAGGATGGCTTCCACATCACGCATTCCCATTTTTGCCCGATCAACATATAGTTGGTAGGGTGAGCCTTCGTAGGTTTCAATAATCCGTTGGTAGATACCCAGAGCTTTGTTGTACTGTTGGATTATCAAAAAATACTGGGCCAATGCTAGCCAATTCTCCGCAGCTGTTTCTTTGGCTGTTTTGATAATTTTCCATTCCTGCGTTTTCTCATCCTGCCTCATCTGACCTACACCACGGAGCATGCGCTCTTCATTTCTTAAGGCAAGTTGCTCGATCTGTTCATTTTCAAACATGGCTTGCTCAACCTGATGGGATTGTAAATGGCCATAAAACATTTCCACATGGCCTTTAATGACATCCGCTTGTTGCTGATACTTGTCTCCTATGCACGCGGAAAGGGTGCCTACCATAAGTAGGCCACAGAACACTTTCAAGCAGACACGCCTTTCCATGCGAAAAGCAGAATTAGAAATATCGTTATTCATGTTCCCCTCGCAAACACGATAATGGCCAGCTATTATTTAAACGTTCCAACAATTTTCTTTCCAAGATCTCGTCCCTGAATACCAGCAAGTATTCCTTTGGGGCCAAGCCCACAAGACTTTCCAAGCCTTGCAGGGTACAAACCTTGGCTGATCATTGGCCAAGATTAATGATGACAAGGACCCTGGACTCATCAATCAAGCCTTATCAGACAACCTCATGAGAGATGCAACTCCCACTCCTGCCCTTAGAAGAGAAACCAGACCCGACGAAACCTTTACCGATTGAAGTATACCCGGGTGGTCGCCGTAATACCCCCTCATATAGAAAAACCTCATCCTCAAAATTCAATAAGGTGCAGACAGAAACATTTCAACACAGCAGCAGGACACACACTCTCAATCATCTCGTTTTAGTATCAGCCTTGATATAATTGTTAAACATCCCTTGGGCCCAGATTTTCCCAGAAGATTACTACGCCATAAAAGCGTGTAGGGATATCAATCTGTCATCTGTGGATGTCCTTATCTCTCGCCTTACAATTTCTGGCACTCCCGTTTCCATATGCCCTGCGCCAACTTGACTCACTTCACACGGGTACATGCATTGGCCCTAGCCAGAATTTCAGATTATCCTAATCCCCTTACCCGGTAATTTTCGAATCTCATCTCGCCCCAGCTCTGATACCATGTTGTGTCTCCCATTTTCGGCTTGCTCCAAAAATGCCTTTCACGTAGACTTCCCTCGTTTGAATTTCCATACACATAAGAACCATGCTTTACATATTTTTCCTGTCGCTCACAACAGTTCGACCCTCCCATAATCGTGTGTTGACTGCCTTCCTTGCCATTGGTCTCCTCTTGGGACTTTCCGGTTTGGCAATCGGAGAAACCACTCCCCCCCCGGACGAGGTGAATGCTCACATCGCTCATATCGCCAGCATGGCCGAACCCTCCCCACAAGTTGCCATTCCTGAAGGAGTATTTTTGATGGGCACCAATCGTCGGGACGATCTTCGGCATAGCCTTGAAATGCATTATGACGACACGGAATTTCCTCAACGTCCCATTTGGGTAGATAGATTTCTCATGGATCGCTATGAAGCCAACTTAAGCGAATATTTGGCATTTCTGCTCACAACCAACAGGCCGGTCTCTCAGGAATTACGGGGACTGATTTGGCATCTCATTAGTGTACATTTCATTCCTGATCAAGCACTCGCTTCCTGGCCTGCCCTCTACATCACATGGGAAGAAGCCAAAGCATTTTGCGAACAACATAACAAGAGACTGCCGTCGGAAGCTGAATGGGAAAAAGCAGCAAGAGGGGAATCTGCACGCATCTTTCCGTGGGGGGAAATGGACCCGACAGCGGACTTAGCCGTATTCGGGCAATACCACGTCCATGAAATTCCTCTGGTTGCAACCGTGGATAGCTTCGAGGATGGTCAAAGTATTTATAAAGTATTGCATTTGGCCGGCAATATCGCGGAATGGGTTAATGATTGGCTGGGACCGGATTATTACCCCATCATGCCAGAAAAGAATCCGCCAGGCCCCAAATCGGGGCGCTATAAGGTTGTACGGGGCGGTTCATGGAAGAGTCGTCCGGTCATGTTGCGGACAGCGACGCGGGGAGGCGCCATTCCAGAAGAACGTTCCGCAAATATCGGCTTCCGTTGTGCTCAATCTACCCCCTAGCAGAGTTGATTCTCTCAACTATTGTTCAGGAGCCTGTCATCCCACCAGCCATTCAACAGGATTAGGGGCAGAGAGGCTTTAGCCTCCCTGCCCTGGTATCCAATATGGTGAACAAATTAATGTGTAGGAGTATGAGTCACAGTAAGATTGAAATGCGCGTCTGAATATCCCCGAACCTTAACATGGACGGCAGTCCCATTGGTTGGCACATCAAGAACGCACTTTTCTTCCGCACCAGAAAGATAAGGACGGCAATCGTAGTCAGTTGTTGTCGGCTCCTGATTGAACCGAACATAGAGATCTGGATCACCCGGATTAGCTTCTCCATGCATAACCACATCCACTAATGTTCCTGGAACCACCATAAAGGGGCCATAAGTTTTCTCTGCATTCTTAGCCACATTTTGTCCGACAAAAGTTTCCGTTTTGGGTCCGCAGGCTATGGGTCCCTGCGGTTCATCCGGTCCCTGGCAAATTGAGGTATCAATGGTGAATCCCTGGGCCGGGCCATACAAACACGCCGCCCCATTATTATCGATGTGGGTCAAGGTCAGTGACCAATCCCCTTTGCCGTTACATTGCGGATAATGCATGACCGAGAAGGCATCGTAACTGGTTAACGGCCGCCAATTATTGTCCTCAAAACACGTACCCGAATCCGGGCGGGTATGTTCATGCCGGAATCCAATCGTATGGCCTAATTCATGTCGCAATATCCCTTGTAGCGACAACTTCCCATTAGGATCCAATTGAAAAGAACTATTATCTACCAAGACATTTCGTGAGGACCGTTGTTCATTGGGGAAAAAGGCTCGAGCCAGATATTGGCCATTCACGTTGACCGGTCGCACATCAAAAACCACATTCGGGTTAGATGCCGTGCAAGAATCATCCTCTCCTCCCACATAAATGAAATCAACCGCAGCCACCGCCTCCCATGCGTTTCCGGCAGCTTCCATGTCGGACTTCATTTTTTCATAGTTCGCGCCAAATGTTTTACTGACGCAGTAGGTCAACTGCCGTTTTTCTACCGAATTCCAAACTGCGTCCTGCCCATTGACTTGGTGAACGGTTAATTTCGTACGAGCCCCTTGTCGAGAGTTGCCCGATTCCTTTATACGGGTTTCAAAAAATTCCTGCAGGAGTTTTTCATTGAGAATCGGGGTATCACCGTTCACAATAAATTTTCCACCTTCAAATGGTTCCTTATACGTTTGGGCTTTAAACTCCTCAAAAGTCTTGGTTTTCCATTCGTCTCGTTTCTGTTTTGCGTTATCCGACAAAATTTGCTTACCCTGGTCCGGAGAATTTTTGGGCCCACCGTCAACAGTTGGGACTGGAGCTGTGTGGAGTTGGGAACAGGCAGCCAATCCGATGACCATTCCTACCACCATCAATGTCCGATTGAGAAAGACTTGGCAACTTTTCATAATTCCACTCCTTTGCATGTAATAATGATCCTCCCTGCTGCTCTATAAGAAAAACTAGGGAGAGTAGATGGCGTATTCCCCGAAACAGATTCCTGGAGGTTAAATGATGATCATGGGGGACACGGCTCAACGTTTACGTTGATCAAATCCACTCCCTCGCCAAGTTGCTGAAGTTTCTCAATCATTGAATGAGCCGATTCCGCATCAGAAAATTCCGCGCAGAGCCTCGTCTCCCCTTCTATTCCAATACGTTGCTCAACCATTCGCCGGACCTCCCCACGTTCCTGGGCAGACTTAAGAAGGGTGCGAGAGCGGGATAGCACCTCTATGGCCTGATCAGGTACACCTTTCCCACGCGAAAGAGCATAAACCGCAATACTCTGTGGAGCAGGAGCTAGGGTTTCCGGAGGCTTGGCCTCTGCACACCCCTTGCTGGCCCCCATCATCATGACCCCCATTGCCAACAAGATCAGGCCAAGTCGAAGAGACCCAAGTAAACCGTTTTGCTTAAAAAGAAACAGTCGAGCATCTTCAAATGGTGTGTATGTCATAAGATATTCCTTTCATAAAGCAAGACCTATTCCCATGATAATGCAGTATGACATACACGGGGAGTGAAGAAAAAACTAGGGAATATCCAGCGCATATTCTTCATTGTCGGTCTGTCACCTTATCCTTTGCGATTCATCCATTCTCTATTTCGATACACATTGTATCGAAACAGATAAAATCCTTAGAACCTATTTTATTTGAAGGCGATGTTCCTTCGGGCCATTGGCTCACAAATTTCCCTAAGGCTCATTACCAAGTTAAATAAAAATCGACCCAATCCATTTTATTTGAACTGGTATGGACCACTAACCAGAAAGGAGGCATTCCCGTCTGGATGAAATGGTTCTGAAGAAAATTCCTATTTCTAAGGACTAAAAGAAGGGGCAGGAGCACGAGTCACCAAAAGGTGCAACCGAGCCTGACGACTATCACAGGGCTCAGAGCCAACATCGGATTCCTGAGTGACAACAATCGCTGCCGGGAGCAGTTCCCAATGACGTAAATCCGGACGGACGGTATTCTGAAACACTGTGGGAGCAATTTGCATTAACTGCACGCCCCCCAGAATGGACAAGGCACACAAATCACCACTGTCTCTTCCTCCAAGTGAGGCTGCCCCCGCACATCCACTTACAGCCACCCCAACACCAAGAGAAAAAGGCACTAGGCCATACACCACACCGAAAGGTAAACGAATCCAACTCTGAATGTTTAAAAGAGGGTGGTAAGCATGATCATGCCTGTGCGCGATTTTTGCAAACCAACTTTCGGTTGAAAGACGTAGGCCTGTTTCAGAAACACACAATTTCTGAAAAGGCGGCTTGGGATGAATCACGAAGTATCCATTAGGGGCGCCAAACAATTTGAAATCCCAATCGACCTCAGGAAAGCGACCAATCCCATAGACCTCCCATCGGGGGGTAGGACGAGCACTCTGATCCAGCCTGATCACCTGCTGTTGGGCAAACGATTGAAGAGCAGGAGGCACATGCAGAAGAAAAGAACTGGTGGGCTCCGCCAGCCTGAACCAATCGATTCTGGCATCTCCTGGTTCACCAAGCACTTCCCATAGCACGGCGGAAAGCACAAGATTGACGGGATCTTCACCGAAATTGTACAACGGAGCAAATAGTTCATGGTCCAACTGCCGTAATTCCACTTTTGCATCCTCGACCTGTCCGGTCCTCAAATAACTTGCAGCAAGCAAAACGCTTAAATATGCCCGCTCGTACGATTCCAACACATAATCCGTAAGCACCCCATCAGATAAAAAGACCCCGGCCATTTCACCAGAGAAGGAAAAAGTCTTATCGCGAAATCCAGATTGGGCTTGTTTCGTGTACTCAATGACTGCGCCATCGCATTTTCGGGAAAATGCCTGACTTAAGAGATTCAACACCTTAATACGATTGGACCAATCAACGTTGGAACGAAGAATCCCACATTCATCTTTGAATGTTGGTTGCACCTCTCGCATCTGACAACCCAAAATAGACAGAGAGAGGACCACTCCCACCCATATCCACACACACATCACCCGGCCGGTCCGGAAAGCGAGAATTGCCTTTTTCAATTCTGGACTACTGAAAGAATCTTTCATACATCCGGGATTAAGGCAGAAGTCCTTTAATCTGGCCTTCATTCAGTGGAAGAAATATTTCAGACTACCACTGAAGATGTCAGCTTTGAATTGGTCATTTGTCAGTGCCGAGCCTTGAATCGCGATCCAACAGCCAAAAGGGGGAGAGGGCTAATGCAGTTTTGGGGCATTGCTCAGTCTCATCGGCAGTACCATTACCCAAGGGACGGTGCATAAATAAACATGACGAATGTCTTTTTTCCGGACAGGAGAGATTTGGCCCGAATTTCCGGAAACATTTCGCACACCTCCCCAGCATAGATCCCATGAAATAGACTGGCCATTAACATTTTGATGCATTGTCTCGCCATAGAATTCCATTATTGAACCATCAAAAAAATGAACATGGGCTGTCCCATCCTACTCCTCCATTGCCCGAGAGCAGGCGGGGAAAAAAAAGGAGTCGTCCGACGCCAGCCACAAGAATCATGTCGGGCAAGCTCATACAGTATATGCGGCAGTTAAAGGTCAAAAGAACCAAAAGAAGGCTACCACCCTTTTAAAACCAAGACTATAAAGTAAATGCCAGAAACGAGTGGGTTTATTGGATTATGGCTTTCCCCATAATTCTTCCAAACGCTGCGAACGTCCACAATTCCATTTATAAAATTTGTACCGGACGGGATTCTTTTTATAAAAATCCTGATGATAGTCTTCGGCAGAGAAGAAGACTGAAAACGGAACAATCTCGGTCACGATGGGTTGTGGAAATGATTTGGAACTCTCCACTCCCTGCTTGGATTCGTCGATTACCATTTTTTGCATTTCGTCATGGTAGAAAATAGCGGTTCGATATTGATTGCCATGATCACAGAACTGGGCATTCGGCGTCGTAGGGTCAACATTATGCCAAAACACTTCCAGCAAATGTTGATACGTGACCTTGGTGGGATCGTAAGTCACTTCAACGGCTTCAGCATGCCCGGTTCCTCCGGCCGAAACTTGCTCATATGTGGGATTGGACAGGTGGCCTCCCGTATACCCGGAGACAACAGATACCACTCCATCAACTTTTTCATACACCTCTTCCATGCACCAAAAACATCCTCCGGCAAATGTGGCTTTGGCATAGTGAGTCTTTTCTGCTGCAAGACTTTCTTGAGACAAGGCCGCCATTCCTCCTATCGACAGTGCCGCCAACCCTATGCTGAATAAAAAATACAAAATCCGGTTCATCCATACCTCCATTTTATCACCCATTCGTTTAAGAACTCACAGGCTTTGAAGAGTTAAAAATATAAACTTCCCATGAAAATGAGCATACTCATTAGTCTCTAGTCACTGCATTTCATTACGGAATCTGACTCGTGTTGAATTACGAGTCTTTTCCTAATGACCAAACTTCTCGCCAAACTCCCATACTTGATGCGATGGAAAGAAAAAAAATAAGAATTCACAATTTCCTCAACCTATTTTTGGCGTCATAGCGTATTGACCATGCAGCAGTCGTTAGCCTAGGTGAACCTCTGATGCCAAGCCCTATTCTGCATTTCTAATCCATCGAATTCTCATCCCAAAGAATCCGAGAATATTGCCCCTATTGAAAGTCCTGCCCTTAAATATTTGACCAATCCATTAGTTTTTGGGGAGTAAGTCGCGCAGATCATTCAGTGATCAAAAAGTGAATGGCCATAATCGTTCTTTATATCGTTTTGGACAACCTTTGTGACTTTTGGATACAGATATTCGATTATTTCAAGATTTGAAAACGCGGATTAGACAATTCATTCACCAATTTTTGGGTCTGCCCCCTCTGCCTCCACGTTAAATCATTCCTGCATCAGCACAATTCCTTTGTGGCTATAAAAGCACAGGGAACGTGTGTCTGAAATCCCCCAGGTTTTTCTGAAGATAGGCATAGTTTTCCAGCTCCCGAATTGTCCCAACCTTAAATAATGATAAGGAGATCAATTCTTTTCTTTTTCTTTTGACACAACTCAACCATTAGAGAGGAAATTTCTGCCGTTTTTACACTACGGCATCTGTGTTGCTTACCGATAAGGAATAGGAGAAAAAATCATAGAGAAGGGGGCAGGTGATGGTGCGGACTGTTCTCTGGTTAATTCTTGGAAGTTTGCTTCTCCCATGTATGAGCAGCTCCGTTTTTTCTGCGGATTCGATTCCGCTTGTTGATCGACTAGGTCTGCGAACCGACCCACATCCCAATGCCTGTGGTTCTCCAATCTATTCCAATTTAGGAGGTTCCTCGCCGTTCTTCTCCCCGAGCACCCCCTGCACTGAATCTAAGGATGAATATGCTCTCACTCGTTTCAACTTTACTCAAAAACGTGAACCGTTCAACCTTCAGGGCGCTCGTGATATGCCCTCCCTGGTGAACCAAGGTGGGAGTAGATTGTATGAAGCGTCAAATGACATACCTCTTTTTCAGGAAGCTCTGACGGCTGGAATCCAGATGGTGTATCGGGACCCATTGGTAACGGATAACTCCGCCACACCCTTTACCAACCGCATGGGAGCTCAAATCGTCATCAAGGGGGCCACTGCAAGCATGAAGTATCATGCTCAGTATGGCTTCTCCGGGCAAGAGACCGGAAACACTTCATTTACCACACCCAATGATCGAATAGGAGGAAAACTGATGTGGGAATGGAATCTTCCCCTCCTCACTCCTAAGATTGAACTTAGCCGATTCGCCAGTAATGTGGAGGGAAATCTAGCCCGTGCCCAGACTATCGCTACCCAGCAAAAATTTTCATTGCTCTTGGCCGCTCCCAATTGGCCCAGCCTAACCCTTGGATATGCCCGGAAGCAGACAGACATCTTCACTCGACCCGAGGGACCTCTCTCCGATGCCATTTCCACAGAATCCGTTTCGGCGAATCTGTCGTTCCTATATGGAGCGAGCAAAGGCGATTGGTCCTCATACTATAAAACGTCTCGAAGTGAGTTTGTGGAGAATGAATCAGAGCAAGAAATAGGAACCAAGATGAGGGGCAGCTTGAATTTATTAGAACCGGTAGATCTCACACCCCAGTGGGGATTTACTCGGCGAGTCACATCCCGTGGGTCCATGATAAACGATCGCTTCTTTGCCAGGCTTGGCTCCAACCTCCGGGTTTCCCCAACTTCGACGCTTAACCCTGGAGTTGAATTTGCCCGTGACCTGAATCGATTTGATTCCCTTCGTAGTGACACGCTTGCGGCAAAATTTGGGTACGCCTATCTTGCTGTGAATGACTCCTTGCATGTTTCCATTCTCGGACAATACGTTCTCAACCAACGCACGAATACCCCATCCAATCCTCAAATTTACGACATTTCGCTGTTATTCGAAAAAGACGTCCGGGACTACTTGCATCTGAACCATCGTCAGCAAACCCTCAGCCTCAAAATCGCACACAACCAGCAAATGAACACCTTTTCTTCTCAATCCCCATCCACCCAGACTTCTGCCATGGTGCTCGTGAGCATCATTCCCTAAATACTCAGAATCCCTTTTTTCTTCTCATCAACTTTTTCCCAGGATTCTATAGGCGCAAAGGCACAACATAAAATTTAAACCAGAATAAAATGGCGGGGAGCTCAAAATGCTCCGACCAGCAGGACCATCCCTGTGGTGGCAAGCTGGGAATACCGAGGAGGACGAGAGCGGGCAAATGCTAAATGGAGTATGCCCTGAGCAACACGATCCCTACCCAATATCAGAATTTCGGCTTGAAAGGAGCAGAATGCAGGCTCTGCACTTAGCCATACGAATTTTCCAATAGTCGCGGTCCGCTCGAATCAGTATGAATCATCCATGATCTAACGAACTCACTGCTTAATACCATTGCGTAATAATTCTAGCCTTTTGTCTATTTATTTAGAGCTGCCTGTCCTGCCAATAAGTGACAAGGCGGTGGGAAAAGTTTTGGTTCGATTTTATGGGCGCAACGGCAGAAGCATTTCTTGTTGCATCTCCTTGGGCACGGGTTGAATAGGCATTAGAGGATATGCGGTCGGAGGAATGATTTCCATTACTCGCCCACTACCTCCCGGAGTAATCTGCATGTCAGTACTAATGGCTGGGGAAATTGGCATGAAAGCCCTAGGTGCAGGAGGACTAATCTCCATGGGACCATTCCTTATGGCAAACACCTGTCCACTTAATCTTCCTTTCCCATGAGTTGGCCGTTCAGACCTGAATGCATTCTTGTTCATCTGACTTTCCCGGTCCATATCTAACTCATGGCCTGCTAAACCGTACCTTGGGAGTGCACTGTCCTTTTGCTCGTAAGGTTCCGGCCCCCAGCCTTTAGCCGTCTTTCCTGATAGGGATACTTCTGATGACATCTTAGCCATCACATGGAGTGTGGTGATAGTTCCAGCGGCATTCAATGTAAAGGCATAGTCCCACTGAGCCAGGATCTTCGAAAGTGCCCGGTGCAAAGGTTCATTCTGTAACCTAGCCGAAATAACTTTTTCCAATTCTGCATCCGGTGCCACATATTCCACGCCCAATTGTTTATGCAACTGCCCAAGCACTGTGCGCAGAGTGACCTGTTCCAACTGACCCGTCCATCGCCCGGAATCGACATGAAGTTGAATCTGCCGATCAGATGCCCATGCCCGATCCGGCAGTCCGCATAGAATGAGGCTCAGGAGCATCCCGCCACATAACATGAAGTGGCGCCCGCTCCGTAGTTTTCGTTGAATCTGGTATTTCATCGCTCACCCCTGTAGCCACCCAAACCAATCCCTCTTTGATATCAGTGTGACTTATGTTGTTTTAACAACCCAATTTATTTTTGAATTTCCCAGTTCACCGGGGTACTGCCTGGAAACCCCACGGAACCGATTTTCAAACCATTCATCAGCCACACCGCCACCTTGCCATTCATCCGATTTTGCAAGATAACGTCTCCCTTCCCATCTCCATCCGCATCACTCACCTGCTTAATTTCCCATTCGAGGGGTATGCCTCCTATAAAACCTGCCAAGGGTGTCTTCGCCCCGTTCATCAGCCACACCGACACCATTCCACTTTTTTTATGGCGCCAGATCACATCCCTCCTACCGTCCCCATTGACATCTCCAAGAAGTTGAATTTTCCAATCCAGCGAGGTGCTTGCGGGAAATCCCACCGACGTAATGGTCAACCCATTCATTAACCAGACCGCAACAGTGCCATTCGTTTGGTTCTGCCAAACCAGGTCGGCCCTCCCGTCGCCATTGATATCACCCACTTGCTCTATTTTCCACACAGTGGGAGGGCCTCCAAGAAATCCAACGGAGTTGATCGACAGCCCATCCATAAACCACACTGTCACCATTCCACTATCAGGATTACGCCAGATCACATCCCCTTTGCCATCACCATTGACATCCCCAATCCCTTTAACAACCCATTCGGATGAAACACCTCCGAGAAACCCTGATGAGTGGATTTTCCCCTCCTTGATCAGCCAAATACCTACAACCCCATTTACGGTGTTCTGCCAAAGGATGTCTCCTTCACCATCACCATTAATATCTCCCACCTGCTTAATCTTCCAATCCATAGAAGTACTTCCAGGGAAACCCACCGACGTAATGGTCATCCCATTCATCCGCCAAACAGCTACTTCACCGCTACTCGCATTGCGCCAAAGCACATTGGTCGTGGGCGGCGTAATATCGGGAGAGCGGCCTTCCCCCGGTTGAACGATGACGGAATACATGCTGCCGCTTCCCCCGCCGGCATTGCCCCCGAGAGTGATCGGCCCGGCCGGAAAGGCCCGAGCAAAGAGGTGCAGGGTCGTATCCGAGGTCACCAGCTTCTTGCCCGTATCGGTAAAGGTATTCAACCACGCCGGCTTCGGGGTGAGCCGCACGTCATAG